>JADFKB010000041.1 GCA_022565155.1 Chloroflexota bacterium | reverse complement strand
ACGTGCTCACCGGCACGATCTCCGGCGTGAAGGTGGTTATCAAGGAGCCGTTCAAAGGCGACGACGACAAGACCGAATAGCGCCGTATAACGCGCGTCTACGGACAGATCAAGAGGCCGCCGATCTCTCGGCGGCCTCTTCTCGTTGCCACCGGCGCGTGGGTGATGCGTCCGCCGCTACGCCACCGGGGACGATGCAACGCGAGACGGCAGAGACTCTCGAAAGATGCTGAGCGCCTAAGCCAAACCGCCTCTATTCGATCGCCTCTACGCCGGGCATCCTGGCGCTGTTCACCTGCCTTCTAGATCCCAAATCATGCCCATCAACAATCCGGTGTTCATCCTAGGATCTTGCGATCCCAATCGGGAGTGTGTCCTCCCATCAACGTAATCTTCCGGAGGGAGTCCTTGGCCATTTGCCGAGCATCCTGGGCTGCCTTTTGCACACTTCCAGATCGTTGCTTCTTACGTTTGCCGGTACTACCGAAGAACACTACACCGAAGCCGAACTCATCCGGAACAACCTGGCCGTGAACTACTTGAGAGCGAAGGTCATATATAGTGGCTGCCGTCTTGGCCAGCTCCACCCTCTTCGGTCGAGCACCCAAGAGGAATGCAACGCGCTCCTTGAACCTGTACTTGGCCTCTGCCGCGCCGTCGTCCAGCAACAAGCCTTCGATCGCCGTTACGAAGTCCACCAATTGGTCCCCTGCATAAGGTGCGTCCTCGGCGAGCGCGATTCGCCGCGCGGCTGCCTGCAGCGGAGGGCTCAGGTCTGAGTCCACACGTAAGAATTTTTCTCGGAGCCGCCGCAATGAGCCTACCTGTGACAGCGTCAGCTTCTGTGTCGACGCGCTCATGCTATTCCTCCAAGGTAGTTCCACTAGCAGGCCCCCGCGAAAGAATGAAGTCGGCCAACCGTCGTAGATGTGTCCGAAGGTAACCGCGCGAGGAACTTGATCGGTGAAGCAACGGAGCAAGACAATCTCTTGATTGACCCGCGCAGCTATTTCGAAAATACTATCCGAGCTCTTAATGAATGCCTGCCAGTCGTGACCATTTACCTCGGTCACGACCTTGGGCGTGTCGAAGGCGAATTCGAGAATGTGGCTAAATAGATATGGGTCATCGAATCGGTGTTCGATATTGAAGCTCTCGTTGGCAATCCGCGCGATTTCGTCAGAGGTAACTTTCCTAATCCGATAGTCACCAATTGTCATTCGCCTAGGAACGGCATCAAACCCCCACAGAGGCACTACAATCTTTAAGCGAAATGCGGCGTCCGGATCATGGAAGCGAAGCATCTCCGAGTAGCGCTTTCGAAAGTGTTCGTCGTCGTAGCGGAAACTGCGACCCGTGTCAAAGTAGTCACTCAGGAACATAGCGGGGATATCGGCGGCCGTATGCCCAATCCCGATGTTGAACGCCCACACCATCCGCCGTTCGAAGACGCGCACTCTTTCGTCGCCCAGAGCGCTCCGGCTCGCTTCGAAAACTTCCCTTGAGAGATAATCTTGTGGAAGGAGCTCTGGGGCGCTTCCCCAGGACGGAATCTCCCCGTTAACTATTCGCCGCCTCTTACCTTTGGGCTGGACGATGAGGCCTTCCTGCGTCGGTACGTCTTTCTCTTCGGCACGCTCAAGACCGTCGCACGCCTTCCTCACCAACCGCCTTAGTGATGTAGCTAGCAGATCGGACATCATTTCACCTCGCTCAAATACGATGCCACGTGCGCTGAAGTTAACACTGCCGCTTGAGCTTGGTCAACTAGCCTGTCCGCTCCGCCAGCGATCGCTCCCGCCCTAGGGCCTAGGAAACCGTTGCCCTGGCCTCCGCCCCTACGCCGCCGGGGAAGCGGCGACTTCGGCGCTGACGGCCCGCAGCGCTTGCAGGATGTCGATGAAAGACTGGCGGAGGCCCGTCTCGCAGTAGGCGATGCCGCGCTCCTGGCAGAACTGCCTGACGATCACCTGCGCATCCCGTAGCTTGTTTCGGGGCAGCGATGGGAAGAGGTGGTGCTCGATCTGATAGTTGAGGCCGCCGTACCAGAAGTCGACCAGCGGATGGGAGGAGACGTTTCTCGCCGTCAGCACCTGCTGCCGGAGGAAATCCAGCTCGCGGCCCGGCTCCCAGAGCGGCATGCCCTTGTGGTTGGAGGCGATGACCGAGGAGAAGTAGAGGCCGAAGCAGAGCTGATGCACGGCGATGAAGAGTAGCGCCCCGCCCAACCCAAGGAAGTAGTACGCGAGCGCAAGATAGATCGCGGTGCTGAGGGCGGAGATCGCTACCTCTGCAGGCGGGTACTTGCCGCGCCGTAAGACGAAGAATCGATAGGAGGCGTAGCGCAGGACGATCATCTCCAGCGCCAGCAGCGGCACCAGCAGCACTTGATATCGCACCATCATCCCGATCAGCCCTAGCCTGGAGTTGGCCTGTTCTTTGGAGAACGACAGCATGATCAGATCCGCGTCCGGGTCGTTCTCCTCCTCGTTGGGATGGGCGTGGTGCCGGTTGTGGCGGTAGATGAACCAGCGATTACTCATGCCCAGCACCACGTTCCAGAACACCGTCCCGAAGACGTTGTTCACGTGAACCGAGCGGAAGATCTGGCGGTGTGTCGCATCGTGGCCGAGGAACGAGACCTGCGTGAAGATGAAGGCGAGGAACGCGGCGTTGAGCAGCTGCAGCCAGAGGCTCTCTACCAGCACCAGCGTCGCGATGCTCGCCGCCAGCAGGCCGGCCAGCAGCAGTATCTGGATCGCATAGAAACGCGGCTGCTTCTCCAGCAATCCCGCTTCGCGCACCATGCGTTTGAGGACAGCGTAGTCGTTGTTGCGCAATCGTGCGCCAGGAATCGATGAGGAGGCGGACGCTGAACCGCCGTTCCGGCTGGCGGGCGCCGGCGTTTCCAGTGCGATCTGCGCGCTCTCCGTCATGCTCACCTCCACGACCCTGATGCGCACACCAAGCGGCGGCGTCGTTATCACCTTACACGATGCCCTGTTAGTGACAAACGTAGATGCGCGGGCGACGGCCCGCTGTGCCGGTCACTGGGGAACGGCGCGAGAACGCAGTCGCCGGGCAGCAACGGAGTGAAGCAATCGAAGACAGCTCGGTTGAGATTACTGAATGAGAAGCTCGGCACCCCGTTTGGCGCCCCACGCGCTTCTACTTGATGCACCGGCGAGTGTAAACACGAGTAGGTGGTGATGGAGCGCGCTGGCGCGGCGCTCCGCTATGATGGCAGCCATGAGGAGAGGACCGTGGCCGCGAGCGACCGAGCGCTGGGCCTGGCTGGGACTCGTCGGCAGCGTCACGGGCGCGGCCGACCGCGCGCTGGATACCGCGCAGGCCCACGGCTTTCGATTTCTCTGGGCGTTCCTGCCGGAGCCGGAGATCGCGCGCGACCTGCGACTCCAGCACCTGCTCTTCTCGCGCTTCCTCTCGAACGCCGGCCAGGAGGCGCTGCTATTCGGCGCGCTGGTCGCCGTCGCGCGCGACGGCGGCTCCGCGCTGGAATTGGCGATGATCGGCGTCGCGGCGCTCGCCCCGGCGGCGCTGCTCGGCATGTACGGCGGCGCGGTGGCGGACGAGCTATCGAAGCGCGTCGCGCTTGCCGGCGCCTATACCGGCCAGGCGTTGCTCTGCTTTCTGGTGCCGTCGCTGCTCGGCACCGACCTCCCCGTCGTGCTCGTCCTGATATTCCTCGTCACGGTGCTTGGCCAGGTCTCCAGCCCGGCGGAGTCGTCGGTCCTGCCGCTCGTCGCGTCGGATACCCAACTCGCGAGCGCTGTTTCGTTAGTGAGCCTGGCCGGCGCCGCCGGCTCCGGGTTCGGCGTCGGCATTCTGGCGCCGCTGCTGGTGCGCAGCGCTGGTCTGGAGGTGGTCTTCTACGTCGCCGGCGCGATGCTGCTATTAGCCGCGACGCGCGTCTTCGACCTGCCGGTGGGCGATCGACCGTGGCGGGGCGCGTTCGTGCCACTGGGCCGGCGCGTTAGGCCTGCGCTCTCCTGGATCGCCGACCACCCGGCCGTCGCGCTGATCATCATCCTCGCGGTGCTGGCAGGCACGGTAAACCAGGTGCTGACGACGCTGGCGCCGCGCTATGTGGAGGAGGTGCTGCACACCGACGCCGCCAACACGGCGTTTGTGCTGATGCCGTCGTCCGCCGGTGTCGTCGCCGCCCTGATCGCCGCGCCCAGGATCATGCGAATTCGGGGCGAGCGGGTGGCGGCGATGCTGGGCGTGCTGCTGGGCGGAGTCTTCCTCGCGATGCTGGGGCTGATCGACGCCGTCGCGCCGGTGCTCGACCCTGTCAACCCGCTGCGGCTGCTGGGTGTCGTTGGCGTGTCGACGGGGGAACGGCTGCGCACGGCCAGCGTGCTGACCGTGCCGCTATCGTTCGGCGTTTCGCTGGCGGCGGCCTCCGCCCAGACGTACATCAACCGGCGGGTGCCGCTGTCGCTCCAAGGCCGAACCTTCGCGATCCAGAGTTCTTTGCGCAACGGCGCGGCTATCGTGCCGCTGGTGGCGCTCGCCGGGGCGGCGACGCAGATAGGGGTCGATAAGGTCTTGCTTCTATCACCGATCATCCTCATCGCCATCGGCTTCCTGCTCGTCCAGGCGAGCTTCCGCTTCTCTGGACGCGCGCCGCCGTCGTACCTGGAAGTGGTATCGACGTTCTGGGAAAAGCCAGAGGAGGGCTAGGGGAGGGGGCGTGACGTAACCTAGCCACGTCACGCCGACGATGCAAGACAGTCAGCGGAAGCCATGGACGAGCTGTCGGACGATTGCTCGCCGCCACCACGACAGGCCGATGCGAGCAAGAACGCCAGGGCCGCAAGAATGAGACGGAGTGGCCCTACCAGCATGAATCCGCGTCCGCCGTGTCTTGACTTGTTCCGTCCTGGCCGCCGAATCAAGAGCCTACTGGTGGCTTTTGTCCAACCTGTGCGTCGTCGTCCGCCCAGGTTGCTGTCAAATCGCAATTTCTCACCCTGTGATGAGGCCGCCGTCAGCCAAATTAGATACGATTTCGCCCAATTTATCGCCGATGGGCTATAGGCGACCCGCTAATGGGGAAGCATAGGGCAGAGTAGAAGTTGTCTGAAAACGGTAGTATAATCGGGTATCAATGTAGCTCTCCTGTTCGGGACAGCAATGAGGCGAGTCGGAAGGAGTTTGACCAGCATGGCGAAACAGATGCTGTTGGCTGGCGCCCTGGTTGTTTTCGGAGCGTTTCTTCTCTTTAGCGTCGGTCTGCCTACGGCAGGGGCTGTAGCTGACCCTAGGGTTTGTCTCGATCCGGGGCACGGCGGAAGTGCTCCCGGGGCTGTAAACGGCCTGCTGGAGGAAGCAGACATCAACCTGGATGTAGCCCAGGCGCTGGAGTTTCGTCTTGTGCACGACGCCAGCCTCGCCGTCGTGATGACTCGGACGGACGATTTCACCAAGAGCACTCGAGACAGGTATGAGTTTTGCAACTCACAGAACGCGACGCTCATGGTTTCGATCCACACGAATAGCGTGGCCGACGATTCGATCGACGGTACGCTGGCGATCTACTTTCACAAGGACGACAGGATTCTAGCCCAAGAGCTGTACGATGCGATGTGGGCCAAGCTGCAACCTACTGCGCCCGACCCGCTCAATTTTGTCCCCTTCGGTCTAAAGAAGGACGCGCTCGGAGTCGTGCTGAAGAGCGAGATGCCGGCGGCTGTCGCGGAACCCGTCTTTATGTCGCACCCCATTGAAGCCGAGCGGCTTGGGCAGACCGTGTCTGAGTGTTCCGACAACTCTAACAACCTTTGCCGGCGGGCGCAGATCGTTGAGGCCCTCTACGAGGGCATTATCAACTACCTCGCCTTACCACCCGGCGATGAAGGCGGAAACGGACGCGGGGGCGGCCCGCCGCCTGGCCGCGGCCGGTAATCGGTAACGTAGAGCGAACGACGCGCGAAAGGTCCGATGCGATCAACGACAGCCTGGAGATCGCGCGACGCGGCTGCCGGAGAGAAAGTGATAACGTCGCACTGCGGCATTCCAGTGCCGCGATTGTCAAAGCCGATGAGCTGCGAGCGCTTGGATGGACGCTCGCAAAAGTGCCCTGTCTAGAGAAAGGGTGTGGCACCCCCGGGCAGGAATCGAACCTGTGACCTACGGCTTAGGCAACCGTCACTCTATCCTACTGAGCTACGGGGGCACATACGGAGCGTCTCGGGAGGTCGGCGGGACAGAAGTCTGGGCCCTGACCGGCGGAAGGTAACGAATTCGTAATCACTTTCTGATATCCTGAACGTATGCGCGACGACCTAGCTCACGATCGGACTGGCGGCCGCCGGCGCCACCACGCACCGTGGTGGATCGCGGCGCTCCTGGCCTTCGCCGGCCTGGCCGCGGCCTGCGGCGGAGGCGGGTCAGGCCTCTCGACGGCGTTGGATGACTCCGAGGAGGACGACTTCACGGCCATCTCCGCAACGCTCCCGGTGGCGCCCGAGATCCCCGGCGGTCATACCTGGTTCAACGTCAGCGACCCGCTGACGTTGGAAGGGCTACAGGGCAAAGTGGTCCTGCTGGATTTCTGGACGTCTGGCTGCATCAACTGCCAGCACATCATCCCCGAATTGAAGCGCCTGGAAGAGGAGTACAGCGACTCGCTCGTCATCATCGGCGTCCACTCCGGCAAGTACGACCGCGAGCATGACGACGCCAGCGTGCAGCAGGCGATTCTGCGCTTCGGGGTCCAGCACCCGGTCGTCAACGACCCCGACTTCGTCATCTGGTCGTTGTACCGCATCAATGCCTGGCCGACGCTGATCCTCATCGACCCCAACGGCAGGGTCGTCGGCGGCCGTTCCGGCGAGGACATCTACGACGAGTTTCAGCCCGTGATCGACAAGCTTGTCGCCGACTTCGACGCGCAGGGCCTGATCGACCGGACGCCGATCGCTATCGACCTTGAGGCGGCGGCTGTGACGTCGGCCGTACTCTCGTACCCTTCGGCCGTGCTCGCGGATGAGGCCGGCGACCGCTTGTTCATCGCCGACGCCGGCAGAAACCGCATCCTGATCTCCGATCTCAACGGCAGGCTTCAGGACGTGATCGGCAGCGGCGATAGAGGACTGGAGGACGGTACGTTCGCGGAAGCTTCGCTAAACGAGCCGCAGGGCCTTGCGCTCTCGGCGGACGGTTCGACACTGTACATCGCGGACACCAGGAACCACGCCGTGCGCGCCGCGGATCTCGACGCGCGCGAGGTGACGACGATCGCCGGCACGGGCGTACGCGCCTACGGGCCCCCCGCCGCTCCGGCGGCGGGGGCGGAGACGGCGCTGGCATCGCCGTGGGGCCTGGTGCTGCGCGGCAGCACGCTCTACATGGCGATGGCGGGCACGCACCAGATCTGGTCGCTGGACGTGGAGGCCGGCACCGTGTCCGCCTTCGTCGGAAGCGGCGCCGAAGGAATCGATGACGGGCCGTTGCTCGAAGCGACGCTCGCCCAGCCGAACGGTATGGCCACGGACGGCGCCACGCTCTACTGGGTCGACCCGGAATCGAGCTCCGTGCGCCGCCTTTCGCTCGACAGCGGGGGCGGCGTCTCGACGCTCGTGGGCACAGGCCTGTTCGACTTCGGTGACGCGGACGGCGTTGGCGTGGAGGCGCAGTTGGAGCACGCTCAGGGGCTCGCGTATGCCAATGGCGTTCTCTACGTCGCCGACACCTACAACCACAAGCTCCGCACCGTCGATCCACAGACGCTAGAGGTCGTGACAGTCGCGGGAGGCGACGGCGCCGGCTTCCGCGACGGCGTTCTTGGGACGTCCCTGCTCAGCGAGCCGCTGGGAATGAGCGTCGCTGGCGATCTCGTCTACTTCGCCGACAGGAACAACCACGTCGTCCGGACGCTGAACACAGCTACCAACTCGATTGCCACGCTGCAGTTGACGAACCTGAGCGTGATCGCCGAGAGCAACCAGGACCGGCCGCTGACGGTCGTACTGGCCGGCCAGACGGTCGCGCCGGACACGTCGGAGCTGCGCATTCGTCTCTCGTCGCCTGCCGGGTTCCACCTGAACAGCCTCGCCCCCTCAGAACTGGCGCTGAGCAGCTCCAACAGCCCCACGCTGGAGCCAGAGGAGGACATCGCAACATGGTCGACCGACGACGAGTCGGTAGAGGTGATCGTGCCGGTGAACGTGCAACCGGGAGATGCGATCATCTCCGCGGAGGGTTCCGTCTACTACTGCCGGACGGGGGAAGAGGCGCTCTGCCTGATCGCCGACCTGCAGATCACGCTGCCGGTGACGGTGGACGCCGACGCCACCGACCGCATCATCACGCTGGACTACGAGCTGCCGGCGCCTTCGATTAGCCGATAGCGGAGAACACACGCGCCCGGCTGGCGGCCGAGAATTGCCGTTATCGTATCTGTGGTACCCCCGGCAGGAATCGAACCTGCGACCTACGGTTTAGGAAACCGTCGCTCTATCCTACTGAGCTACGGGGGCACAGACGGAGCGTCTCGGGAGGCCGGCGCGACAGAACCCTGGGCCCTGCCGGCGGCGTAATGGCAGTGGTGGTGGAGATAGGGGGACTCGAACCCCCGACCTCTGCGTTGCGAACGCAGCGCTCTCCCAACTGAGCTATATCCCCTCGAAGGCATTATAGGAAGGCGCCGGAAAGGAGCGCAAGCAATCGCTTCGCTGCGATGGAGAGGGGAGCGGCGCGAGGGGCCGGGGAGCTGGTGGCGGGGGAACCACCCCGGACCCTCGCGGCGAAACGCGCGTCTTCGCGTTCGCGGGCGTCGCTCCTGTACCGCTAGTATCGGCAGGTTCGCAACTTTATGAATGTCGCGGGCAAAAGGAGAGGGCCGGCCCGAAGGCCGGCCCTTTATCGCGGTCCTTGCGTTTCGCTCTCCCGCGCGGCCCCGCTTCCGTTTGGGAAAACTCCACCCTCGTTTCCAAAGATGGGGCGTCCTACCCAAGAAAGGATTGTACCACCTCCTGTCAAGCACGTCGAATGTGAGCCGGAATCCTTGACGTCACGCGCTTGATCGGTACGCTGGAAGAGGCCCCGCCAGAGAGCTCGGCGCGAGCACTAGCAAGGAGGCGCTCACTATGCGATCCGCTATCCGCCTGTTCGCGACGCTGGCCGTGGTGGTTACGGTTAGCGCGACGTTGTCGGCGGTGACATTACAGCCTGCGGCCGCGCAGGAGACGGCGACGATCGCCGTCGGCAACTTCTGGTTCTGCGATTCGTCGTTCCAAAACGGCGTCTGCGAAACAACAATCAACGCCGGCGACACCGTGGCCTGGGACTTCAGCGGCGTCACAGTTACCCACACAACGACGGAGTGCGGCGATTCCTGCGACGCTCCGGGTGACTCGCCGCTCTGGAACTCCGGCACAGTATCCGACGGCTCGACTTTCCAGTTCACGTTCAGCGAGCCGGGGACGTACAGCTATCGCTGCAACATCCATCCCAGCCCGATGCGCGGGCAGATTACCGTGCTCGCCGCTCAGGAGGAGCTGGCGGCGACGCCCGACGCGAGCCCACCGCCGGATGATAGCTCGCCGTCACCGGCGGTGGTCGCGCCGCCGGTGACGGGCCAGGGGATGCAGAGCGAAGCCGGCGCTCTGCCCTGGACGGCAGTCGCGTTAGCGGCCTCCGGCGTCGCCCTGGTAGGCCTGGGAGCGGCTACGCTGCGCCGAGCGCGTGGCTTAGGGTAGGCTTCGGTTACGCCGGAACGCGGACGCGAACGCACTCCGCAGCGGGCAGGCCGAGGACAACCTTTCGGCCGTCTACCTCGACCGTCATCGTAGAGTTGTAGGACGCGACCTCGACGACGCGGAGTTGTGTGCCCGGCGTCATGCCGTTCTGCTGCAAAAAGCGCATCAGCTCCGCGTCCTCTTCCGCCTCCTCCTGGACGCCATCGATCTCGCGCTCGTCGCCATCGGTAAGCGTGGACAGAAGCACCGTGGGCGGGTGGGGCAGGCCGGGGAACGTGTTGCCGTGGGGGCAGGTGGTCGGGTTGCCGAGCAGCGCCATGATCCGCTCCTCGACGAGCGGGGAGACGGCGTGCTCGATGCGATGCGCCTCTTCGTGGGCATCGGCCCAGTCCAGCCCGAGGATATCAACGAGCAGCCGTTCGGCAAGGAAGTGACGCCGCTTAATCGATTCGGCGGCCTCGCCGCCCTTCTCCGTGAGGTGGATTTCGTGGCGGTCTTGCAACTCTACTAGACCGTCGCGCTGCATGCGCTGGAGCGTCGCCCAGGCGGTGGGCAGGGAGACGCCGATGCGCTCCGCCAGCCGGGCGGCGATTACCGACTTGCCGTCCTCCAGCAGGTTGTAGATCTCCTGCAGGTAGTCTTCGACGGTGGGGCTGGGCCGGTCGAGCGTTCGCCTCATGATGCGCCTCTGCTACGGACGGACGTGCCCGCGCTGCCTATTGTAGCAGACACGGCGAAGCGGCAGGCTAGATGACGACAGGCTCTCGCGAGGTGAAACGGTAGAGCAGCGCGGGCCGGCCGGCGCCTTCCGCCTGGCGCTCATCGGTCGCTTCGATGATCTCGAGCGAGAGCATGCGCTTGCGGAAGTTGCGCTTGTCCAGCTCCCGGCCGAGGATGCTCTCATGCACGCGTTGAAGCTGGCTGAGCGTGAATCGGGTTGGCAGCAGGCTGTAGGCGACGTTGCTGTACTGGAGCTTGTTGCGCAGCCGTTCTAGGGCGTATGCCAGCACCTCCTCGTTGCGAAAGGCGAGCGGGGGCAGGCGGTGCATGGTGAACCAGGCCGGCCGCCAATCGGTGCGACTAGCCAAACGCACGCGCCCGTGGTCGACGAGGGCGAAGTAGGTGACGGCGAGCGAGCCGCCCGGCGTCACCTCGTCCAGGCCATCGAAGGTGAAGAGCTGTTCGAGGTAGACATCGCGCACGCCCGTCTCGTCGACGAGCTTGCGTCGCGCCGCCTCGACCAACTGCTCCCCAGGGTTGAGCCTGCCGCCGGGGATCGCCCAGAGGCCGCGGTGTGGCTCCGCGCTGCGATGGATCAGCAGTACCTGCAGACCGCCGTCGACGACGGTGAAGATGACGACGACGACAGCGACGGGTGGCGTGTCAGGGCTAGGAGCGGCGTCGGCCATGAGATGTAAACCGAGCGTTACGGGCGGGCCGGAACCGCGGCTGGGGCGTCAGCCGTCCCCACCAGAGACCAGGCGCTGGCGCGATCGATGCGGACGGTGACGAGGTCGCCGGCTTTCGCTTCGCCGGAGAAGTGCACCAGCTTGTTGCCGCGAGAGCGCCCGTACCAGGGGCTCTCGCCGTCGGCTTTGGTCTTCTGCCCTTCGACCAGCACCTCTACCTCCTGGCCCAGGAGGCGGCTGTTGATGCGGGCGCTGATGCCGGCCTCCAACTGCTCGATGGCGTGGAAGCGCGCCATCTTCACCTCTTGCGGCACATCGTCTTCGAGCTTGCGATGCGCGATCGTCCCCGGCCGGTCGGAGTAGGCGGCGACGTGCACCTTATCGAACTCCAGCTCGGCGAGTAGATCGTAGGAGTGCTGGAACTCCTCGTCCGTCTCGCCGCAGAAGCCGACGATGAGATCGGTGGTGATGGCGACGTTAGGCACCTTGCGCCGGATCAGGTGGAACTTCTCCAGGTACTCCCGCATCGTGTAGCCGCGGCGCATGCGCTCCAGCACGGCGTCGTCGCCGGACTGGACGGGGATGTTGAAGAACTCGCAGACCTTCGGCAGCTCCACGACGGTATCGATGATCCGCTCGGTCATGTCTTTCGGGTAGGAGGTGAGGAAGCGGAAGCGCGCGATACCATCGATGTCGTGGAGCGCGCGGAGCAGGTCACCCAGGTCGGGAGGGCGGGACCTGCCCGCCTCCGGCGGGAGGTCGTGGCCGTACGCCTCCACCGTCTGGCCAAGCAGCGTTACCTCGCGGACGCCGCGCGCCGCCAGGTGCTCGACCTCATCACGGATATCGCCGACGGTGCGGCTGCGCTCGCGGCCGCGGCGATACGGGACGATGCAGTAGGTGCAGAACTTGTCGCAGCCGTGGATGATCGGCACGTAGGCCGTCGGGCCGTCCGGCGTCTCGAACGTCGCCGGCCAGAACTCGCCGCCGAGGTCTTCGTAGCCGACGGCCTCCATGATCGGCTCAAACTGCTGGGGCCGGGCGAAGGCATCGACGTAGGGGAAGCGGCGGCGCAGTTCGTCGGTATTGAGGCCGACCATGCAGCCCATGACGGCGATTTTGAACTCGTTGCCCTGGCTGCGCAGCTTCTTGAGCGCGCCGAGCTTGCTGAGCGCGCGCTGCTCCGCGTGATCGCGGATCGAGCAGGTGTTGAGTACCACGAGGTCGGCGTCGGCCGGTTTCTCGACAGACGCCCAGCCGAGGCGATCGAGGCCGGCGGCCAGCTTGTGTGAGTCGGCGACGTTCATCTGGCAGCCGACGGTCCAAATGTGATAGCGCATGCGACTCTCCTGCCTAAGAACATCTGACATGGTAGCGCATGGTCGTGGTGGCTAGAAGCGAGAAGCTGCGCCTGCCGGCCTGCGACGGTGCAGAGCACGATTAACACGTCGCTCGGAAATGGTGTGTGGCGGAGGGAATGGGATTCGAACCCATGATCCAGGTTTCCCCGGATAACCGCTTAGCAGGCGGCCGCACTAGGCCTCTATGCGATCCCTCCGTTCGACATCGTAGCACGGGCACGTACGCCCTTCAATATTGTCAGTGCCCCGCCGTCCAGGGCGACAGGGACCAGAAAGGTCTTCGCGCCGGCGTCGGGGACTAGAGACTTCGGTTTGTTTTCCACCTGTCGGGTTCTAAAGACCCCGACCTACACTAAAAAGTCGCCGGGCGCCAAAATAAAGACTTGACAAGACGCTGGCGATATGGCATTATAGTGCCATCATAGTGCTGGCATAATGGCAGGAGACGCCGAATGGAACTGAAAATAGACAGCATCATCGACGCGCTGAAGAGTCCGCTCGGCGTTATCGACAACCCGGAGCGGCGCGGCCAGATCGAGGACTACATCGAGGCCGCGCGGCTGCCGCTCGAACGGGCCGTCTTCGACCTGCTCTCCCAGCTCGCGGAGTCGGTGAACGACGAGGTGTCGGCGCACTACCAGGTGACGCTCGCGTACCGCGCCGGCGTACTCGACCTCACGGTGCGGGCGGCGGAGGCGGACGACGCGGCCTGGTCGATGGCGGACGGCGAGGTAGAGAAGATCACGCTACGCATCCCGGCGGAGCTGAAGGAGATGGCCGCAGAGGCGGCGTCGCAGGCGAGCCTTTCGGCGAATAGCTGGTTCGTCAAGACGCTCTCCCGCCACCTACGAAAGGTTGACGAGTCGGAGCTGGCGCGCCGCCGGGGACGGCGCGGCCGCCGCCACCAGGGCGGCCAGAAACTCTCCGGCTGGGTTGGCGGCGAAGATGACGAGAACTAACCGGCAGGCCCAACGAGTTCACCCGAACGTTGGGCCACGAGCCGGAGGAGAACGATAGGAGGACGAGCATGTTCAACCACCCAGACCTACTACAACTGCTGGCACAGGACGCCACAGAGCGGCATCGCAAGGCGGCGCAGGCGCACGCCGCCGGCCGGCCGGCGAAGAAGTCCGGCTCGATCCGACAGACGCTGGCGTCCTACCTCGTGCGCCTGGGTCTCCGCCTGGACCCCGCAGCAGGCGGAGGCCTGGGCGCGCCCGCCCGCGAGGAAGCGAGGCGGGGCGCATGATCCGCTTAGCGCTCTTCATCATCGCGCTGCTGCTGGCCGTCGGCGCGTTGGAGGCGACCGACGCCTGGCTGATCACCATCGCCGTCCTCGCCGGCGTCGGCCTTTTGTTCAGCGGCGGCAGACGGCTGGGACTGAGACGGCTGCGCGGCTGGGTTGGTAGTTCGCGCTGGGACGACGACTGGTAACGCGGCGTCATGGAGTTCATCCGCACGTTCACAGAGGAGTTTGATGTCGGCGATGCCGCGCGGCTGACGGTGGAGAACCGCTCCGGCACGATCAGCGTTCGCGGCGAGGAGACGGCGCGCGTGCGCGTGGAGGTCGTCGCCCGGCTCTGGGCGGAGGACGAGCGGGAGGCCGACGACCAGGAGGAGCTGGTGCGGCGCGGCATCCGCTTAGAAGGGCAGCACGTCACGGTCCGGGCGCCCAGCCTGCTGCGGCCGCGGCCGCTCCTCTTCTTCGGTCGCGGGCCGCGCATCGACTACCTGATAACGGTACCGCGAGCGACGGAAGGAGAGATCACCTCCCGCAGCGGCCGCGTGGAGGTCGCGAGCATAGCGGGACCGCTAGCGGTCGAAGCGCGCAGCGGCCGCATCGCGCTGAGCGACATCGCCGGCGATGCCCGGATCGACTCGCGCAGCGGCGGCGTCCAGGCCGAATCGATCGGCGGCCGCCTCACGATCAGCTCGCGCAGCGGCACCGTCCGCGTCGACGGCTGCGCTGGCGACGTCAACGTGCAGACGCGGAGCGGGGCGATTCAGCTCTCGGAGCTGGGCGCTGGCCTGCAAGTGGAGCAGCGCAGCGGCTCGGTTCGCTACGAAGGCGGCGTCTGCGGCCCGCACACGATCAACGTCGGCAGCGGCTCCGTCCGCATGGCGCTGGAGGCGAGCAGCCGCTTTTTCCTGGACGCGGAGAGCAGCAGCGGTTCCGTCCGCAGCGACATGCCCGTGCGCCGCGGCAGCAGCGAGGGCCGGCCGCCCAAGGACGCGCCGACGGTGCTGATCCGCACGCGCTCCGGCAGCATTCACATCCTGCCGAGGTAGCCAATACTGCCGGCCGTGGTACGATAAGTCGACTATGCCGACACGCCGGTTCACGCAACGCGACCTCGAACGCTGGGTGGAGCGCGGGCTGATCACATCGGACCAGCGGGACGCGATCCTGCGCGATCTGGAGACTTCCCAGCCGGACGATACCGGCCTCAACCTGACCACCCTGCTCTACTACAGCGGTGGCCTGCTGGTGCTGGTCGCCTACGGCATCTTCCTCGGCTTGCAGTGGGAACAGATGAACGAGGCCGGCCGCGTCGCCATCTCCGCCGGATCGCTGGCGTTCTTCGCCGTCGTTTCTTACCTGCTCTCGGCGCAAGGCAGCCGCTTTCGGTTGCCGGGAGAGCTACTGCAGGTGGTGGCGATTACTATTTTCCCACTGCTCATCTTCGCTCTGCTGGACGTCGCCAGTGTCTGGCCGGACGAGCCGGCCTTCAGATTCACACGCTTTGATTCGGCGACGCGGGCGGCTTACAATTCGGCGCGAGCCGACTACCATGCTGATCTGACTCTGGCGCGGATGGCATTGTCGCTACCAACGCTGCTGGCGGCGCTGGTAGTATTTCGCTGGTCCAGGTCGCCGTTCGTGCTGGTAGCGATCGTGGTGGCGATCGCATCGCTCGCCGTCGACCTCACTCTGCTCGCGGATACCGGACGAACGAGCTATGAGCTGGAGACGGGGCAAACGCTGGTGATCGCGGCGCTGGGAGCGGCGCTGCTGGCTGGCGGTGTGCTGAGCCGCGATCGATACGAGCGCGATTACAGCCTCTGGCTCTACGTCATGGGCCTGGCCGGACTGACGCTGGGGTTGAGCATTGAGGCGTTTCCCTCGAACGCCGCGCCGGGCTGGGGCATTCTCTGGCTGATCGCCGGGCTGACCGTTCTCGGCCTCTCCGTCCCGTTGCAGGAGCGGCTTTTCGCGGCGGCGGGTCTGCTGGCGATCTTCGCGTTCTTAGTCCGTCTGGTCTTCGAGGTCTTCGAGAGCGCGAACGCCGCCTTCGCGCTAATCGTCCTGGGCGTGCTCGTGATCGCGGCGGGTGTGATCTACCAGCGCCTGATCGAAGGCGTGATCCCGCGCACCCAGAGCCGCTAGGCTTCCTCGCCTCTCCACGCCCCGCTACACTAGCCGCGTGCGAACCGTCCATCCAACAGCCGCGGTGCGAACGGCGGCGTTAGCGTTGGTTGCGCTCGCCGCGCTTGCCTGCAACGGCGGCGGCGAGCAGGAAGACGCCGCGCCGATTCTCGCACCGGCGACCGGCGGCCTGTATCTCGCGCTGGGCGACTCGGTCGCCGACGGCAGCGGCGCGTCGGACCCTGAGTCGACGGACTACGTCGCCCTCGTAGCCGAAGCGCTGCAGCCGCGCTTCGGGGGCGCGCTGGCGGTGCAGTCGCTCGCCGTCCCCGGCCATACGACCGAGACGCTGATCGCGGAGCAGTTGCCGCTGGCTCTCGATGCGCTACAGGGCGGCGACGTGCGGCTGGTGACGATTACCATCGGCGGCAACGACCTGAGCCAGTACGGCGCGCATGAGGCCTGCCTGCTCGATCCAGCCGACCCCGCCTGTCCGTTGGAAGACGGACTGCTGGAGGTGGAGCGGCGGCTAGCCGAGATCCTCAGCGGGCTAACGGCGGCCGGCCCTGGCGCAACGTTCGTGATCCAGCTCTACCCAAACCTCTTCTCCGGCACCGGCCACGAGTTTACGCGCCAGGCGGAGACGGCCTTCGGCCTGCTGAACGGCGTCATCGCCAGCGTCGCGGCGAGATACGATGTGCTGGTGGCGGATCCGCGGCGTGATTTCGCCGGTGCCGGCGCGCGCCTGACGCACCTGCTCGACCGGACACCGGACGCCCACCCAAACGACGACGGTCACCGAGTCATCGCCGATGCGTTCTTGGAAGCGCTGGGCGTGGAGCGGGATTGAGCCCCGATTGACACCAACGGATTCAGCCCTGCTCTGCAACGCAGACCTAAAGGTCTGCAGCTACGACCCAGGTACTTAGAACTAATCTGTGGCTAATGGCAGGGTCTAACTGGCCGCCAGGATCTCCTGCACCTGCGGCGCGTGCTCCCGATCGTGGAGCGCGACGTTCTCCAGCAGGCTGAGGACGCTGTACTCTTCGTGGCCGACGGTCTGTAGCCGGTAGAACGACTCCTCGTCGACACCGTCGATAGCAGCGAGGAGCGCGGCGCGGACAGCGTCTAGCTGCTCGGCTGCTTCAGCAACGGACGCGAAGGCCGCCGGTTCGGGTTCTTCTGCCGAAGTGCTGCCCTTGAGATGCGTCGCCAGCCTGGAGTAGAGCCACTCCGATTGAATCACGTGCTCCAGCACCTTGCGGACGGACCAGCCGCCCCGGCGCGCCCGCGTGAGGTCGTCCTCCGCCAGCGCGCTGACGACGGCCAGCAGCCCTTCTCGAGCTGAGGCCAGGCCATCGCGCGCGGCCGCGAGGTCGCGGTCGAACTCATCGCTCACGCTTCGCCGCCTCCTTACGCTCGATGCTCCTGAATTGCGGAGCGAAGCTGGGCCGGCGTTCGACATCGATCATCGGCGGCCAGACTCTGTCGGGCGGCACGTTGATATGAACCGTATTGACGATAGAAAGCATCGTTCGGCCTTTTACAGCAGGCCCACCTCGCGGAGCACGCGCTCCGCCGTCGCGCCGATCTCGGCCGGCGAGTCGCAGATCACCGCGCCGGCGGCGGCCAGCGCGTCTTTCTTCGACTTGGCGGTGCCCGTATCGCCCGCGATGATCGCGCCGGCGTGGCCCATGCGCCGCCCCGGCGGCGCTGTCGCGCCGGCGATGAACGCGATGACCGGCTTGCTCATGCCTCGCAGGTAGTCCGCCGCCTCCTGCTCCGCGCTGCCGCCGATCTCGCCGATGAGGACGACGGCCGCGGTCTCTGTGTCCTTATCGAAGAGCTCCAGCGCCTCTCGCTGCGAGGTGCCGATGATCGGGTCGCCGCCCACGCCGACGCAGGTCGATTGGCCGATGCCCCGGTTGGTGAGCTGAGCGACCGCCTCGTACACCAGCGTGCCGCTGCGGGAGACGACGCCCACCGCGCCGGCAGAGAAGACATCGCCCGGCATGATGCCGACGCGACATTCGCCGGGGGTGATAACGCCGGGACAGTTGGGCCCGATCAGGCGAGTGTCGCCGCCCTGCAGCGCCCGCTTCACGCCCACCATGTCCATCGTCGGGATGCCCTCGGTGATGCAGATCGCCAGCGGGATGCCGGCGTGGGCCGCCTCCAAGATGGCGTCGGCGGCGAAGGGCGGTGGCACGACGATGAACGAGCAGTCCGCGTTCGTCTCGCTCGCGGCCTCGCGCACGGTATTGAAGATAGGCACGCCCTCGAACGACTCGCCGCCGCGGCCCGGCGTGACGCCGGCCACCACCTTCGTCCCGTACTCGATGCATAGCCGAGCCTGAAGGCTGCCCTCGCGGCCGGTGATGCCCTGGATGATGACGCGTGTGGACTGATCGACGAGAACGCTCATGCTGCCTCCTGACGACGGATCGCGGGTAGCGAGTCGTGGGTCATCGTCGCTTCTTTTTCGCCTTGGCTTTCGCGCGACCGCCCACGTAATCGTATGCGGCCTTCACGCTTTCCAGCACAGCGGGCAGCTCTTTCTTTTTCGATAGGTTCAGGCGGGTCCACTCGCCGAAGCCGCGCCCCTGCGGGCCCTGGAAGAGCGCGCCCGCTTTCTGGTCCATCAGGTCCTGGCGTGCGCGAGCGGGCAGCTTCAACACCAGGCCATCGGCGACCCAGAAGGCGAACATGCGCCCCCGTACCATGTAGGCGATAGTGCCCATCATGTCGCGGGGCGTCACCTCGCCGCGACCCATGATCTCGGCTTCGACCTGCTCGCGCAGCTCCGCGCGCACCGTCATGCGTCCCAACCGTCGATCAGCCAGCGACCGTCGCTCTGCACAAGCTGATACGCGTCATCGAACGATTGGTTGAGGCGCCTGTACTGGATCCTCACTTCGGCCGTGTCTCCATCGAGCGTTACTGAAGCGATGCGGAGCTCCTCGATCAGGTCGGTCCGTGGCAGATCGCTAAAGCTTTCAATCAGCTCCTCTTCCGATGCTACTCGAAGGACGGTTTGCAGCCCCCGATCCGTCATCAGCGTTAGCATCCCTCCGGCGTCGCGATTGTTCCAAGCAGTGGCATAATCGCGCAGCGTGCCGCAGACTTGCGGCGTCTCCACGCAGGCCACGTCTGGGTCGTTCGGGACGTCAGCGAACAGCACGAACGCGGCGATCACCACCGCCGAGATGGCGACGGCGACCCCGCCGACAGCGAGTATGACGCGGGAGCCCGGCACCCTGCCATCGTCTGTCAGCAGCTGCGGTTCTTCTTGCGTTTCCTCTATCGACGGAGACATCGAGGCTTATGATA
>JADFKB010000040.1 GCA_022565155.1 Chloroflexota bacterium | reverse complement strand
ATGAGCTGGTGGGCGGCGCGGCTGCGATGGCTTAGCGCGGTTTTTACGTGGTCGCCGAGCTCGCCGAAGGTTCGGTGGTACTCGGCGACTTCAAAGAGCGGGTCGTAGCCGAAGCCGGACGTGCCGGCGGGCTCGCGGCGAATGCGACCGCGACAAAGTCAGAACTGTCAGGCAGCGGGACGGCTGAGTTCACGGTATTTGCGGTCGCTCCAAGCTGTGAGGTGTGCAGCTTCAACGAGGCCGTGGCGATTACTCTCGTTCTGTTCTCGAACGGGTCACCTCTGGAGAACGCGAGCGTGACCGTCGATATCCTCACGCCGAGTGGAGTTGTCCTGTCCGGCGGTGGAGTGGCGGACGTCAATGGCGAAGTAATCCTGTCGTTCACCCCCGTGAGGAGCTTCGGGGCAGGCACGTACGTGATTCAGGCCAGGGGCGGTATCCTGTGGTATACTTTCAGCTACGACAACACATTCACGGTGCGATGACGCTGCTCCGTGGCTGTAACATCTCTGAGAGCCCTGCCGTTCTCTCAAGCAGATGACAATTCTCCCCGCTGGAAGGAGGTGAAGTGATGAAGAGACTGATGATAGCCTTTGTGGCAACGATGTCGCTCATGCTGGGGATTGCTGGCTCGGCGGCTGCAACGCAGCCTGACGACGCCGCGTGCGGCGCTACGAGTGGGACGCCAGGAGCTGCCGCTATAGCTGCTCTAGGTTGCGACGTACACCCGGCTCCGTAGGGGCATTCGTGTCCCGGCTTAGCGGAATGAGCACATGAAGGTTAGAAGCCAATCGTTCGTGTGCGGTTTCCTTGCAACTCGCCGTGTTGAATGATGTCACGGGGTAGGCTTGCCTCGGCCGCTATAAGCTGGGCCGGATTGCTTG
This sequence comes from Chloroflexota bacterium, assembly GCA_022565155.1. Lineage (GTDB taxonomy): Bacteria > Chloroflexota > Dehalococcoidia > DSTF01 > RBG-16-68-14 > JADFKB01. Next base: position 18,684 of record JADFKB010000040.1, on the reverse strand, counting down.
CATTCATTGGGATTGCCTGTGGCGGCGGCACTCCTGATGTCAGCCCTTGGCTGTTCTGCACCACCAACCCCTGCCAGCCACTCGCTCTAGTCCTGCCCACGCCGCCCGCACTCAGCAATGATGCGTCGCTCGCTGCGGCATGTGTTATCGGCGGGGAGGACGGTGAAGGTATCCTTCTGTGGCACACCGATTGGGATCCGCTTGAAGCACAGGGCATGTGTGTTTCAAAGGAGGAGGCAGAAGATCTTGGCGCAGACCTCTCCAGCAACGAAACTTGATGGAAGTGCGCATCGCCAACGAGCAATCCTTTGTCTCCGAGACAGATGGTGTCCGAGCTAATCCGCGCCGGCGTTCACTCGCTTACCCGCCGGCGAACAGGAAGGAGCCCCCTGGATATACAGGGGGCTCCTTCGGTTGTAACGATAGAGCTCTTAGCCGGTGCGCTGCTGCAGCCCGTAGCGAATCTTCTCCTCGCTGCTCATGCCCGCCAGGTCCGGCCCCGATCGCGGCGGCGCGCCCACCGGCACTCGCCCGGCCTGCGCCTGCGACTCCAGGTGTCCCCGCACGTTGGAGACGGTCTCGCGCGCCCGCTGCAGCGCCTGCTCCACCTCCTCCACCGTCTCCCCCGCCACCAGCTCCTCCGGCAGCTCCGGCGCGCCCCGCAGCGCCAGATCTCGGTAGCGCTGCGCCGCATCCCGCGCTTGCGACTCCAGCGCCTGCGTCCGTTCGCTCACCCCGGCCAGCTCCAGGTCGCGGGCCTTGGCCGTGTCCTGCGCCGTCGCCAGCTCGGCCAGCGCCTCCGCCAGCTCCGATTCCAGGTGCGCGCTGCGCGCCTCCCGGTCGGCTGTCCCTACCTGGAGTTCCTCTAGCTCGGCCTTCGCCTCCGCCAGCTCTTCTTGTGTCGTCGTCAGTTCATCGTCGCTCATCGCTATCCTCCTATCTAGAGATCGTGTAGATAGGATGAAAATAGAACATACGTACGTATCAGTCAAGGCGAGCGTGTCACCGGGGTATGCGCCGTGGGGGTCATCGGGAGAGTTGGCTAGATGATGTAGAACGCCACGGCGGCGAAGTGGAGTGCGCTGCCCGCGACGACCAGCGTGTGAAAGACCTCGTGGAAGCCGAAGATGCGCGGCCAGGGATTCGGCCGCCGGAGGGCGTAGACGATGCCGCCCAGCGTGTACATCGCACCACCCGCGATCAACAGCCCGATCGGCTCGGTTGCGTATGCGCTGAAGGCTTCGGCGGCGCCGATCACACCGATCCAGCCAAGTCCGAAGTACATCGTCACGCCGAGCCAGCGCGGCCCGTTGGGCCAGATGAGCTTGACCAGCGCACCCACGCCCGCGAAGCTCCAGACGACCGCCAGCAGCGGGATGCCCCACGCTAGGTTGATGTTGAGGCAGAAGGGCGTATACGTGCCGGCGATGAGTACGAAGATCATCGCGTGGTCCAGCCGCCTGACGACCGCGCGCGGCGTACCACCCCATGCGATCTGGTGGTAGGTCGCGCTGGTGCCGTAGAGCAGCATCAGGCTCGTCCCGAAGATCGCCGCGCCTACGTAGCCCGTCGGCGACCCGGCGATGAGCAGCAGCCAGACCGCGCCGCCGATCGCCGCCGCCGCCGCGAGGACGTGCAGCATCCCGCGCAGCGCCGGCCGGTCGTCGAGATCCGTGTGCAGTACCGCGAACGGCAGGGCAAATCGCATCGCTACTAAAGTATCGCTGCTGGCGCAGGAGGGCCGCAAGCGCCTACCGCGTATAGCGAGGTTACCTCGTCCATCGTGCGCCCGATCACGGGTTGTAATTGCGCTGGCGTTGCGCTTGGTCTGGCGGTTGGCAACAATGAAGACGCTTCAAGACATAGGAGGTGTTTGTGATGCGAAATTTGCGACTGTTGACCGTGTTCCTTGCCGTACCCGCCCTGCTGGCCTTTACGCTCCTGGCGTGCGGCGACGATGACGACGACGGCGACGCCGCTCCAACGGCTACCGATGCCGTTGCGCCGCTACCAACCGATGCCAACGGCGGCGACGATGGCGACGGCGACGCCGCTCCAACGGCTACCGATGTCGTGGCGCCACTACCCACTGATTCCGACGGTGATGGCGACGGCGACGGTCAGGCCCTCCAGCTACAGGTAGCTACGGCCAACATCAACTTTGTCCCGGACGCCCTAGAGACCGTCGCCGGCGAGGACTTCCGCATCCTCTACGCGAACCTGCAGGACGGCGTCTCGCACAACTTCGCCATCTTCGCCTCTGAGGATGACGCGAGGGGCGGCGGCGACGCGATCGCCGCGACAACGATCGAGAGCGGCCTCGATACGCAGGTGCTGCTCGTCGCCGGGCTGGCCGCCGGCGACTACTTCGTCTGGTGCCAGGTGCACACCTCGCTCATGACCGCGACGCTGACCGTCCAATAGGCGAACAGGCGAACAGGGCGGTAGCTACCCCTCCCGCCCCACAGCGGCGCGGCCGTTGCCGTTTGTCGCGGCGGCGGGGCCATCGATCCGCTCCTGCTCCTCCAGCCAGCGGCTGAACTCCTCGTCCGGGTCGGCCACGCCCAGCTCGTCGGCGGCGCGGCGGCGGCTGTGGATGCCCGACGCCACCAGCGCCCGCTCATCGGTCACCAGCCGGCTGCGGTCGCGCGGCACCACCGGCCCCCAGACGATGCGCGAGCGGTACGGAGCGTAGCGAACGCCGGTCTGCTGCTCCAGTATGCGCAGGATCAGCTCGTTGCGGCGCTGGTAGGCTGCGGTGCGGATCAGCCGCTTGCGGTGCACCTTCTTCAGCAGCGGGTCCAGCTCCAGGTTGAGCGCGACGCCGGAGAGGTTCGCCCGGCTCTCGCCGAAGGCCGTCCGCGGCGCCTCGCCCAGGTCGTGCAGCGTGCGATAGATCAGGTTCACGTAGTCGATGTGGAGCTGGACGCCGCCGCCCTGCAGCAGGTCCAGCAGGTAGGCGCGCGCCTGCTCCGGCAGCTCCCAGACCGCGCCCGGCTGCACAGCGATGTCCTGCGCCTCCGTCACGTTCTCCAGCACGGCGATCGGGTTGCCGGAGAGCTCTAATATCGTCGAGAGCTGGGAGAGTGCCCGGTTCAACTCCCGCGTCGACTCCCGTATCGCCGGAATGTCCGATGTGCCCCAGAACTGCTTCGGCTCCCGCAGGTTGGGGTAGATGACGAACGGGATCAGCCCGTATGGATTCGCCTTCTCCTCCACCAGCGCCGCCTGTCCAGAGCCCGACGAAGGGCCCACCCACAGCTCGAACGTCTCCGCCGTCCACACCTCCACCACCTCGACGCGGCTCTGCCCTGAGCCCCCGCGCCCCGCGCGCTGCTTCGGCGCTTCGATGCCGAACGCCAGCTCCACCTCCTCCGGCGAGAGGTGGTAGCGGCTGGCGACGCGCCAGATGCGGCTGACGTCGTCGCCCAGCCACCAGACGAAGAGCCCCTGCACGTCCGGCGAGGAGACGCGCACCCGCCGTTCGATCGTGTCCCAGGTCACCTTGAACGCGCCGTCGCCCAGGGCCGCCGCGTCGATCTCCGTATCGAAGTCGAGCTGCGCCAGGTTGTTCTGCTCCGCCACCTCTCGCAACACTCGCTCCGCCTGGCGCGCCTGCTCCGCCGCCTCCGGCGATCCGTCGACCGGGTCGACGACAGAGTGCATGCCGGACATCAGGTACGATGTCGTCTTATCCACGAACGCCTTCGCGTAGTTGAAGGTCAGCCGCCGCTCCCGGCGCCGCATCTGTCGCGGCCACTGCTCACCTTGGTAGAACGAGAGCAGCTCCGCGTAGCCGCGCAGCCTGCCCGCGTCCATCCGCGCGAGCTGCTGGGGCAGGGTAAGCATTGCTTGCTGAGAAGATCGGGCCATCTGAGCACCTCCGTTAATTCTTTGTTGCTGAACCCGCCTTCGGCGGGCGGGGCCAACAGCTTTTGTGCTGAATCCGCCTTCGGCGGGCAGGCGAACAGCTTGCGAACGGGCGTCGCGGTAACGCTACGATGGCTGTTCGCGTTCGCCAAGCGGCTTGTGGCACGGACCGCCTTGACGCGTGTACCTGCCGCGAGGTACTGTCGCGGCACACCACGGTGCAGGCGCGGTACACCGCCGTACAGGAGGCTCTGCCATGACAACCGATACCCAGGTCATCACGTTGCTAGATAGCCAGCGCAGGCAGGCAGGAGAAGTGCTCAGCCGCGCGTTCTTCGACGACCCGCTGATGGAGTACATCTTCCCGGAAGAAGCCCGCCGCGAGCGGCCGCTCACCTGGCTGATGGAGCGTGGCGCGCGCTACGGCCTCCGCTACGGCGAGGTGCACACCACCGCCGGCGTAGAAGGCGCGGCCGTCTGGCTGCCCCCGGGCGAGACCGATATGACGCCGCTGCGAATGATGCGCGTCGGCATGCTCATCGCGCCGTTTCGCGTCGGACTTGGCGCGTTCCGCCGCTTCCTCGCCGTCTCCGACTACCTGGAGGAGTTGCACAAGCGCGACGTGCCGCCCCAGCACTGGTACCTGGCGATCCTCGGCGTCGACCCGTCCCGACAGGGCCAGGGCATCGGCGGTGCGCTGATCCAGCCGATCATTGCTCGCTCCGACAGCGCTGGTCTGCCCTGCTACCTAGAGACGATGAAGGAGCGCAACGTCGCCTTCTACAAGAAGCACGGCTTCGTCGTCGTCGTCGAAGGCGACCTTCCGGATGGCGGCCCCTACTTCTGGACCATGAAGCGCGAAGCGGGAGGGTAGGTCAGAAACAGCGGGCCTGCCTCAAATGCAGCCATAGTTCCGGTATTCAAAGGCGGTCTCTGGGTGGCGGCTGTTGATCAGATAGAGCGTGTCAGCTCCGTCGTCCTTCCAGATCTGCCAATCGCCGTGGTAGTAATCCGATAGATTGGTACTGGCCAGGTTCCGTGAAGTAACGCGAACGAACCAATGCGCACCACCGAACGCGCCATCGTCTTCGATCACGATGAGGGCCGGGATTCCGTACTCCTCTCGAATCTCTCGTGGCGGCCCGCAATGGCCTTCATCCCTGCTGGACACGCTCTCGTCCGGGCCGTCCCACTGTAGTACGCCTTCGGGATGGTCGAAGAAGTTGTCGCTTCGTGGCACCGGTGTCTCCGTTGGCCGTGGGGTAGGAGGAGTAACCGGCACACGCGTTGCTGTTGGCCCTGGAGTCGGTGCGACGTCTGAGGCGGCGGCAAGGACGATGTCCACGAATCCCTCCGGTAGCGGCCATTGGAACGGATCGTCGCCTCCGATGCCCATTACGTTGGCCTTCAGATCGATGATCGTATCGAGCGAATACGTTGGACCACCGCTGTAGTTGTCGTCTCTGCCGCGAGGCCAGGTGATTGAGATGACAAAAAGGGGGCGTTGCGAGAGCGACCACGGTTCCAACACTACGTCTATGTCGAGTAGGCTGAGCACCCTTTGCGTCTCGTCGCCTAACACCCACTGGACATCGTCAATTCCTTGAATCACCATCAGGTCAACTGCACGGTCTAAGGACAGTACCTCGTACACATTGAGTTGCTCACCTGGTATGAGATTAGCCTCGCGTGGCTGAAATACGCATCCGGCGGGTACATCGGGCGTGCACAAGAACGGGTCATTCGATTTCGACGAGCAACCGGCTGCTGCGACAAGCGCCACCAACAGCGCCGCCAGCGCCATCGCTAGCCACAGCACCGCGCGATTCCGCCAGGACCGCCGAGTTATCATCCGCATAGCGTTAGTATAGACGCAGCCGCGCCCCGATCAGTTCCGCCTTGGTGCGTATTCTACTTCGTTCCCGGCACCTCGTGTAGCGTGTGCGCGCCGATCAGCGCCTCGTCCTAACCTGAACAGTCGGCTATACTTCGCCTGCCATGCTCCGGATAAGCGCGCTGGCTGTGGTCGTGCTGGTTGCTCTGGCGTTCTCTAGGACCACATCAGCTCAAGAGCCCCAGCCAACGGTGCCTGCGCCAGCAGACGATGAGATCGTGTTCGTCGGTCGTGTGCCGGTGGAGCCTGGAACTACGATCACGCTGCAGGCGTTCACGCTCTCTTCCGAGCTTATGACCGGAGTGTGCGACGATTCCCTTTCGTTCGACGGAGCAGGCGATAGCTCCGGCACGTCCAGCTTCATCCTGGTCTTTGAGGCTGGCTGCTTCCAGGGGGCAGACAGCGCATTCATCTGTTGGGACGACGGACCGCCGCATCGCGAGTGCAGCGCAGTCGCTTACTCGCCGGCCGCGATGGAGGCGTACGTCCAGCCAGAACGCCGCGACCGCGTATTCTCGTTCGAGCGGCTGGGCGAGGTAATCGACCTCGGGACATTACCCCTCCCGCTCGATGAGCCGGACTGTACGCCTCCGCCTCCGCCCTCCGAATTGCCCCCGCCGCCGGAGCCGTTGCCGCCCGCGTCGCTGCTTGACGGTGTTGTCGCAGCGCCCGACACGATCGTCTACGGCGGCTGGGCGCCGGTTCCGCCCGGATCGACAGTGACGCTGACGACCTACGAGACGATGCAGGCCGTACTGGAATTCGAGGACTGCACGGAGACCGTTACGTCTGCAGGCGTCGCGATGCGAGACGATGTCTCGGAGTTCCTGTTGGTGATGCCGGACACGTGTCTGTTTGAGAACACTGGCGTCGTCGTGTGCTGGGGCGGAGGCCTGTCGACGGAGCGGTGCGTGCTGCGCTTCCCTGACGTCACAAGCCTCGGTGAAACGCATGATGTAGGCGAACTTCCCAGTCCTCCCGCGCCGGGAGCCGAAGGCACCTGTATCTTACCGTCTGTTGGTATTGACACAGAGCCGGTTCAGGGCTCCTGGTTCAAATCAATAACTTGGTTAGCACTCATTGCCTTCGCCTTCGGTTTGTTCCTGAGCGGCACGGGCCTCGCTTTCGCCCGCCGCCGCTAGCTCCCCGACCGCCCCCGCGCCAGGCTGCGGAAGACGCTGCGACGCGAGATGTCGAACTCCGCCGCCAGCGCATCGATGCCAACGCCCTCCTGCCGGCGCACCTGGACGGCTGCGTCCCTCGATAGCTGGTGCAGCTTGCGAGCGCCGCCCGGCTCATCGTACCGGCAGCGCACCAGCGGACAGCGCAAGCAAGACGGCGACAACTCACAGCCGCTGTCCCGATAGTCCAGATGCTCAGGCAGCGCATCGCTGCGGATCTTGCGTCCGTTGCTATGCCGCTCCGCTGTCGCGACCGTCACCATAGTCTCCTCCTCATCGCTATCGTTTCTTGCGGCAGGCTCAGAACAGGTCTCGTACTCTGCCTCGCGCCGCGCGCGGCGCAGCGTCCGCGCCCGCTTCGACGAGCAGCGCCAGGCTGACCAGGTAGTCGTCGTGGCCGTCGGACTGATCGACGAAGAAGTTCATCGTCCTGTTCGCGCGATACGCCGCTCGCGCACGCTCCAGCTCGTGCATACAGTGGCGATGCTCCAGAGAACCATCGCCGGCGTAGAGCTTTATCCTCCCGCCGTTCGTAGCCGCCAGCAGCCCGTAGCCCAGCCGCGACTTCGACTCCGCGCTGAATCGCAGCGGCCGTACGATGTGCGATCCGAGCGCCGTCGTCAGCAGCCGTGCGATCGTCTCGCCCAGCCCGGTCGCATCGACGGCCAGTCGGCGCACCCGCCATACCTCCCGCAGCAGATCGGCCAGGCGCGAGAGGAGCGAGTCGTGCGGCTCGCCGGTCCAAGCGTAGTGTTCGACCACCTCCAGGCGCGGTTCCTGCACCAGCGCGCCGCGTTCGGGATAGGATACTCGCGCAATGGTGAGCACGGTTGCGTCGCGCTGCTTGGTCAGGCTGGCCCTGTCGAAGCCGCCGGCGTCTGCCTCCGCACCGTCGATAGCGCCGCCCGCCAGATCCAGCCCCGCGACGTACGTCTCCCCTTTTCGAGGAGCGCGCTGTCGGGGGTGGCTGCCCTGGAGCTGGGCGAGCTGGCCCGGCGTGAACAGCCGCCCGCCGCCGCCGATCGGTTTCAGGCAGTACTGCGTGAGGAAGAGTGGGTGCTGCTCGCCCAGCCGCTCCCGCTCGGACTCTACGTAGCGGCGGTAGGCCGGGTTGTAGCGTGCCACCGTCTCCCAGTCGTACTCGAAGTGGCGCTGGATGCCGTCGCGGCGCTCCAGTTCCAGATGGCGCTGCTTCGCCCGCTCCAGCAACGTCGTCTCGCTCCATGCCGTGCCGTAGAAGACCGTGGTCGCGTTCGTCGTCGCCGCCATCGGCCGGAACTCGCGATCGAACTTCTCCTCGTCCACGTCCTGCGCCTCGTCCACCTCCAGCAATAGCTGGGCGCTGTGCCCGACAACGTTCGCGTCCGGCCCCGCCGACATGAAGAGCGTGCGAGCGCGGCCGACACGTACGACGTGGCCCGCCTCCACCGCTGCGATCGAGGAGAGGCCGGCCTCAACCAGCCGCGACCAGAGCCGGCGCAGACTGATGCGCGCTTGCGGATCGAACGTGGGCGCGCATTTGACACCATCAACGTCTTGCGAGAGGTGAAGCGTGAGCAGCAGCACCTCCAACTGCACGGACAGCTCGTTCTTGCCTCCCTGCCGCGCTATCTCAACCGAGAAGCTCAGCCCGCGCCGGCGCAGTACGCTGTCGAGGATCGCCCGGCCCGCCTCTATCTGGTAGGGCCGCAGCCGCTGCGCCCACGGGCCGGGCCGGGCGTTCGCGTCCGCCTTCATCTCCGCCGCCACGTTCTACGTAGCCAGTCCTAGAACGATCTGCGCCGCCACAGAGCCGGCCAGTAGGAAGAGCAGGCCGTTCACCCGCCCCTTCACCTCGTCCAACTGCCGGTCCAGGCCGCGCAGACGCTCCTCAACTACGGCGCGGAAGGCGGCCTGCGACACCCCGGGCGGCGGGGCCTCGGCCTGAGCCTGTCGAAGGGCACTCTCATCTTGAGCAGGCCGCCGCCGCAGCCGCAGCCGCGCCAGCGCCCGTTCGAGAGCGCCCCGGCCTCTCAAGCGACTACTCATCCGCGAACGCCTCCGGCATCAACAGCCCGCCCACGCCGCGCACAACCCCCGCCAGACTCTCCGATAAGTCCTCCTCCGCCTCTTTCGAGAGGCGGTAGCGTGCCGAGACGGCCTTCACCAGCAGTTCTATGCCGCGCAGCATCAACGGCAGGTCAGCCGGCCGTTCCGATAGCACACTCCGCAGCTTCGTGCGCAGCAGGGCGATCTCCTTGTCCAAGCCCCGGATCTCTTCCGCCGCCTCCAGCTCGATGCGCTCCGCGGCGTCCAGCGCGCTCCCGTAGAAGTCGCGCGCGACGTCCTTTTTGCGATGGCGGGACCTCGCTGCCGTCGCTCGGCGGCGAGAGGGCTTCTCTTTCCGCTCAGCGTCGGCGACGGCCACGCGGGGCTCCTTCCAGCAGCTCCAGCAGGCTTTCGAACGTCTCTGGTGGCAAGTGCGCGGCAGCGTCCGCCACGCCCAGCAGCAGGCAGAGCGCCGCCAGCGACCACTCTCGCCGATCCAGGGCAAGGGCCAACGCTCGTATCGCCATGCTAACGGACCAGCCTTCGGATGATGATTGACGAGATCGCCACGGTCGCCAGCAAGAGAGGAACGCGCACTAGCGCCCAGATGCCCGGCGAGAGGATGTCTGGAGACAGCACCTCACGCTGCGACCAGAACAGCACCTGGGAAAAGATCGCTTCGATGACGGCGGCGATACTCACCAGCGTCAGCGCCACCGCTCCCGCACGACGGCCATTTGCACTGTCACCACGCCAGGCGTACTCCGCAAAGTAGCCGGCGTTGAGCAGCCCACACGCTGCCGTTGCCACGTCTTGCCCCAGAATCAGCCCATTGAAGCTCACGCAGACCTCCGCTCTCGCCGCCCGCTCTGTGATGGAACGGGCGTGGAACTTAGAATAGAACATATGTACTACTCGGTCAAGCACGCGCTGGCAGCGTCATACGGAAGGGGCGTCATAGCTATCCAAATAGTGGACTAGGCGTTTCCCCTAGCCAGTAATCGCCGGTTCTGCCGATGGTAGTGACGGAGGTATCCGGAATGACGGCAAAGACCGCCCCTAAGAACGGGTCCCCACAATGGACGGGGAACAGCGATTGGCTGTGGCAGTTGCTCGCTGACGTCCGCGACGATGTCGCCAAACAGCCGACGCCGACCGCCGTCAGGCGAATGCGCGCCAGGCTGGAAGCCGGGATGAGACCCCCGGTCAAGATCGCCGCCTAGCGCGGCGCTGGCGCTGCGCCTGCATTTGCCTCGCCCGGCTCACCGCCACCTCTCATCGATCTATCGGCTCTGCTAGCAGCGCCGCCGCCTATCTATATTGCCGTGCCGCCTCTGGCGGGTGGCGTGACGGCAAACGCAGCGAATACGGCTATCTCTCGTGGCGCTGCAGATACGCCCGCACGGGCGCGAACGATCGCCGGTGAATGGGACAGGGCCCGTGCTCCTCAAGCGCGCGAAGGTGCTCGTTCGTGACATACCCCCGGTGCCGCGCGAAACCGTATTCGGGATACTGCTCGTCGTACGCCGCCATCAGTTGATCGCGCTCCACCTTCGCGACGATAGAAGCGGCGGCGATCGACAGACAGACCGCATCGCCGTGGACGATCGCCCGCTGTTCAGCGTCGGATTCGGGCAGCGTCATCGCATCGATCAACAGCAGATCGGGACGCAGTGGCAGCACGGCCAGCGCCCGTAGCATCGCCTGCCGCGTCGCCGGTACCAGGCCGAGCGTATCGATCTCGCTGTGGCTGGCGCTGCCAACTCCGTAGGCGGCGGTTGCTCGCAGCCGATCTGACAGCTCTGCGCGCCGGCGGGCGGTCAGCGCCTTCGAATCGCGCAGGTCAGACCACCACGGCGCCGGCGTCTCCGGGTCGAGCACGAGAGCAGCGGCGACGACCGGCCCGGCCATGGGGCCGCGCCCCACTTCGTCGAGGCCGGCGATGTAGCGCAGCCCCGCGCGCCAGCCCGAAAGCTCCGCGCCCAGCGTTGGAATGCCGCGATAGAGCGCCACAACTGCCCTCCGTTACGCGTCAGGAATCTGACGAAGTCGCCTTCTTGCATTCGATGCTACGCAGCAACCGTCATCCACGTCAACGCCAGAAACGCCGTGGTATGATGCTCTCACCTAACGACTATCCAAGAGGAGGTAACGAATGCCGATCGTGCGAGTGGAGATGTGGCCCGGCAGAACAGAGGCGCAAAAGCGGGAGATGGCGCGGGCGATCACCGATGTCGTGTGCAACGTCGCGCATACAACGCCGGATGCCACCATCGTCATCTTTCAGGAGATCGCCAAAGAAGATTGGGCCCAGGCGGGACGCCTTGCTTCTGAAGAAGAGGTCTGAAGCAAACGGCCAAGCAACCGATACTATCAGTGACGTTGCGGGCGATTGGCAGATGCGTCTGCTATACTGAGTTGTCGGCCCGGGCCCGGCTGTGGAATCTGTCAGCGCTGCAGGCCCCGGCAAGAAGGCAGGAATACTATGGGTTCCCGTTGGATTCGCAACGGATTTATCTATCTTCTCATCCTCGTCGCCGTCGTCGCCATCGTTTACTCCTTCTTCGGCCGCTCTGAAGGGCTGGAGACGGAGAACATCACGAAGGTCATCTCTGATGCCAAGGCGGGCCGGATTGATGAGATCGTCGTCAGCGGCGATACGCTGACGATAAAGAACGAAGGCCAGGACCTCTACAAGGCCCAGAAGGAACAGGGCACAAGCCTCGTCGAGTTGCTTCGTGATGAGGGGGTCGATGTCGGCGCCGCCAACGGGATCGATGTAGTTGTGAAGAGCGGCGGAGGCTTGGGAGCCTGGATCGGCCCGCTGATCACGTTCCTGCCGCTGCTCCTCTTCGGCGGTATCCTAATCTTCTTCATGCGCCAGGCCCAGGGCTCGAACGCCCAGGCGATGAGCTTCGGTAAGAGCAAGGCGAAGACGTTCACCGGCAACCGGCCGTCTGTCAGCTTTGACGACGTCGCCGGCGTCGACGAGGCGAAAGAAGAGCTCGCCGAAATCGTCGAGTTCTTGAAGTATCCCGAGAAGTTCGCTGCGTTGGGCGCTCGTATCCCGCGCGGTGTCCTGCTGCTGGGCCCGCCCGGCACAGGCAAAACGCTCCTCGCTCGAGCCGTTGCGGGCGAAGCGGGCGTCCCCTTCTTCTCCATTAGCGGCTCAGAGTTCGTCGAGATGTTCGTCGGAGTCGGCGCTTCCCGCGTCCGCGACCTCTTCGAACAGGCGAAGCGCAACGCGCCCTGCATCGTCTTCGTCGATGAGATCGACGCCGTCGGCCGCCAGCGCGGCTCCGGCCTCGGCGGCAGCCACGACGAGCGCGAGCAGACGCTGAACCAGATCCTGGTGGAGATGGACGGCTTCGATACGAATACCAACGTCATCGTCATCGCCGCCACCAACCGGCCCGATATCCTCGACCCGGCGCTGCTCCGCCCCGGCCGTTTCGACCGGCAGGTCATACTCGACCGGCCCGACATCCGCGGGCGTGCGGCGATCTTGGAGGTGCATTCAAAGGGCAAGCCGCTGGAGGACGAAGTCGACCTGATGATCCTGGCGAAGCAGACACCTGGCTTCACCGGCGCAGATCTTGCCAATCTCGTGAATGAGGCTGCGATTTTGGCCGCCCGCCGCGGCAAGAAGAAGGCCGGCATGCCGGAGTTCAACGAAGCTATTGACCGCGTCATCGCCGGCCCGGAGCGTAAGAGCCGCGTGATCAGCGAGAAGGAGAGGCGGATCATCGCCTACCACGAAGCCGGCCACGCCCTCGTCGGCCATCTGTTGCCGAACGCGGACCCGCCCTACAAGATCAGCATCGTGGCGCGCGGCATGGCGGGCGGCTTCACCCGCTACCTGCCTAACGAAGACCGCCACCTGATGACCAGCTCCGAGTACAGCGATGTGCTTGCGACCTCGCTCGGCGGCCATGTAGCCGAAGAGCTCACCCTGGGCGAGGTGACGACAGGCCCGCAGAGCGACTTAGAGCGGGCAACGAATATCGCTCGCCAGATGGTGACGCAGTGGGGCATGAGCGAGCGGTTGGGCCCGCGCACCTTTGGCCGCAAGGAAGAGATGATCTTCCTGGGCCGCGAGATCTCCGAGCAGCGCAACTACAGCGAAAAGGTCGCTGAAGAGATCGACGAAGAGGTGCGCCGGTTGATCGATAAGGCGCATGAGACGGCGAAGCAGCTCCTAACGGATAACCGCGGGAAGCTGGACGAGGTCGTCGAGTGGATCTTGATCAAAGAGACTATGGAAGGCGAAGAGCTGACCAAGCTGCTGGATGCGCCCGTGGGCGAGCTGCCGCCGCCTGAAGAGCCTAAATCAGAGCAGCCCCCGGAGAAGGACGAGCCGGAGGAGAAAACTGAACCGCAGGCGGGCAAGCCAGGCCTCGCCTACGGTGGCCAGACGCCGATTCAGCTCAATCCGGACAGCTAGCTTCGGCACAACCTACGCATTAACCGAGGCCCGCCCCACGGCGGGCCTTCTCACAACTCCGTCGCCCGCGACTGATACTTACTCAACGCACTGCCGCCGCGCTCTACCTGCGCGCGCGGCATAGGCCATTGGGGGGTGGAATGCAACGACACGGAACCGGTAGCCGCAAACTGGAGCCTCGATTAGCGGCAGTGATATCGTACATGCTGGGCGTGATGACCGGCATCATCCTGCTGCGCCTCGAGCGAGAGAGTCGCTTCGTTCGCTTTCACGCGCTTCAGTCGATTCTCTACACGGCAATCGCCGTGGTGACGCTGATCGTCGTGTTCCTGGCGGGGCTCCACACGATCTCCTCTGCCCCGCTACTGGGATTCGTCAGCGTCTGGTTCTACGTCATGTATCGTGCGGCGCGCGGCGACTACTACCGGCTGCCGATCGTTAGTTGGTGGGCCGAACGTAATGCGTAACTAACAGGTAGATCACGCTGTATTCGGTGTACAAACGGTTGACCGTGAATGGGACCGATGTTACATTGTGCGCGCGCGCGCAATCACGAATCATAGCCCTATCACAATCAAGGCGAGCGAGTCGATAGGAGTCGAAGTTGGCGTTAGAGATCCCAGAAGTCGTCATCGATAGGCTGCCCGTCTACGGACGAGCGCTCGCGCTGCTCCAGCGCCAGGGCAGGGAGGTCGTCAACTCTCAAGAACTGGGCGAGCGGCTCGGGGTAACGCCGGCCCAGATTCGCAAGGACCTGAGCTACTTCGGGCGCTTCGGCAAGCAAGGGCGCGGCTACAACGTCGCGCGGCTGCTGGAGGAGCTAAACCAGATCCTCGGCCTGACGCGTGAATGGGCCATGGTTCTCGTCGGCGTTGGCCAGTTGGGCAGGGCCATCATCGGATACGATGGCTTCGCTCCGCAGGGCTTCCGCATCATTGCGGCATTTGACGACGACCCGAATACCGTCGGCACTTTAGTTAACGGCCAGACGATAAGATCGGTGAGTACGCTGCGGGAGACGCTGGAACAGAACAAGGCGGACATCGGCATCGTCGCGGTGCCGGGCGCCAGCGCCCAGCGCGTCATCGATAACCTCGTGGACTGCGGCGTCAAAGCGATCCTGAACTACGCGCCCATAGCGGCCCAGGCGCCGTCCCACGTCCGCATCAAGGACATCGACCCCGTCCTTGCGCTCCAGAGCATGACCTTTTACATCAAGGGAGAGGACTAGCGCCGCTAGGCGCTGGCGACGAGCGACTCTTCCTCCGTCGGCTGGCTCCTGAGGATCACGTCCTGATGCTCGAGCGCCAGGCCCGTGCCAACGGCCGTGCACTCTAGTGGATTGTCAGCCAGGTGGCAGGCGACGCCTGTCTCCTGAGTGAGCAGCACGTCCAGGTGGCGCAGCAGCGCCCCGCCGCCGGCGAGCACCAGCCCGCGATCGATGACGTCCGCCGCCAGCTCGGGCGGCGTTCGCTCCAGTACCGAACGTACTGTCTGGACGATCGCCGCCAGGCTATCCTGCAGCGCCTGCGTAATCTCGTTGGTGCTTAACGTGATCGACCGCGGCAGGCCGGTCACCTGGTCCCGGCCGCGCACCGGCATCGTCATCTCCTCGTCTAGCGGGATCGCGCTGCCGATCGCGATCTTCACCTCGTCCGCCGTCCGCTCGCCGATCAGCAGGTTGTGGCGTCGCTTCACGTAGGCGACGATGGCGTCGTTCATTCTGTCGCCGGCGACGCGCGCCGACTCCGAGACGACGATCCCGTACATCGAGATTACCGCCGCCTCCGAACGCCCGCCACCGATATTGACGATCATATTGCCGCTGGGAGTGTGCACCGGGATGCGCGCGCCGATCGCCGCCGCCAGCGGTTCCTCGATGAGCCGGGCGGGACGGCGCGCGCCCGCTTGCTCGGCGGCGTCGGCTACAGCCCGGCGTTCGACGCTGGTGACGCCGACGGGGATACAGATCATCACCTCTGGCTTGATGATGTTGAAGCGCCCAACGACCTTGTTGACGAAGTAGCGCAGCATCGCCTCTGTGATCAGGTAGTCGGCGATTACGCCGTCCCTCATCGGCCTGATGACGGAGATCGTCTCGGGCGTTCGCCCTAGCATGTCGCGGGCCTCTTTGCCTACTGCGACGACCGTGTTATCGCGATTCGCCAGCGCGACGACGGCCGGCTCGTTGACGACGATGCCGCGGCCCTTCACGTACACAAGGACGTGCGTCGTCCCCAAGTCAATGCCGATACGCTTTGGTAGCATGCTGCTCTCCTCTCGCCGCAGGCCGCTACGCCGTGCGCTCGACAGCGCCGCCCAGCGAGCGGAGCTTCTCGTCCAGCGCCTCGTAGCCGCGGTCTACGTGGTAGATATCGCTCAGTTCCGTCGTTCCCTCTGCCACCAGAGCCGCGACGATAAGCGCCGCGCCCGCGCGCACGTCCATGCAGCGCACGGGCGTCCCGTAGAGGTGCGTCGGGCCGCTGACGATCGCCGTCTGGCCGGCGGTGACAACGTCCGCGCCCATCTTGCGCAGCTCGCTGATGTAGAGTAATCGATTATCGTAGACGCGCTCGTGGATGACGCTGACGCCCTGCGCCTGCGTGAGAAATGCCGCCAGCGGCGGGTGCAGGTCGGTCGCCAGGCCGGGGTAGGGCACTGCCTGCGCTGTCACCGAACTGTATTTGTCCGTGCCCGTTACCACTAGCCCGCCTTCGATCGGCCTGATCCGGACGCCGGCCTCCTGCAGCTTCCAAATGAGGGCGTCCAGGTGCTCCGGTACCGCGCCCAGGATCTCCGCCTCTCCGCGCGTGGCCGCTACAGCGAGCACGAACGTGCCGGCTTCCAATCGATCGGGCAGGATGCGCTGCGTCGCCCCGTGCAGCTCCTTCACCCCTTCGATTTGTACCGTGTTGCTGCCGGCGCCTTGCACCTTTGCTCCCATGCTGTTCAACATCTCGACGAGGCTCACCACCTCCGGCTCACATGCCGCGTTGATGATCGTCGTCACGCCTTTGGCTAACGTGGCCGCAAGGATCACGTTCAGCGTTCCCATCACGCTTGGGTAGTCAAGCACCACGCGCGCGCCATGTAGACGTTCCGCTTCCGCGATGTACTGGTCGCCGCGCCGGTACACCTCCGCGCCCAGCGCGCGGAAGCCGGAGAGGTGGACGTCCAGCGGCCGCTGGCCGATGATATCGCCGCCGGGCGGGCAGCACGCCGCCCGCCCAAAGCGCGTCAGCAGCGAGCCCATCACCAGGAAGCTCGCGCGCAGGTTGACCACCAGGTCGCTTGACGGCTCGTACGAATGTACCTTGCCGGCGTTGATGCGCAACCGCGACGTGCCGATCGTCTCCACCTCGGCGCCAAGCTGCTCCAAAATCGCGCTCATGTACGTGACGTCCTCGATGTCGGGGACGTTTTCAAGAATGCAGTCTTCGGCGGTGAGAAGGGCGGCGGCCATCGCGTAGTCGGCGGCGTTCTTATTGCCGCTGATGCGCACCTGCCCGCGCAGCGGTCGGCCCCCTTCAATAACGAGTCGTTCGCCCATTGTTCAGCACCCCGCCTACCAACGCCCGCCCACCTACGATCGTACGGTGGGAACGGTAGCGACTGCCGGTCGGCGGAGCAAGGAATTGGGACATAACGATCAGATTTTGCTCTGTCACCCCGCCTCAGGAAGATGAGCCAGCCTCCGTCATCGACGCCGCCGGCCTAGGCGTGGCCTGGCAGAGACGACGTAGCCGCTACACGGCAGAATCGCGCCCGCCAGACCCTGACCAGCTCGTGTGGATCGCCTCGCTTTGATCGTCCCCAATACTTCTGCTACGTTGCCTCCACGATGAGCGAAGAGACTCCCACGCCTGGCGTCAGCCTGGATACGATCGCATCGCTCTGCAAGCGGCGCGGCTTCATCTTCCAGAGCAGCGAAATCTACGGCGGGTTCGAGAGCACCTGGGACTACGGCCCGCTGGGCGTCGAGCTGAAGCGTAACATCAAGCAGGCCTGGTGGAAGGCGATGGTTCAGGACCGCGACGACATAGTCGGCCTGGACTCCTCGATTCTCATGTCGCCGAAGGTCTGGGAGGCGAGCGGCCACCTCAGCAACTTCGGCGACTCCCTGGTCGAATGCAAGAGCTGCCAGCGCCGGTTCCGGGAGGACGAGCTTAGCCACCATAAGGCGGTTGGAGATATCGAGTCCGCAGCGGGTGCCTGCCCCGAGTGCGGTGGCGAGCTATCGGAGCCGCGCCAGTTCAAGACCATGTTCAAGACGTTCGTGGGGCCGGTGGAAGAGGAAGCCGCCGTCGCCTACCTGCGGCCGGAGACGGCGCAGGGCATCTTCGTCAACTTCGATAACGTCCTCAACAGCACACGCAAGAAGCTGCCCTTCGGCATCGCGCAGCAGGGCAAATCGTTCCGCAACGAGATCACCACCGGCAACTTCATCTTCCGCACGCGCGAGTTCGAGCAGATGGAGATGGAGTACTTCGTCAAGCCGGGCACGGACGAGGAGTGGTATCAGTACTGGCGGCAGGAGCGGCTGAACTGGTTCATCCGCCTCGGCGTCCGGCCCGAGCGGCTGCGCCTGCGCGAACACGAAGCGGAGGAGCTGTCGCACTACTCCTCCGGCACGTCCGACATTGAGTACTTCTTTCCGATGGGCTGGGCCGAGTTGGAGGGCATCGCCAAGCGCACCGACTTCGACCTCAAGGCCCACGCCGCGGCGAGCGGCAAGCGCCTGGACTACTTCGATGAAGAGTCCGGTGAGCACATCGTCCCCTACGTCGTCGAGCCCGCGCTCGGCGTCGATCGCTGCGTCCTCGTCTTCTTGCTCGATGCCTACGAGGAAGAAGAAGTGCGCGGCGAACAGCGGACGCTGCTACGCTTGCATCCTGCGCTGGCGCCGGTGAAGATCGCTGTGCTGCCGCTCAGCCGCAAAGATACGCTGGCGCCCACCGCCCGCACCGTCTACGAGCTGCTGCGTCCTCGGTACATGACCCAGTTCGATGACGCCCAGAGCATCGGCCGGCGCTATCGCCGCCAGGACGAGATCGGCACGCCCCTCTGCGTCACCGTCGATTTCGACACCCTGGAGGACGAGGCCGTCACCATCCGCGAGCGCGACAGCATGGAGCAGGTGCGCGTCCCCATCGCCGGCCTCCTAGACGCCATTAGCGAACGTCTGCCAGACGTGGGCTAAGCCCAGGCAGACGGTGTTGCGCGATCTCGCGCGGCGTCGTATGCTGGCTGTGAACATACGTTCGTAG
>JADFKB010000161.1 GCA_022565155.1 Chloroflexota bacterium | reverse complement strand
CCTTGACCAGCATCGGCACGCCCGCGAACGGCCCCGGGTCATCACCGGCGGCGACGCGGCGATCGATCTCCGCCGCCGTCTCACCCGCGCTCTCCGCATCGAGATGAACGACGGCGTTCAACTGCGACTCGTCGATCGCAGAGAGCGATGCGGCCAGCGCATCGGCGGCGAGTACGTCTCCGCCGCGTATCGCGTCTGCCAGCGAGCAGGCGTCATCGAGCCAGGGCTTCACATCGGACTCCTGTTCTGTACCCGTGCTGCCTCGTCCTTATCGACGACAAGGTTTGACAGTGCAAGCCCGCTATGCCCGCGTTGCCGCCAGTATCTTCTCCGCGTGCTGGATGTGGTCTGTGTCGTGTACTCGCTGAAACCCCGTCCATTCCAGGCAGTTCAGCGGCCCGAAGAACGGGTGCGGCGGCTTCATCTCCATGTCGGGCTCCTCCGGCAGGCCGCGCACCGCGTCGAGCAAGTCCTCGTTCACGCGCCGCAGGTCGTCGATCACCTCTCGGTAGGTGCGGCTATCAGTCTTTGGCATCATCCCCAGCCCGGCGCCCTCCAGGTCTTCGGCGGGAGGGGCAGTGCCGCGGGCAGCGTGATGGATCAGCTTCGCGATCAACCGTTCGGTAAAGACGGTGTGCAGCGCCAGCTCGTGCAGCGACCATTCATCGTCCGCCGGCTTCCGCGAGGCCTGCTCGTCCGACGTGCTGCTGAAGATGTCGAGCAGCTTTGCCTGCGTCTCCCGCACGCTCTCGATGATCTGCTCACGGGGCTTCGTGCCGTGGTCGTGCATGATCTGCAGGTACTGTTCGCGCCGCTGTTGGATGTCTTGGCTCACCATATGGGTACTCGGTCCTCAGCTCCGAGCATCACCGTTCATCGCCGGCTGTCTACGGCCACGCGCGGCGCTCTATAGTAGCATGTGGCAGGCAGCACAGGCGGCGCGGCGGCCGGCTAGATTGGAGCGCCGGGCGCGACGAGCGGCCAGGGGCGGGTTCGCTCCATGACCAGCGCCGTTACTGATCGTCCGGGTGTGTGACGCCCAGGTCAACTGCCACCAGCGTGACGGCAAGCTCTCCGTTCGGGTAGTAGATCTCGCCGACGTATTCGAAGTTTTGTCCTAGCTCCTCGAACCAGGGCGGACCACCGGGCCGCAGGGCGTAGAAGTGACGCAGCTCTGGCTGGTATACGACTTCGTGTGTCACGTGGCAGTTGGCACAGCCGTCTGGGGCGTAGAAACGGATGAAGATGTCCGGCCGATTGAAGAGTCCGCCGTCGACCCAGAGGCGGTCATACTGGGATTCCTCCTCAAGAAAGCGCTCGACGACAGCGCGCCCGCCCCACTGCCAATCGCTGCTGGCGTTCTCTTGATATCGTCCGTGGTAGGCGTCCAGAAACGCTCCGAAGCGCAGCCCTCCAACGATACCGGTGCCAAGAAGTAGGGCTATCGCGAGACCAGCACCTGCGAGCTCGAATCTGAGTGAGGGTCGCCAGGCGCCGAGTAGGCGCATCGCGGTCACGAACCCGTACGCGGTGACGATGGCGAACGCCACCGAACCAAAGAGCGCCCTGGCGCTGACCGGGCTCTCGACCGTCACCGCCCCGGCAATCGGGAAGACGGCTAGGAGCGACAGGACGAGCAGCTTTGGGCGCGTCGGCCGCCACGCCAGCGCCGCCAGGGCGAGAGCGGCGAACGGCACCTGCCACAGATAGATCCAGCCGAAGCCCGGAATCACGTGACGGAGATTCGTTTCAGCGGCGCCTTTGAGTAGAAACGATGGCTGGTAGTAGGAAATGTAGTGCTCGATTGCCCGTTCGACGGTTCCCCTGGGTCCTAGCTCGAGGTTGAAGATGGATCGATCCTGGGCGCGCTCGTCGACGTTGAATACGAGCAGCAGGATCGGCACGGAGGCCAAGGCCAGGATGAAGAGTCCGGTCAACGAAAATCGCCAATGCTGGATCAGCTCTCTGTGATATAGAATTGTCACGATGATCAGCAGGAGTGGCGCGATAATCCAGGCCGCTCGATAGGAGTAGAGCGCAAGGGCGAGTGCGAGCGCCGCGGCCACAAGGAAGGGCGGCCGGCGAGTGCCCACCAGGAAGAAGTATAGAGCGAGGACGAGGAAGAAGACGTGTACTGCGATCTCGCCGAAACCTGTTCGAGTGTAGTGGATGTGCCATGGTGAGATCGCCAAGATGAGAGCCGCGACGAGCGCGGTCGATCGCTGCCCGAACAGCTCTTTCACGAGGAGATAGACGGCGGCAACTGTCATCACCCCGTACAGCGCGCTCGTCAACCTTACGGGAAGCTCGGATAGCCCAAGCACGCCGATGAACGGGACCAGCGAGTAGATGTAGACCGGTGTCTTGTAGTCTCCGAAACTTTCAAAGAACAGGGGCAGTGTCTTGCCGAATTCGTCCTTCGCTGTATGAAGGATGGTGTAGGCGTTGAATCCGTAGGCCGCTTCGTCGGCGAAGAAGCCGGGGGGATTGGCGACGATGTCGTACATGCGGACAACGGCGGCGATGGCGACCACCCCGGCGAGCGCTGCTGGCACGGCTAGTGTACGAGCAAGCGAAACCCATCTTCGGCTGTCGGCAGTAGAACCTAGTGAAATGCTGACTTCGCCTTTCGCTAGATATGATCTACTCCGTGAATGCTATCACGCACAGTCGTGGTTGACTACGGTAAAAGGCGGAACGGTCCGAAGGCGGCGGTCTAGCTTAGCACGGGCGGCGCGGCGGTCAGGCCACGTAGGAACGGACGGCGGTCGGGATCAGCTCCAACACACGGAGCGCCGCCGCCGCCCTGCGCCACGTCTCGACGGTGGCGCGCTTGTCAGGGTCGTCCAGGTCCCAGTACTTGGCCGCAAGCCGCTCGGCGAGGTCGCCTGCGCCTTCCTCCATGATGTCGATTCTGCCGTCGATTGCGACCCAGGCTTCCGGTTCGTCGATCCGTGCGGCGACGAGCAGCGAGGCGCGGGCGTCGCGAGCAAGCCGCGCGACCTTTCTCGAGCTGGCGGTCGTGAACATGCGGGCGTGGTGGCCGTCCCACTCGAACCAGACGGGGACTGAGATCGGGGCGCCGTCCTCCCGCAGCGTGGAGAGCACGCCCAGCCTCGTTTCGGCGAGGAACGTCTCGCGGGCCTCGTCGCTCATCGCCGCCAACGAACAACTAGCCTATCGTCCGCGGGCGGGATAAGTGCCGAGCGGCCAGGCCTAACATTCCTATGGCTGTCAGCGCTCCTATGCCAAGACCAAACCGAACTCCGGCAGACCAGCCGCCACCGTCGTCCGTGACGAGTCGGTCCTGGTCAGACGGCGGCTCGACATCGTTTTCTCCTCTGCCCAGGACGACGCTTGCAGCCGAGACCTCGCCGTCCTGCACGGAGACCGTAGTCACTCTCACCACCTCCGCTACGGAATCGAGGGACAACGAGCAGGCCGGAAATTGACAGAGCACCGCCTCTACTTCGTCGAACGGGCCGCCGAGTAGCTGCGCCTCGTGGACTGGCAGTACTAGAACCTCCCAATCTCCATCATGGAGGCCGCGAATTTTCTGCTCATAAGCTTGCCGTGGGTTCGCATGGACGAGGTTAGAAGGCAGGACGAACTGCTCGTCTCCAACGCGGCGGTAGCTCACGTAGAACGACTCGTCGGAGAAACCTCCTTCGACGGCCACCGTCAGGTTCACGCCACCTGCCCCGCTGGGACGCCGACTGTCCTCGATCAGTGCGAACGCTCTGGTTACCTCGCCAGTTGCTGCAATCGGCGTGCCGCCTGATTGGGCCCGCAAATAGACGAGCGAAGGCCCGGATGGCAGAACGAAATCCCCCACCGTCTCTATCGGGAACCGAACACTCCAGCGTCCTTCTGAGTCCGCCCGCGAAACGGCAAGCGGTCCTTCAAATGAACCGAGGGTGGTCCCGTCCGGAGAAACGGTCGCAACGATCTCGACCACCGCATTCGGCGTCCAGCGCTCACTACCCATTTCAATGATGGTGCCGAGTTCTCCTTCGCTCGGCTCGAGCCAAATCAAGCTTTTCGCTTGAGCGACCGACGTTAGAGACAAAGCGGCAAGGGCAAGCACAGCAACAACAAAGACTATGTACTTCATACCGGCACCTTCGATAAGGAAAGAGTGCGACTACCCAATCTTAGCATGGAGGTCAAGCACGCCCAGCCTCGTTTCGGTGAGGAACTTCTCGCGGGCCTCGTCGCTCATCGTCGCCAACGGTTCGGTCTCCTCTAGTCCAGCGACACGCCGCCGTAGCTGATGCCGGTCTTGTATCGATAGTCCCAGCCGTGGACGCCGCAGATCAGGTCTTCGCCTTCGATCCGCCCATCCGCAAGCAGCGCGCCACGATGCAGGCAGCGGCCGTACAGCACGGATGCTTCGCCTTGTGCCGGACGCGCCGCTGGCACGGGCGATATACGGCTCT
>JADFKB010000039.1 GCA_022565155.1 Chloroflexota bacterium | reverse complement strand
TCGCCGAAGCGACCATGGCCGGAGTCCCCGGCATCTCAGCCCTAATAGTGCGTGGCTCCTTGGATGACACCAGCATGGACATCGCTTACAACATAGGGCTCCCCGACAACTCGGTTGCGACTGGCAGGGCAACGCTAACTAAATCGTAGCCCACGCCCGCCACGACAATTGACGCCCGCCCGCCGTCCCGATAAGATACCTGCGCCCATGCCGAGCACGACCAGCGACTCAACTGCGGCGATCATCGCCGGCGCGCGCGAACAAGGCCGCACTGTCCTCTCTGAGGTCGAAGCCAAGCAGCTGCTGGCCGAGGCCGGCATCCCCGTCGTCGAAGCGCGCCTCGCCGCGACGCGCGACGAAGCCGTCGGGCTCGCCGGAGAGTTCGGCTACCCAGTAGCGCTCAAGATCGTCTCCGCCCAGATCACCCATAAGTCGGACATCGGCGGCGTCAAGCTGAATCTAGGCACCGCGGATGAGGTCGGAGCAGCCTTCGACGCGATCATCGCGGCGGCAACGAGCGCCGACGCTTCGGCTAAGCTAGACGGCGTCTCCGTTCAGCGCATGGCCGAGCCCGGCGTCGAGGTGATCACCGGCATGACCATGGACGCTCAGTTCGGGCCGGTGCTCATGTTCGGGCTAGGCGGCGTCCTGGTAGAGGTGCTGAAGGACGTCTCGTTCCGCGTCGTTCCCATAACGGAGCGCGACGCTACCCAGATGATCCACGAGATCCAGGGCTTCCCCATCCTGGAAGGCCATCGCGGTCAGGAGCCGGCCGACATCCCCGCGCTGCAAGACCTGCTCGTTAAGCTCTCGTCGTTCGTTGAGGCTCACCCCGACGTCGCCGAGCTCGACCTCAACCCAGTATTTGCCTATCCCAGCGGCGCCGTCGCCGTCGACGCCCGCATCGTCCTCTCCGCCCCAGACGATGCCTAAGCGTCTGGCAGCGGCCCGCTAGCGGCGCGGCTGCCGCGGCCAACGGACGCCATGCCAGACTCCAAGAGCAACCTCTCGCGCACGCTCAACCCAAGCACCGTCGTCGTCGTCGGCGACAAGCGCATGAACGGCTACATGTGGCTGAACAACATGCGCGACTTCACAGGCAAGCTCTACTCCGTGCAGGTCGATCCGGCGGAGATCTCCGGCATCGAGGAGCTAGGCGTAAGGAACTACACCTCTCTCGCCGAGGTGCCCGGCGAGATCGACTACGTCCTCTGCGCCGTCCCGCGCACGATCGCTCCCCGCATCATCGCCGATTGCGCCGCGAGGCACGTCGGCGGCGTCGCGCTGTTCACGTCGGGTTTTGCCGAGACGGGCGAAGAAGAGGGCGTCCGCCTGCAATCAGAGTTGGGCGAGATCGCCCGCCGGGCCGGGCTCGCCCTCATCGGCCCCAACTGCATGGGCCTCTACAACGCCAAGCTGGGCGTCCGCCAAGCCGGCGAGCAGCCCACCGGCGAGGCCGGGCCCGTCGGCTTTATCTCCCAATCCGGTACCCACGCGATTAACTTCAGCCTCACCGGCGCCGCCCAGGGCGTCCGTATCAGCGCCTCGATCAGCATCGGCAACGCCGAGGTGCTGGATGTCGCCGATTATGTCGACTACCTGGCCGCCGATTCCGATACCCAGGTCATCGCCATGTACGTGGAGGGCACGAAGGACGGCCGCCGACTCTTACGATCGCTCCGCCGCGCCGCCGAGGCGAAGCCGGTCGTCATCTGGAAAGGCGGCGTCACCGAAGCCGGCGCCCGCGCCACGGCATCCCACACCGCGTCGCTCGCGACATCGAATGACGTCTGGAACGCCGTCGTCCGCCAGGCCGGCGCCATCGCCACCGAGAGCCTGGACGAAACTATCGATGTGCTCAAGGCGCTGCTTCGCTGCAAGCCGGCAACCGGCCTCGGCATGGGCCTACTGGCGATGACCGGCGGCCAGTCCGTCGTCATCACCGACGCCTTCGTGCGCGCCGGCCTGGATGTGCCGCTGCTGACGGACGCCAGCTACGCGGAGCTGGCCGGGTTCTTCAACGTTATCGGCGGCAGCTACAAGAATCCGCTCGACATCGGCGGCACGATCGGCTTCGGCGGCCAGCACGAGCAGCTACAGCGGCTGCTCGACATCCTCGAAGCCGACGCCAACGTCGATGCCATCGCGATGGAGCTCGCCTCCGGCTTCCTGGCCCGCCGCTGGCAGGCCGACCCGGCGAGCCTCGACCCCTTGCTCGATCTGCTCGTCGCGCACCAGGACCGCTCGGCGAAACCGCTCGTCACCATCCTCCACCCCGGCCACCTGGAAGAGGTGACGGCGAAAGCGCGCGCCCGCGTCGTCGAGCGCGGCCTCGCCGTCTTCCCCTCGTTCGAGCGTGCGGCCCGCGCGCTCAGCAGCGCCATCGCCTACTGGCGCAGCCGCGCTGCCGCGGAAGCATAGGCCCGCGCGCCAGCGGCGACCCGAGCCGCCATCCTCGATCTGCTGCGCGACCGTGAGACGCTCAGCGCCGGTGAGATCGCCGCGCAGTTCCCGCATATCAGCCGCGCAGCCGTCTCCAAGCACCTGCGCGTGCTGCGGCAATCGCGGCTGGTGAAGGCCCGCGAGCAGGGACGGCAGCGTCTTTACCGGCTTGATCCGCTGCCCCTGGCGGCGCTATACCATGACTGGTTGGGCAGCTTCGCGCCCGTGCTCTCCGTCAGTTGCGCCGTCAGCTAGTACTGTAAGGAGACAGCCATGCGCTGGTACGTAATCCTGTTGGCAATCTTTGCAGCCGTCATGATCGCCTGTAGCTCGAACGGCGGAGGCGACGACGAGGCGAACATACGGGAAACGCTGGAAGGCTTCGCCCAAGCTCTGAACGACAGCGACTTTACGAAAGCGTACAGCTACTTCTCGGAGGAGTGTCAGGACAACGTATCACTCAGCGAGTTTTCCGCCGGACTTGCGTTCGCCGCATTGTTTTTCGGAGAGGGCGAACTCGAGGTCAGCAACATCCGTATCATCGAGTTGACCGGCGACCGCGCAATCGTCGATGCCGAAATCACCATCACAGGCGTAGGTGACGACTTTTCAGTGGAGGAAGACCAGGATCCGATCGAACTGGTCAAGGAAGACGGGCGCTGGCGAACAACTGACTGCGAGGAAGGGTCCACGGAGTCAGGCTTCGTCGTACCTGATGGAGACGACGCTACGCCGGTAACAGGCCCGGGCACCAGTCGCGCCGAGGCGTTGCCGCTCGGCGACTCGATACTGACGCCGTCCGGCCTGGAAGTGCGCGTGCTCGCTGTCGACAAGGATGCCTGGCCCGTGGTCGAAGCGGAGAACTCGTTTAACGACCCGCCGAAGCCTGGAAAGCGCATGGTGCTGATCACAGTGGAGGTGGCCAACCGGAGCACCCAGGATGAAACGGTAAGCGTATCGGTGGCCGAATTCTCACTTACCGGTTCGAACAACACCGTGTACGATCCGTACGACGAAGATTCTGCATGCGGGATCATCCCTGATGAGCTTCGAGGTGAGCTGTTCCCAGACGGCGCCGCCAGCGGCAACGTCTGCTTTCAGGTTCCGGAAGACGAAACAGGCCTGATCCTGATCGTGGATACGTTTTTCAGCTTCGATCAGAGCGACAGGCGTTATCTCGCTCTCGAGTAGATGAGGGAAGTCTCATGCGTTGGCCGCTACTGCTCGTTACGTTAATCGCTGGCCTCTTCACCGCCTGCGGCGGCGGCAGTAACGATAAAGCCGAAATCGAGGAGGCCGCTACCGCCTTTTTCCAGGCGCTGATCGACGACCCTCCCACCGCCTACACCTACCTCTCGCAAAACTGCAAGGACCAGATGCCGTTCCTTGAGTTCGCCGCTAGCAACTTTTTCTTCAGCAACGTTACCGGCGACCACCCGCTGGAGCTGCGCGACCTCGAGATCATCGAGCGGCGTGACGATGCGATCGTCGCCAGCTTCGATCTCGTCATCGTCACGGAAGACGAAGACGTGCCTCTGCTACCGACCGATGAAACCGAACCGGCCCGCTTCGTCAAGGAAGACGGCCGCTGGCGCCTAGATGACTGTACGGACCTCGGCTTCGGTTTCGGTAACGCGGAAGGAACCGGCGATTCGGAAGTAGTGCCAGCCGAATCCCGCTACGCCGCCGCCCAGGCGGCCGAGGCCGACGACGACCCGGCGCTGCCCGGCGAGTTCGTCGATCTGCAGGAGATCTACGGCGGCTTCTACGCAAACCGCGACGGCCCCACCACCGCGCCGCACACCCGGGCCGAGGTCGACTACGCCGCCGATGGCAACAGCAACCCGCCCGCCGGCGGCCCGCACTGGGGCAGTAGCGCGTGTGGCGACGACCCTGTCGCCGCCCCGCCGCTATGCGGCCCAGCCCCCTGGGGCATCTATCGCGCGCCCTGGCCGCCGGAGACGTTGCTGCACAACATGGAGCACGGCGGCGTCATCGTGTGGTACAACACGCAAAATCGCGACATCGTCAACGAACTCGAGGACGCGATCGAGGAGCGTGTCCGCGGCGGCGATCTCCTCGTCATGACACCCTATCCAGGCATGGAGCGCGAGCAGATCGCTATCACCGCCTGGTCGCGCATCGACGCCTTCCCCACGGCTGACTACAGCCTCGCGCGCGTCGAAGCCTTCATCGATGCACACATGCGCCGATTCAACCCGGAGGAGTTTTAGCCGTTGACGCCACATACCCCCAGCGGGTATCATCGATACACTGTAAGGAATACAGCGCATCGCCATGACAGACTCCATCTACCTCGACTACGCTGCCACCACGCCCCTCCGGCCAGAGGTCCGCGACGCGATGCTCCCCTACCTACACGAGCAATTCGGCAACCCCTCCGCCACCTACGCCCTCGCCGCTGAAGCGAGCGAGGCGATCGACGCCGCGCGCAGTGCCGTCGCCGGTCTGCTCGGCGCCAGCCCGAACGAAGTGATCTTCACCAGCGGCGGCACCGAGTCGATCAACACCGCCATCAAGGGCATCGCCTTTGCTCAGCAGTTGGCGCGCGTCGGCAACCACATCGTCACCTCCGCTATCGAACACCACGCCGTCCTCCATAGCTGCCAGTATCTCGAGAAGTTCGGCTTCGACATCACGCAGCTACCCGTCGACCGCGACGGCCTCGTCAGCCCGGAAGAGGCGGCGCAGGCCGTCCGCAAGGAGACCGTGCTGGTCAGCGTCATGACCGCCAACAACGAGGTCGGCGTGATCCAGCCGATCGCCGAGATCGCGCGAGCGGTGCGCGCACGCGCCAGCGAGCTAGGCCGGCAAATCCCCGTCCACACGGACGCTGTTCAGGCCGCCAACTCGCTCAGCCTCAACGTCGATGATCTCGGCGTCGACCTGCTCAGCCTCTCGTCGCACAAGTTCGGCGGGCCGAAGGGCGCGGGCATCCTCTACCTGCGGCGCGGCGCGCCGTTCCTCCCGCAGGCCTCGGGCGGCGGCCAGGAGCGCCAACGTCGCGCCGGTACCGAAGACGTCGCCGCCATCGTCGGCACCGCGCTGGCGCTGACGCTCGCACAAGAGGAGCGCGCGATGTACATTGAGCGTTGCCACGTGCTGCGAGAGCTGCTGCTGGCAGGCATCACCGCCGCCGTACCAGACGCCCAGCTCAACGGCCACCGCGAACGGCGGCTGGCCAACAACGTCAACGTCAGCTTCCCGAACGCCGACGCGCGCGTCATGCTGCGCCTGCTGGACGAAGCGGGAATCGCCGCCAGCGCCGGCTCCGCCTGCAACGAAGAGACGTTGGAGCCTTCCCACGTCCTGCTGGCGATGGACGTACCCCTCAGCAGCGCCATCGGCGCGCTGCGCTTCACCGTCAGCAACGCCACCCAGGAGAGCGACATCGACCGCCTGGTCGCCGAACTGCCTGGTATCGTCCAGCAGGCGCGGACCTCCGCCAGCGTCGCCGCCGGCTAACCGGCCTTACCCTCTCGCCACTGTGCTATCATCTGCCCGTGGCCGTACGACGCCTGCCGCTGCACGTTGACGATGCCTCCGGCGCCCGCCACCGAGGCGAGCTGCTCTTCGTGCGCGACTACACGCCGGATCTCGACCTGAACAGCGACGCCGCGTTCACGATCGTTATCGTCCAGCAGCCGCTCGATGCGGACAGCGCCTTGCCCAGCGCCGCCAACGTCGCCGTCTGCGCGCCCGCCGCGCCGGTACGCCTGCCGGCATCGATCGGCGAGGCAAAGGTCGCCTACGGTTCGGACAAACCACCCGCCTTCCAGCTACCTCGCGCCGCCGTCCGTTCGTACGCCGCCGGCTCGCTCCTCGCCGCCCAGCCGCTCTCAGTCACCCCAGCCGACATCTTCGCAGAATGCGACGGCCAGCCCCGGCTCGATGCCCTGGTCAGCGATCTGGTCGCCGCCTCCCAGCGCGCCGAGCGCTACTGGGGCGCGCTCAGCGAGGCGCTATCGCAGCCGAATCCTCCGGCGCAACAACCCCGTCGCGACCAGCTCCTGAACAAGCTACGCGCACTGCTCGGAGGAGCGCCGCAAAGCTCGGCGTATGGCCAGGAAACGTTCCAGCGGCTGCGGCAGATCGTAGACGGAACCGCTCCGGCGCGCGCCGCCGCCTCACCGGCCGCCCTCGCCGACGACATCGCCTTCATCCGCTGCCTCGCGGAACGGCCGCAAGAGGCCACCGAGCTTGCGTCCATGCGCGCCTATATGAACGGCGTCCACTTCGATCAAGATGGCAGCGACATCGCCAGCGACTACCCGTATACCAGAGAGCAGCTCTCGTTCGTCGCGATCCTCGAACGCCCGCACGAGCTCGACAGCATGCGCGCCACGTTCGCGGCGTTTCGATCTCGCTACGCCAGCGCCTATGAAGCCCACCACACCACACATTGGCAGGCCGTGACGCGCCTCAACGTCGCGATGGAAGACGCCGGCATGACAGCCCAAGCGCTGACGCGGCTAAACGGCCTGCGCGCACTCGGCCGCCCGCTCGGCGAGCCGGCGCTGGCGGCCTATACCCGCCTGCGGCAAGCGCGCCGTGAATGTCCCGAACAGGAGCTGGCCGCAGCGCTGAAGTCGCAGCCCGCCTGCCCTCAGTGCAACCTTTCGATCTCAGATCGAGCGCCACTCGCGGAAGCGGAAGACATGCTGCGGCAGCTAGACTCCGCGCTCTCCCGCCAGCACACCCGCCTGGCCAGCGAGGCCGTCCGGCGCATCCTCGCTCGCGGCGGCCAGCGCCTGGAGCAGTTCCTCCAGATCGTCCAGGCCTCCGACCTCACCGGCCTGGCGCGTGTGCTAGACGGCGACCTGCTGGAGTTCCTGCAGGAGTTGCTCTCCGAACCCGTCGCGCCAACGGCGGAGGCCCTCGACCTCTTCGAGGAGCTGGCGCGCAGCCACCCGGTCGTCAGCGAAGAGCAGGTAGACGCCGTGGCCCAAACGCTACGCACCCTCCTTACCGAGCAGCTCGCATCGCAACAGGAAGACGACCCCAGTGCATCTGCCACCTTCCGGCTGGCGTCGATCCCGCCTCCGAAGTCGTGAGCGGCGGCCTATTCCAGAAGCTGCGCGGCCTCATCGCCCCCAAGCGCAGTACTGCCCCCGGTACTGCTGATGAGGACACGTATCGCGTGCGGCTCGTCGTTGGCCTCGGCAACCCCGGAGGCGAGTACGCGGGCAACCGCCACAACATCGGCTTCTGGGCCATGAACCGCCTCGCACGCCGCCACCGCATCGAGTTCTCCCACAGCGGCCAGGCATCGCTCGCCACCGGCGAGATCGACGGCCGCCAGGTCACGCTGGCGAAGCCGCGAACGTTCGTCAACAAGAGCGGCGTGGCCGTCTGGAACCTGATCAAGCGCCTGGAGCTGGACGACGCCCGGGAGCTGCTGGTGGTCTGCGACGACATCGATATGCCGGTAGCGAAGATGCGCCTCCGCGCCGACGGCGGCTTCGGCGGCCAAAACGGACTCAAGTCGATCATCGAAACAATCGGCAGCGAGCAGTTTCCCAGGCTGCGCGTCGGCGTCGGCCGGCCCTTCGCCAACGGCGAGCCGTCGTACGAGCCAAGCGTCGTCGGCGACTACCTGCTCTCCGACCCGCCGCCTGAAGAACGCGACCGCCTGGACAAAGCAGTCGACCGCGCCCTCAGCGTAATTGAACTGGTGCTATCCGACGGCGTTGAGACAGCCATGCGCAAGTACAACTAGCTTCACCGGCATGGCAGAGCATCCCAACGCGACCCTCGTCAGGCGATTCTATGCAACGTTCAGCGAGAGCGACTACTACGAAAAGCTCACGGAGATATTTGCTAAGGACGTTGTTTGGCACCTGCCCGGCAGGCATCCGGTCTCCGGCGATCATCGCGGCAGAGACGCTGTATTCGCTGCCATGCGGTACTTCGACGGCTCCGTGGCGCTGGAGTTGCACGACGTCGTCGCCAACGATGATCACGCCGTCGCCCTCTTACTCGCAACTGGCAAGCGCAGAGGTCGGCAATATCGTGCGCGGGAGATCGATACGTTCCATATTCGCGGCGGCAAGATCGTCGAATTCTGGTCATTCTCGGATGACCAGCGCCTCACAGACGAATACTGGGCCTAGCTGTTACACTATGTGCTGAGGGCTGGCCGTAAGGCGACCAGCCCGTTTTGGCTTGTCCCGGTTTTCTTGTTATTGATGCGCAGATGAACCTAACCAACCTCCTTCCAACCATCGCCGAAGCCTGCCGCCTCAGCGCCCTACGCGAGCGTCTCGCATCGTCCCGCGGACCGCTCGTCCTCGGCGCTCCCGATGCGGCGAAGGCGGTCGTGGTCGCCGCGCTGATTCACGATGCGGTCGCGCCAACGCTCGTCGTCGTGCCGAAGCCGCCGCAGGCGCTGGCCCTGATCGAGGAGCTAGGCGTCTGGCTAGACACCAGCGTCCTCCACTTCCCCGAGCGTGACGCCCTGCCCTACGAGCGCGTGCCGCCCGACGCCGAGACGCTGCGCGATCGGCTGCAGACTCTACAGGCACTCGCCGCTGGCGGCCCCGGCCCCGGCCTTGGCCCGATAATCATCGTCACCTCGGCAGTCGCTCTGGCGCAACGAACGCTGCCCGTAGGGGCGGCTGCGAATCTCGAACTGCGAGCCGGCGAACGCACCACGCCAGATACCCTTGCCAAGTCGCTGCTCCAGCTTGGCTACCGAAACGCGCCGGTCGTCACGTTGCCAGGCGAAACGGCCCGGCGCGGCGGCATCGTCGACGTATTCCCTGCGACTGATACCCAGCCGGTGCGCATCGAGTTCCTCGGCGACCAGATCGAGAGCATGCGCCGCTTCGACGCCGAGAGCCAGCGCTCGTCCCCTCCTCCCGGGCTGGAGAAGCTGACGCTCGGCCCCGCACTCGAGGCCGTCGACCTGTCGGCCGCAGCGGCTACCCTCGCCGGCCAGCTCGACTATGCCGGTTGCGATCCAGCCGTACGCGAGCGATATGAAGAAGAGCTAGAGCAGCTACAGGCCGGCGAGGCGACTGATGCCGAGAGCTTCTACCTGCCGTTCATCGCCAGCGGCTGCTTACTCGATCATCTGCCCGATTCCGCCTTGTTGGTCCTGGACGAACCGGCTGACATCGCCGCTGCGCTAGACGAGCACGACAGCCAGACCAACGAGGTACGCCGTACGCTGGAGGAGCAGGGCGAGCTGCCCGCCGGCCTACCCTCGCCCCATACGCCGAGCGAGGAGCTACAGCGACAACTGCGCGGCATCCCCCGAAGCGTCCACCTTTCGCACTGGGCCAGCGACAGCCAGGACGCGCAGGCGGAGCCGGCAGTGCCTGCCGCGGCTGGCAGCGACGCTCATCGCCTGCCCTTCGCGCCGCCGGACGCCTACGGCGGCCGCCTCCGCACCCTCACCGCCGGCGTCTCCGATGCCGCCGCCCGCGGCCGCGCCCTCGTCATCGTCTCGCAGCAGGCGGAGCGCGTAGCAGAACTCCTGGAAGAGGACGGCGTCACCGCCACGATCGGCTCGGAGCCGGCCGCCCCGCAAGCGGGCGTAACCACGATCGTCCACGGATCGCTGCCGCACGGCTGGCGGCTCACCACCTCGCAGCCGCCGCTCACGCTCCTCACCGACGCCGAGGTCTTCGGCTTCGTCAAGCAGCGCCGCCGCCTGCCTCGCGCTGCCGGCAGCGGCCGGGAGGCGTTCGTCTCAGAGCTCAGTCCGGGCGACTACGTCGTCCACATCGAGCACGGCATCGCCCGCTTCTCCGGCCTCGTCCAGCGGCAGGTCGCCGGCATCGAACACGAGTACCTGGAGCTGCGCTACGCCCAGGGCGACCGGCTCTTCGTGCCGGCGGAGCAGGTCGATCGCCTCAGCCGCTACGTCGGGCCGAGCGACCACACGCCCGGCCTCACGCGGTTGGGCAGCCAGGAGTGGTCGCGCGCCAAAGACCGCGTGCGCCGCGCCGTCGCCGACCTGGCGAAAGAGCTGCTGGAGCTGCACGCGTCGCGGGAGCTGACGAACGGCCGCGCCTTCTCTCCCGACGGCGCCTGGCAACAGGAGCTGGAGGCGTCGTTCCCCTACGTCGAAACGGCCGACCAGCTCGCCGCCGTCCGCGCCGTCAAGGAAGACATGGAGCGCGACCGGCCGATGGACCGGCTCGTCTGCGGCGACGTCGGCTACGGCAAGACGGAGGTCGCCATCCGCGCTGCCTTCAAGACCGTGATGGATGGCGCGCAAGTGGCCGTGCTCGTTCCTACGACCGTCCTGGCGAAGCAGCACGACACCACGTTCCGCGAGCGGTTGGCCGGCTTCCCCGTCCGTGTCGAGATGCTCTCCCGCTTCCGCAGCGATGGGGAGCAGCGCGAAATCGTCGCCGCGCTCGCTGACGGCAGTGTCGATATCGTCATCGGCACGCACCGGCTGCTGCAGAAGGACGTGCGCTTCAAAGACCTCGGCCTCGTGATCATCGATGAAGAACAGCGCTTTGGCGTCGCCAACAAGGAGCGGCTGAAGCAGATGCGCCAGCAGGTCGATGTTCTCACCCTCTCGGCAACGCCGATCCCGCGCACCCTCCACATGTCGCTCAGCGGCATCCGCGACATGTCGACCATGGAGACGCCGCCGGAGCAGCGCCTGCCGATCAAGACCTACGTTTCCGAGTTCGACGACCACCTCGTTCGCGAAGCGATCTTGCGCGAGCTGGAGCGCGGCGGCCAGGTCTACTTCGTCCACAACCGCGTGCATGACATCGAACGCGTCACCGCCCGCCTGCGTGACCTCGTCCCGGAGGCCGAGATCCTGATCGGCCACGGCCAGCAGCCAGAAGAGGTGCTGGAGCGCGCGATGCTCGATTTCGTCGAAGGCCGTGCCGACGTCCTGGTCTGCACCACAATCATCGAGTCCGGCCTGGACATCCCCAACGTCAACACGATCATCATCGACAAGGCGGACAAGTTGGGCCTGGCCCAGCTCTACCAGCTCCGAGGCCGCGTCGGCCGGGGAGCCGTGCGCGCCTACGCCTACCTCCTGTTCGATCGCTACCGCTCCCTCTCGGAGACCGCCCAGAAGCGGCTGCAGGCGATCTTCGAGGCGACGGAGCTCGGCGCCGGCTTCCAGATCGCCATGCGCGACCTGGAGATTCGCGGCGCGGGCAACCTGCTCGGAGCGGAACAGAGCGGCCACATCGGATCCGTAGGCTTCGACCTCTACGTGCGCCTCCTCGCCGACGCCGTCGAGCGGCTGAAAGCGCTGCGCGAGGGCCGCCCTCAACCTGCGCCAAAGACCGAACAGCGTCCCTTTACCATCGACCTACCCTTCACCGCCCACCTGCCCGCGTCCTACGTCGGCGACCTCAACCTGCGGCTCGCTCTGTACCAGCGCATGGCCGCCGTCACCACGATCGACGGCGCGGATGGACTGGCAAACGAGCTGCGCGATCGATTCGGCCCGACGCCGCCCGCCGTCGACAACCTGCTCTTCGCCGTCCGCATCCGCGCGCTGGCGCTGGCCGCAGACATCACCGGCATCCAGCAGGTCGGCCACGAACTCGTTGTCCAGACCAGCGGCGGCGGCCCTCCCCGCGAGCGCTTGCAGCGCCTATCGATGAAAGGCCTACGCGCCGGCCCCGCCCAGGCGCGACTGGATCTGGAAGAGCTAGGCGAGGCCTGGCCGGAGGCGCTGCTCGATGTCGTCACCACGCTGGCGGAGACGTCGGCGCCCGCCGCGGCCGCTACAAAGTAACGTGGGCACGCTGTCCTTTGTACCTTCAGGCCTCCCCGACACGAGCACTTCGCTTAGGCTTAGTACACATAAGCATGCGCGGTACCGGCTACCATCTGCCATGGTTCGCAAGGCCATGCACATCTGGATAGCTATCTAAAGCGCAAAATATACGCCAAGCGCATGGCATCCGAATCTACCCTGTTTGACCCTGGCGTTGCCGACGCCTAGAATGCCTACGGCCTTGGTGGTGGGAAGCGAACGCCGTCCCCGCCTCCGAATATGCCCGTTATGACGCAGACGACGCTCGACCAACAGTCATGGCGCGAAGGCGAGGGGCACTCAGCCCTTGACTTCAGCGCCGTTCCGCGTACGCTTCACATCCCCCTGCTCGCTGTCGTCTACGGGCTCGGCCTGGCGCTGTTTCTGCTCGTAGAGCCGACGAAGCCCTGGATCCTGCTCGCCGTCGTCGCCCTCGTTGGCCTCGGCAGCGATGGCATCCTCCGCTCGCATCCGCGCGCCCAGCTCACCGGCTTTGCCGACACGGCGCCCTACCTCTTTGTCCCTGTCCTGTTCGCCCTCGCGGCGGGTCTCTTCCTAGAGGAGGTAGAGGCGGTCAGCGGCTACCGCACCATCGCCGCTGCCGGCGTCGCCTCGGTGATGCTCGCCGCCGCGCTCTACGCCGAGTACGTCTCCGTGATGAGCCACGGATCATCGTACGCCGCCGGACGGCTGCTGTTAAACATCCTCACCTACATCACGGCCTTCATCTTCTTCGCCGTCGTCTACGCCTACGAAGTCACCCTGCTGCCCTCGGCCTTCGCGATCGGGCTCTTCAGCATGCTGCTTGCCGTAGAGATCTTCCGCGAAGCGGAGGCCGACGCCTACCGCGCGCTCATCTTCTCCGCCGTCATCGGCATCGTCGTCGCCGAGGTGCACTGGGCGCTCTACTTCATCTCGCTGGAGGACTTCCTTGCGGGCGTGCTGCTGCTGATGGTCTTCTACCAGGCGACCGGGCTCATTCAGCACCACCTCACCGGCCACCTGGACCGCAGGATCGCCGCCGAGTTCAGCATCGTCACGGCCGTCGGCCTCACCGTCGTCATTGTCGGCAGCGTGCTGTCGTTGGGCTGAGCCGGCGAGTTGTCAGGCGTCCGCGCCTCTGCTACGATTACCCCGTTCGGGGCGTGGCCCAGTTGGTAGGGCACCTGACTGGGGGTCAGGAGGTCGCCAGTTCGAGTCTGGCCGCCCCGACCAAGATTCGAATCTAGAAAGACCTGCCTGAGCGGGCCTTTCTGTGTTGTAGCCTGAGCATTTGCAAACCGATTGGTAACCTCCGGCCACCAGCACAGCGACCTTTTCAGGCAGCATTGGCATCCCTGGCATTTCGAGAAAGGATGGTGGATTGATGGCTAAGCGTGATTGGTATTGCGAAGACGTTCTCTCAGGGAATCTCGACGTGCAGCGCGTATACGAGGATGACCGCGTTATCGCCTTTCACCATCCCAATCCCGCGGCAGAGACTCATGTGGTTGTGGTGCCCAAAAGCCACGTCCCATCGATTATGGACGAAACCGCCCTCGATGGTGACCTGCTGTGCTCGATGGTCAGAGCGATCCAAGTGACGGCGAGTTCGGTTGGCCTCTTGTCTGGTAGAGGGTTCTACGTGAGGGCCAATGCTGCGGCCCCTGCAGTTACACCGCACATGCACTGGCATGTCCTCAGCCCCTTGTGAATCTACGATTGCTGCCGCTAGCCGCCAGCCACCAATTGGCCGCTGGCAAAAAGTTCCTGTTCTCTGACCTTGGTGAGACGGAGCTGCGTGGGTTCGAAGAACCCGGTCAAGCTCTGGGAACTACGCTGGCAATACGACTAGCTCTACAGCCGAAAACTCACAGCATCTAACTGGGCCAGTTTTGGTTAGCTTCTCACGTCTGAAGCACAGCGCTTAGCGCTAGATACTTGGGAAGCAGATGCCGTGGCGTCCGAGGCTAAGAGCGCCGCCGCTCCCGCGACACGATCGGCTCTAGCACATCGACGTAAAGCGCTAGGCGCTAGGCGACTCTGTGCGCCAACTCGCGGGTTAAATCGCGCTTCGGCTTCCATTCGTCCTTGTTCACGACATGCTGCTCGTGCAGTCGAATCGACTCGCGCGTCCACTGTTCCAACTCCGCCGTCGGACCAAGTTGCGATTGGATCCCGACCAAGCGCTCTGCAAGCAGCTCCGCCCAGCGTTCATTTCGTTCCCGCTCACCCTCGAAGTGCAGGCCGACCTCGATCGAGCGCGTCTTGCGCCGCACCGAGGCCTCGTAATGAACAGAAAGGTCATCGAAATAGAGCTGGATCATGCTGGGTCGGCGTTCCCAGCGTCGCTCCGAAAAGCGGCGGCCGAGACGTGCCTCAACAAGTTCATACACCTGTTCGAGAAACAGGATCACATGACCGTGATGGAGCGTGCAAACGAGCAAGATCCACCCGCCGAGTGCAGCGAGCCGGAGCAAGGGGCGGATAGCCATGGCACGATTCTAGCACGACGGCGGTACCCTTGACCGCAGCGCTAGTCGCGTGGTTCTCCAAACCCATTTGCAAACCAACGCGTTAGCACTGGCCGTTAGCGCATAGCATGACTGGTGCGTTGACAGTCGGGTTTCAGATACGAAACAGCATCGCCAAGCACTAGGCGACATGCGCTAGCATATGGGGCACGTAACTGGGGGTTAGGAGGCCGCCGGTTCGAGTCCGGCCGCCCCGACCAATCCCTTTCTTCGTATCTGCCTCCCGCTACCGTTATCCTCTAGGCTCCACCTACGCTTGGCTCATTTCAGTCATCTACCGCAGGATTGCGCGGCGGCCGTGGTGGATACCCCTCAGTCAGTCGGGAGCGGGAACTCCTCCAGGTAATGGAGGTAGCCGTCCTCGACATCGATTTCCAGCGCGTTCAGTGTGCGAGATGCGCCGTTATAGAACGAGATCGCGAGGATGAGGTCGACGAGGCTCTCACTGTCGAGGGCCGCCTCGAGGACAGCGAAGGTGTCGTCGGAGAGCGAGACGTCGACTGTGATCTCGCGGGCGGCGCGTAGGACGGCGCGCTCGAGTTCGCCGAGGTTCGACTTGCCGCCGGCGCTCTCTTCGGCGATGGCGCGGATGTCGTCGTCTGAGACGCCATTCTGCCGTCCGATCTCAACGTGGTGAGCGTACTCGTAGGGGGAGTTCGTCGAATAGCCAACCTGGATGATCGCGAGCTCGCGGAGGCGTGGGTCGAGCTTGCTGCGACTTAGTATGTAATTGCCGTGGCGAGCGAACGCCCGGGCGCCCTTAGGGCTGTTGACGAGGGCACGGAAGATGTTCGCGGGGCGGTCCAGCAGGACGCGGTCGTCCGGCTCCAGATCGTCTCGTGTCAGGTAGGGTACGCGGGCCATCTAACATTCTCCTTTCCGGCTCACCTTCGTCTAGAACCTGCGCGGCCCTCTCAGCGTCGTCCCGCCGTCCACGACGAGGGTCTGGCCCGTAATGTAACAGGCGTGGTCGGAGAGCAGGAAGCGCACGGCATTGCCGATGTCCCAGCCCGTCCCCTCGATTCCCAATAGCGATGCTTTGCGGCGCGCCTCACGTAGTTCGTCGGGCATCCCTGGCGCGGCGACCATCGGTGTGTACACGGGACCGGGTGCGACGCAATTGACGCGGATGCCCTGGCGGCCGTGGTCGACCGCCATCGCGCGCGTCAGCGAGATCACGGCGCCCTTCGACGTTGCGTAGGCGGTCAGCCCCGTCGGCATGAGCGCGGCGATCGACGCGACATTAACGATCGCGCCACCGCCGGCGGTGTCGATCATCGCGGGGATAGCGTACTTGCTCGCGAGAAACATCGTCTCGACGTTCACGCGCATCACCAGCTCCCAACGGGATGGCTCCTCGTCGACGACGGTACCGCGCGCGCCGATGCCTACGTTGTTGTCGAGGAAGTCGAGCCGTCCGAACTGTTCGACCGCGGCGGCGACCATCGCCTCACACTGATCGATCTCCGTGACGTCGGCCTCGAACACCTCGGCCTCGCCGCCGTCATCCGCGATCATGTCGACGGTGCGCTGGGCGAGGTCGGCTTGCCGGTCGACGACGAGGACGCGCGTCCCCGCGCGTGTGAGCAGGATCGCGGCGGCGCGCCCGTTCCCGATGCCATCGCCGGCGGCGCCGCCTCCAGTGACGATCGCCACCTTACCCTCAAGGCCAGCATCGTCAGGGAACGCCGGACCGTGTTGTGGGCTAGGGGGCGCTTCGTCTGCCTGAACAGGGGGTTGTGTCATCTTCGTTTGGCGCTTCTGGCGTCAGCGTCATCGATATTGGCGTTACGATAGCACAACCCAGCATGCCAGTCGCAGCGCGCGCCGCCCGCGCAGATCGCGCCAAACGCCACGATGACAGGCGGTGGCCAGAGGCACCAGGCCATCCGCATCTTCGTCACGGGTCTAGCTCCGCCGCATCCAAACCCCCACGCCTGCTCCCAGCACCACGATTGCTCCGGCGATGATGGCGATAGTCGCGGCGACCGGAAAGCCATCGCCGTTATCGTCATCTGCGCCGTTGTCCGGCAGAATCGTCGTCGCGGTCGGGCTATCGCCGGACTCTGTCGGCTGCGCGTCAGGCGTTGTCTGCGTCGCAGGCGCGTCATCATCAAACAGCGCGCACTCCGCCTCCTGCTCAGCGGTTGGTTCCACTGCAACGTAGAAGCAGAACGCGCCCTCCTCGCCGTCCCCGTCCAGATCGGACGTCGTCATCCATTCAACGACGTACCGCCCGGTCGTCAGGATCGGTGGCAGCTCTGTGAAGATATGCGACCGGTCGTCGTCATCGACGATGCCGTCGCCTTCGCTCACCTGCGCGCCATCGTCATCGAGCACGCGGAGAAAGTAGAACCCTTCCTGTT
Source organism: Chloroflexota bacterium (assembly GCA_022565155.1). Lineage (GTDB taxonomy): Bacteria > Chloroflexota > Dehalococcoidia > DSTF01 > RBG-16-68-14 > JADFKB01. The sequence goes on along the minus strand of JADFKB010000039.1, from coordinate 2,924 downwards.
TGCGCACGTCGCCCGTGAACCAGACGTCAACGCGGTCCGGCGGCGACGGCAGCACCTCGTTCCGGCCCGGCTCGGAGCGCTCGTAGTCCGCGTGGGCGAAGACTGCTGCGCTATCCAGCAGAGCGGCCCCAGCGACCGCCAGGAGAGCGACGACTCCCACACCGACCGTCCGGCAAGTCGATCTCATTGCCTCAATCCTCCTCGCCCGCTCCTAGCGTCACGGCTACTCCAGCGACGATGACGATAATCGCAGCGACCGGAAAGCCAGCGCCGGTGTCGTCCGTCAGCGCCGTCGTCTGACGTATTGCCGGTACTTGACGATGTGCTCACCGATTCGTAAGAGCCTTTCTGGCCTGTTCATGTACGACTCGGCGGCATGAGACGTTCGATCTCCTTGAGCCACAGACCTGTTGAGATTGTCTGAAATTTGAACGTACGAGAAGTTGTCTCGATAGTGAAGACTGGAAACCCGGGGAACCCACCCCAAAGACCGCGTAATCGAGACCCCCGTCCTATTCCAATGATCGCCTCCAGCGGAATCTCCTTCCATTCTCTCTTCAACGGCCAACTAGGCATTGGGCGTAGAATTAAGGGCATGTGGAGCAGTCTCTTATTAGTCAGAACAACCCGCTCCTGAAAGGGAATGAAACCTAGCAATGATGCGACGCCGTTTAGGACAATTCGCTCGGAGTCACGCAAGGGCGGTCCTTGCGCACCATAGTGCCACCACACCACATCCTGTAATCTGCTCCAAAAACCCGGCATGCTTAACTCCTATTCTTTGTAGTTAAGCAACTCGCCTGTTGCAACGAAAGCGCCAACCTCAGCTCGGGCGCGCTGGCCGGATCTAGTTCACCTGCAGCTCGATCCGCATGCCGAGCTGATAGTGGCTCCTGCGACCGGCGTCGGCCTCATCGACGATGTTGCAGATCAGCGTGTAGACCCCGGGCTCCAGATCGAGAACCATCGACTCATCCAGGCCAGGCTCCAACTCTTCGATCTTTCCCACTACCTCGATCGCCGATGACGCCTCATCGACGCCGGCGCCCTTGATCACCGGCAGCGCGTCCGCCGAGAGGTCACTGCGAATAACGACGAGGTTGTGCCCAACCCCGCCGATGTTGGCGGCGTTGAACGCCACCGCCCCCGCCGCCACCGACTCCACGTCGGCATCGACGGTCCACTCGAACAGCCGCACGTTCACTTCGCTGTCCGCGGGCTGCTGTACCGCCGTGGTAGCCGTTGGCTCCGGCTCGCTGTCGCCACCACCGTCCCCGCCGCCCCCACAGGCCGCGGCGACAACGCCGACGAGAAGCAGAATCGTGCCGATACCAAAAAGTACACGGTCGTTCACGTGTAGCCTCCTCTTGAACAGAATCGCGTATCCGGTTCTTGAGAACTATCACGATACTATAGGACGAGGGCATTCGGTGGGAGGAGAGGCGATGAATTCGCTGACGATCCGCTGCTCCTCCGTCGTGGCGAAATCGAAATGCCTCAGGGCCGCGCCAGCTCCTTCACCGCCGCTTTCGTCCGTCAGGCCGACGCTGCCCTTACGATCAGACGAGGCAGCGACGGAGAACTCGTCTGCCTATCGACGATACATGTCTATGCAAGCCCGTCTGATCTAAGCCGGGACGTACCTAAGATTGTGAGCAACGTACCAGTAGCAGCCAAGGCTACAATACCTAGGAACCGGCTCCATCGCCACCCGAGCTGATCAGGTCCAGCACCACCGTTAGGCAGGGTTCCCACTTCTCCGAATACGAAACTAACGTCTACTACACTGCCGTTACGAATCGAGACGCGGTGTACCTTGAAAGGCCTCTCAAAGCCGTCATAGTCCGGCCTAATGCAGATGGCACCCATCACGTCGAGCAGACCCGGCCCCGCCGGTTGAAGCCCACTGAGAGTCTCCGCGGTGACTTCATAGTCTCCGTCAGGTAACAGTCGAAACGTTACGTCTGTCGGCATGGTGCGGATTCCAATCCGATTGATGAAGCACGTGCTTCCCACCCGATGGAACGTCAGAAATCCCAGCCGCTCATCGAGTTCAGGCGCTTGGGCCGCCGTTACCCTGATTTCTCCGGAACCAGCCGGCCGCTGCCCGTCCACAACGAGGGCAAACGACGCCTCGTTGGCAAGCTCCAGATACCCTGGCAGATCGTCCGACTCCGCACGAAATAGAACGAATCCAGGTGTCGGTGGAACCGCTAACTGTTTGCCAACGTGCAGTTGAACACGCCAATCTCCGTCACTGTCTGATACGGTGGTAGCGATGACATCCCCAAATTGAGCAGAATGAATCTCACTGTAGCTCTCTGTGAACGCCGCCGATATATTGACCTCTGCGTTGGGCACCCAGCCGTTGCTGGAGAACTCGACTCGAGTATCTAAGGTGCCCGAACTTGGGCTAATACCAACAGCGCTTCCACCCGCTGACACGTGGTTCGCTTCCATGCGGTTGAGAAGGAGAACGGCGAGTACTATCAGCAGCATCGCTCTGATCGTAAAACCCATCCTCAGCCCTCCTATTGGGATAGTGTTAAGGCAAACGCCGGATGCGGCCGATTCTCCAGACGAACGGCGTCAGGGCCGCGCCAGCTCCTTCACCGCCGCCAACGTCCGCTTCACGCGAGCGTCCACCTCCGGCTCGACAGACATCAGGTTCAGTACCGGCAGCGTGACGCCGTTACGGCAGTACGCCTCGATCTGATCCAGGCAGCTCTGCACTCCGCCCGTCACAAAGATGCCTTCGATGAGCTCCTCCGGCGCCAGCTCCGTCGCGGCCTTGCGGTCGCCCGCGTCCCACGCCTCCTGCATCGGCCGCAACGCTTCGCCCCGGCCCAGCCATGCGTGGAAGCCGCCGTAGACCGACGTCGTCAGGTAGCCGGCGATTGCGCGCCGGGCTACGAAGCGCGCCA
>JADFKB010000160.1 GCA_022565155.1 Chloroflexota bacterium | reverse complement strand
AAGTTCTTCGTCTGGGACGCGACCGACGTCGACGACATCCTCGGCCCCGAGCTCGCGCCGGTCGCCCGCGCCTACTACGCCCTCAGCGACGCCGGCAACTTCGAGGGACGCAGCATCCTCTGGACGCCCGAGACAGACGGCGAGGTCGCGGCAGAGCTTTCGATGACAGTAGACGAGCTCACAGCCGCCATCGCGGAGATCCGGCCCAAGCTCCTCGCCGCCCGCGAGCAGCGCGTCCGCCCCGGCCGCGACGACAAGGTGCTCACCTCCTGGAACGCGATGGCGATGAAAGCCTTCGCCGAAGCCGGCGCGATTCTCGAAGAGCCGCGCTACACGGCGATCGCCACCCGCAACGCCGAGTTCTTGCTCAGCGAACTCGTGCAAAACGGCCGCCTGCTGCGCACGTGGAAAGCCGGCCGGGCCAAGCTCAACGGCTACCTGGAAGACTACGCCGCCCTGATCGACGCGCTGCTCACCCTCTACGAAGCGACCTTCACCCAGCGCTGGCTGGACGAAGCGTCCACGCTCGCCGGCAGCATGATCGAGCTCTTCTGGGACGAGCGCTGCTTCTTCGACACCGGCAGCGACCACGAGCAGCTCCTCGTCCGCCCCCGCGACATCTTCGACAACGCCACGCCCTCCGGCGGCGCCATGGCCGCCATGGCATTGCTCCGGCTGGCCGTCTTCACCGGCGACCAAAACCTGGAGCGCCACGCCGTCGACTCCCTCCGCTCCGTCCGCGACTTCCTTTCACGCGCGCCGACAGGCTTCTCGCACTGGCTCGCCGCGCTCGACTTCTACCTCTCGACCCCGAAAGAAATCGTCGTCATCGGCCCCCGCGACGACCCCGCGACGCAAGCGCTCCTCCGCGTCGCCTACGGCCGCTACCTGCCCAACCGGGCGATCGCTGGCGCGGACACCCCAATCTCCAACGCCGCGTCGCCGCTGCTCGCCGGACGCGAGTTGATCGATGGCAGGCCAACGGCCTATGTCTGCGAGAACTACGCTTGCCAGCTCCCCGTCACCAAGCCCGATGCGCTCGCCCGGCAGTTGGACGGCTAGTCGAAGCGAACCTGGAATCGGTCCCTGTAGCGCGTCAGCAGGTCTAGCACCGGCCGTCCCACCGCCAGCACCAGCACCACGTTGCCGATCGCCCGCCAGACGTCCCAGCCCGCGGACGTCAGCAAGTAGAACGACCAGTAGTGGCTCACCGCCTCGCCCAGCCCCATCCCCGCCTGCCACGAAATCGAGTCGCCCTGGGCCGCGTATGGCCAGAACCAGAGGTTCGTGATCGCCCCGAAGAGCATCCCCCACGCTCCTGCGAACGCCGCCAGCAGCACCAGCTCCAGCCTTCGACGGCTGCGCATCGGCCTCTGTAACGCCAGACCCAGCCAGCCGGATGTCATGCCCACCCAGCCTGTCGCAAAGATCTGGAACGGCAGCCACGGCCCGAACCCGCCGACTGCGAACGCCGACACAAACAGCGCCCCCGCCCCGACCAAGAAACCCAGCCGCGGCCCGAACACGTACCCCGCCACGATCACCATGAAGAAGAATCCTGTCGCGCCGGCCGGCAGCGTCGGCACGCGCAGAACCGCAGCGGCAACTGTCACCACCGCCAGCAGCGACACCACCTTCGCGTTCATCCCCGTCCGCGTCAGCTCGGCGACAAACAGCAGCAGCGCCAGCGACAGCACCAGCGCGAAGAGTAGCGGCGCATCGCCCGTGCGTGGGTTGACGCTACTCTCCGGCGCATCGGCGAGCAGGAACGGGTAGAGGTACGCCGCCACCCCTACCGCGCAGACGGCCGCCAGCAATAACGCAGATAGCGCCGCCGGCGTCCGGGACGCCGCCGCTCGCGCCGTCATCGTCAGCACGCCGCTAGCCAATCGCCCGCCTCCGAATCGCCAGCCCGGCCGCAACCGCAACCAGCGCAGCGGCCACCGCGCCAAACGCGATCAGCCCCACCGGCGCGCCGCCGCCGTTATCTTCTGCCGCCTGCGCCGCCTCCAGCTCGACTGCCTCCTCCGCCTCAGCGTCCTCCGTTCCATCCTCCACCTTCCCTGCAACCTGCGCTGGCTCCGTAGCCGTGGGGTCAACCCCAGCCAACCAAGGCCCGTCATCCAAGGGCGAGACGGTGGGCGGCGCTGCCGTCGTGCGCGTCGCAGCGCTAGGTACTATCGTAGGCGGCGCCAACGTGGTCACTGCATCGTCTCTACATCCCGCCGTCAGCTCCACTAACGGCGGCGGCCCGCCTCCCGCGCCCCAGACCCAGGCGTCCGTATCGCCGTCGCGGATCATCCGCTGTGACGGCCCGACGTTCTGAAACCGCCACTCGTCCTCCGCCAGCCCGAAATACGCCCAGTAGGCGCAATCGCCGCCGCTGCACTGGCAGAAGCAGCTACCGGGATCGCTGCAGCCCGTATCATCGATGCGGCACACGCCTTCCCCGAAGCCTGCCGTGCTGGAAAAGACGATCGAAAGTCCTGAGCGGCGCAGCAGTTCCGCGCCGCTGATCTCTTCCTCCTCGAACAGCACGCAGCGCGTCTCCACTCGGCCGTCCGGGAAGGCGATCACGATGTCCGCGTGGTTCAAATCCTGGCCCGAGCTCGCCCCGGTTCCGGCGACAATTCCGGCCAGCGTGATCACCAGCCCCCACAACACCAGCGACGTAAGCCGATGCAGCGCGTTCATCACCTCGCCCCGCCGTAGTCGCCCAGCACGTCCTCGGGCGTCAGGTAGCTACCGCCCAGCAGCTTGTTCACCTGCGTACTGAACGTCAACGAATCCGTCAGCACCTCGCGCGCCGGTCCGTCCACCGCCACCTCGCCATCCGACAGCAGCACCACGCGATCGGCGCAGCGGCCGGCCAGCTCCACATCGTGGCTCGCCAGCAGCACCGTCGCGCCCTCGCGGCAGCGGCGGCGCAGGTTCGCCACCAGTAGCTCCTTCGTCTCGTAGTCCATGCCGCGCGTCGGCTCATCCAACAGCACCACCGGCGGCCGTCCCGCCAGCATCGCCGCCAGCGCCACTCGCTGCCGCTCCCCGGCGCTCACGTCCGCCGGATGCGCGCCTCGCAACGATTCGAGCGACCACTCCGCCAGCGTCTCCTCGACCGAGCCCACCCGGCCCGCCACCGATAACGTCTCCTTAATCTCCTCTGCCACCGTCTGCTTGTAGAGCGCATTTTCGGGCCGCTGCGGCACCAGAGCCACCTCCCGCGCCAGCTCTTCTGTCTGTCGCGCGGCAACGTCTTGGCCCAGCACCAAAACAGCTCCTGCACTCGCCGCTACTAAGCCAACCAGCGCGCGCAGCAGCGTCGTCTTCCCCGCGCCGTTGCGCCCCATCACCAGCGTGATCTCGCCCGCGTAGACGTCAAGCGTCACGCCGCGCAGCGCCGCGATCTCTCCGTACGAAACACCGAGGTTCCTCAGCTCGATTGTCACCTCGCCCCGCGGCCGCGGCACGTTCTGCGGACCAGGCGTCCTTTGTTTGTCGAAGCCGTCTACAAATCGCCGCCCCTCGCGCACGGAGAGCGGCAGCGGCGACCAGCCCAGCGCCCGGCCCAGCCGCGCCACCGGCGGCGCCATCGGCATCGTCGCCATCGCCTCGCGCACACCGCTCGCGTGAACCGTCCCGTCGCCCGCCACGTAGAGCACGCGGTCAGCGTACTGCGCCACCCGCTCCAGCCGGTGCTCCGCGATCAGCACGGTCAGCCCAAGATCGTCGTTCAAGCGCTGCACCGTCGTCAGCAGCTCCTCCGCCGCCTGCGGGTCGAGCTGCGATGTCGGCTCGTCCAGCAGCAGCGCGCGCGGCTGCATCGTCAGCACCGCCGCGATCGCCACCCGCTGCAGCTCGCCGCCGGAGAGCGTCTCGATGCGTCGATAGCGAAGACTATTGAGACGCAGCAGGTCCAGCGCCTCTTCCACGCGCTTGCGCATCGTCACCGGCGCGACGCCGAGGCTCTCCATCCCAAACGCCAGCTCGTCTTCGACGGTCTCCGCCACCATCTGGCTCTCCGGGTCCTGGAAGACCATCCCTACTACACCCGCCAGGTCGCGCGGCTGATGCGTGCGCGTATCACGACCGCCGATCAGCACCTGCCCGGCGTATGCGCCGCCGTGGAAGTGCGGGATCAGCCCGTTCAGGCAGCGCAGCAGCGTCGACTTGCCGCCGCCGGATGGCCCGGCGACGATCACCAGCTCACCCGCCGCGCAGTCAAAACTCACATCCTTCAGCACGGGCCGCGCCGCGTGCGGATACGAAAAGCTCAGCCCGCTCACCTCGATCACGATGCCGCCTCCCTCGTTCTTTCGCCGGAGGCATGGAGAAATGCCGGCAGCAGTAGCAGCGCGAACGCCGCTGCGCCCGCGATGTGAAACGCTGGCGCCGTCACCTGCGGGTATGCCAGGTAGTCGGCGTCACCGGCGCCGCTCACGCGCAGCGCGACCACCATCCCAACGCCGACCGTCGCAGCCGCCGCGACGAGGCTGTCGCGGGCCGTCCAGCGGTCGCGCCGCAGCCGATTCGTCCGCCCCCGGCCGCCGCGCACCAGCGTCGCTACGACCAACCCCGCGCCGGCGAGTA
>JADFKB010000159.1 GCA_022565155.1 Chloroflexota bacterium | reverse complement strand
CGCGTCTCCTTTTCCTCTCAAGATCAGGATAGCCAGTCCGTCGCCCCTTCGTGGTGACTTAGATCACACGCCGGTTGTTCGTTACTGCCACGCGCCTAAGCTGAACGTAAGCGCATTCGTCGCGGGCCCTGGTTGATCTCGGTCTCTACGTCCTCGCGTGCAGCTCGACGCTCCTCTTCGAAACGTCCGGCTTGCATCGCCAGTTCATGCTTCTCTTGGCGCTGCTGGGCTACGAGCGTAACGATGCCGACAATAGCGCCTCCCAGGACGGCGCTCGGGATACTGATCAAGAGAGCCTGCCACCATTCGATCATCGCGTTCCCCCTCTCAATATATTACCATCGTCTGCTGCTCACCGCCCCCGCCGACGGCCGCCGTGCAGCTAGAGCGATCGACTGCTATCTTACGAGTGAGTGGGAGGCGGTGGCGTAGGGACAGTCGAGTCACTAGACGGGAGGTCTGAGATCATGGCAACGGTGACAGTAGGGCAGGAAGCCCCCAACTTCACGCTTCGGAACGAAGACAACAAAGAGGTAGAGCTCGCTTCGCTACGCGGGGGGCCGGTCGTGCTGGTCTTCTACCCGTTGGATTTCTCACCCCTCTGCACGAAGGAGCTCTGCGGCATTCGGGACGACTACAGCGAATTCCAGTCGAAAGGCGCGACGGTGTTCGGCATCAGCCGCGATTCCACGTGGGCGCACAAGGCGTTCAAAGAGAAGGAGAACCTCAGCCACTCGCTGCTGGCCGATATGAAGGGCGAGGTCGCCACGCTGTACGGCTGCTGGAACGCGGAGTTCGCGATCGCTGAGCGGCTCACCGTCGTCATCGACGCCGGCGGCATCATCCGCTACGTGATACACAATTCACCGCGGGAAGCGCGCGACCACAAGGAAGCGATCGCGGCGCTGGGTTGAGCGACAACGGCTAACCTCTATTCGTGCGGTCAGGCTTCAGCCTGACGTGTGCTGTCTTGTCTCGTCCGGTCTGCGTGCGGTATGCTGGGCCGTAGTTCGTTATGGTACTGGATCGCAAGCTGGTCTTCACTGCTGATGATGTCTACTGTCCCGTGCGGGCGACGCTCGCCCTGCTGGGACAGAAGTGGGTGCCTCATATTATCTACGAGCTGATGGCGGGCAAGCGCCGCTTCAACGAACTCGCCGCCGTCATCGGCGGCTGCAACTCGAGAACGCTGCGCGATCGCCTCAAGAACCTGGAGGGGATGGAGATCGTCGACCGGCACATCATCGAAACGATGCCGCCCTGGGTGGAGTACGAACTAACCAGCAAAGGCCGGGATCTGGCGTCGGCGTTGTCCGGCCTGGAAGAGTGGGGGCATCGCTACATGGAGCAGCCCACCTCGTAAGCAGACCATGGCCGCCCCCGCCCTCCTCTCAGACCTGCCGAAGGGCCACGAGTTCCCAGCCACCGGCCTACAGATCACCGCCGAAGATGCTCTAACCTATTTGGACGCCGTCCAGGACGCGAACCGCGTCTATCAAGATCGTGGTCTCGCGCCGCCCCTCGCCGTCGCGGCGCTGGCCTTGGGCGCGCTGCTCGATCTGATGGAGCTGCCGCCCGGCGCGCTGCACACCGGCCAGCAATTCGAGAGCGCCGCCGGTGTGCCGTTGGGCGCATCGCTCACGATGAACGGGCGCATCGCCCAGCGCTCCGAGCGCGCCGGACTGATCGTCTCCGCCATCGAGTTCGAGGTGACGGTCGCGGGAGCAGACGCGCCCGCCCTCACCGGCAAGACGACGGTGATGGTGCCCGCTGGAGCCGCGCCGTGAGCGCGCCCGCGGTCGCGCCGGTAGTGAAAACGATCAGCCAGGAGCAGATCGACCGTTACGCCGACGCCTCCGGTGACCACAACCCGATCCACGTCGACGAAGCGTTCGCCCGCACGACGCCGTTCGAGGGCACGATCGCCCACGGCATGCTCGTGCTCGCCTCGATCTCGGAGATGATGGCCGCTGCCTTCGGCGAGGCGTGGCTGACACGCGGACGGCTGCGCGTGCGCTTCCGCGCGCCTGCCAGGCCTGACGACACGATCACCGCCACCGCCGAAGCACTATCTTCGTCCAGCACTTCCCCCAAAAAAAGTTTGCTGCGCTACGCCGTGGAGTGCCGCAACCAGCGAGACGAGCTGCTGATCGGCGGCACGGCGGAGGTGCCGGAGCTTGGCTGAGCCGCGTAGCCTCGCCCGGCTCTGCTTCGCCTGCGGCGAAGACAACCCGCGCGGGCTCGGCATGCGGTTCGAGATGCGGGGCGATCGCGCCGTCGCCCAGTTCACCGTTCCCGACTACCTGCAGGGCTTCCCCGGCCAGGCCCACGGCGGCGCCGTCGCGACGATGCTGGACGAAGCGATGGGCTGGGCGGTCTATGGACGCGGCAACTGGGCGCTGACCGCGAAGTTATCGATGCGCTTCCGCGCCAAGGTGCCGCTCGGTGAGCCGCTGACCGTCAGCGGATGGGTGACGAGAGACCGGGGCAGATTTCTCGAACTGCGAGCCGAGGTGCGGTCGCAGGGGGGGATCTTGCTAGCCGAAGCTGATGGGCTCTTCGCGCGCGTGCAGGGTGAACAGGCGGAGGAGATGCGCGAAATCTACGAGGCGTCAGTCGCGGATTCTGGGGGCGCAGATTCCTAAGCAGGCCGCCAGACCGAAACGATGACGTCGCTCCAGGCCGGCCGATTTTGCGCGAAGCGGTCGGCTGCGCGCAGTAGCCGCTTCGATACGCTTGCCGGCAGGAGATCGAGCAGATGCCCCCATCCGTAGACCATGCACAGCAGCGATACACCGTAGGCGCTCTCCAGCACCAACCCCGGCCCGCCCAACTCCTTCACCACCTGCCAATCGCCCTTAAACGTGTGGTCGGGCGGGATGTTCCAGCAAGGCCACTCCGCGCAGTGGTGCAGTCGCGATGCGCGTGCCAGCGGGTGGAGCGCCCGGCCGATCTTGCAGGCAAGCCCCTCAAAGTTGTTGAGCGAGATCACCACGCGCCCGTCCGGCTTGACGACGCGCGCCGCCTCCCGCATGAAGGCGTGGCGGTCAGAGAAGTGATCGAGGGCCGCCTGGCAGGCGACGACATCGAGCGAATCGTCCGCGAACGGCAGCTCCTCGCCGATCGCGCGCACCAGCTTGATCGATGCATGCGCCTCGTCGCCCGTCATCTGCGACATGCCCAGCATGTGCGCCGAGGGGTCGACCGCCCACGCCTCCCAGCCGAGCTTTGCCAGCCGCACCAGCTCCTTCGACGCGCCGGAGCCGACGTCGAGCAGCCGGCCGCGCGGCAACTCCGCGATCGTCTCGACGATCGCGTCCGTCATTCGGTTCCAGAGGAAGTCCAGGTCCGGAAGGATCGCGCCTTCCATCACGTGGTCGAACTGGTAGTTGACGTCGATCTGCGGGCGCGTCATATCGAGGCGTGTGGTGGCATTCCTAGCCCGATAGCAGCTCGCCGGCGTTGAGGTCGGTCAGCGCCGCGGCGTTGCGCTCCAGGATGGCGCTGAAGACCGCCAGCCCTCGCTCGTTCGACGGGTCCAGCGATCCTATCTGGATCACCGAGTAGAGCCAGCAGAAGAGCGTCGATGTGCGGTAGTCGTGCCAGCACTGATCGAAGTCGTAGCCGGTGACGCCGTTCTCAAGAAGAATCTCGTGGTACATGCGCAGGAACGGCTCGTCCTTCTCTTTCCGGACCTCCGGCGGCAGCGTGCCGGTCATGAAGTAGGCGACGTCGAAAACGCCGCGGCCGCGGCTGATGATCTGCCAGTCGATCACCGTCAGCGGCGCGCCGCCTTCGGGGCTGGCGAAGAAGAGGTTGTCAAGCCGGAAGTCTCCGTGGCTGATCGTGACGGGATGCTCCGCGAGCTGGTTGGTCAACGCGACGACCTGGTCGCCAAAGCGTTCTCCGAGTTCCAGGATCTCCCGTGTCAGCGTGCTGCCAACCTGCTCGACGAACGGCACCCACGCCTGTTGATACGACTGCTGTGACGCTCCCGAGCGCACCGGATCGTTGAACATCCACAGCCAGTCCAATTTCTCCAGCTTCGGGCTCTCCCACCACGCTGCGTGAAACTTCGCCAGCTCGCGCAAGGCCAGCTCCGCCTCTTCCATCGAGCAGCCGGTTAGCTGGTCCGCGACGCGGGCCGGGGCAAGGTCTTCCAAGAGCACGATGAAGTCTGTGCTGTCGCTCGCTCGCTGGTTGTAGTAGCAGTGCGGGGTGCGCATCGATATGCCGCCCGCGACCTCTTCATAGAAGCGCGACTCCATCTCGTAAAAGCGGAACAGGTCGGCGATCTCGCGATTTTCCTGGACAGGTGTGGGCAGCTTGGCGATGAGCGACGCGGGCGCGCCCTGTTCCGGCCTATCGTACGTCAGCCCTAGCTGCGATAGCTGGCACATGAAGCCGACGCCGGCGGCGATATCCGGCTTCAGATCGACCGCCGTCACGCGAGAGTACTTAATCGCGCCCGTCTCTCGCAGGGCGTCTGTTAGCCAATCGGGCGTCAACTCTTGGGCGTTTGACGGAATCTTCGGGTTCGCCATGCTCCTCCTTTATGCTGATGCGGATCGGTTCGAGCCGGCCGCAGGCTACATGT
>JADFKB010000158.1 GCA_022565155.1 Chloroflexota bacterium | reverse complement strand
TGCCGCCGTTCGACTGCATGATGCGCAGCCGCCCCACGCCCCGGTCGCGCAGGCCGTCATCGAGCCGGCTGAGGTAGCGCTCGACGACGGGGCCGACGTAGGCGTTGAGGACGGTGGTGCTGGTGCGCTCGTACTCGCGGTGCTCCGGCAGCACGTCGACCGAGGCGGAGCAGGCGAGGCCGTAGCGGCGAGCGGCGTCGCGCACCAGCCGCTCGTGACGCGGGTTGAGGAACGAGAAGAGGAAGCAGACGGCGAGCGATTCGACGCCTTTGGCCCGCAGCTTGGCCAGCAGCGCCTCGACTTCGCGCTTAGACAACGATTCCAGCACCTCGCCGTGGTGGTCCAGCCGCTCGTCCGCTTCGAATCGCAGTTCCGCGGGCACGAGCGGCGGAGAGCGGCGCGGTTCCAGGTCGTACAGCTTCGGCCTGGTCTGCCGCCCGATCTCGAGCACGTCTCGAAAGCCCTTTGTCGTGATCAGTGCCGTCCGTGCGCCCTTCCGTTCCAGCACCGCGTTGGTCGCGACGGTTGAGCCGTGGACGATCTCATCTGGCCGCCACGCCGAGTCGCTCTCCCCGGCCGCCTCAGCCAGCCCGAGCAGGACGGCGCGGGCTGGGTCGTCGGGAGTGGAGGGGCGCTTGTAGACGGCCAGACGCCCGTCTTCCCAGAGCAGGAAGTCGGTGAAGGTGCCGCCCACGTCCACGCCCAGTACCGAGGCCATATGGAGGTGAGTATAGGGCGCGCGCAGGGGCATGGCCAGATGAATATTGAGGAGCGCCGAGGTAGCGCAGCGCTCAGAGCGGCGGCAGCTCGCTCAGGAAGCGGGCGACCGTCGCCTTGAACTGCGGATCGGCGACGACGGTGAGGTGGTCTTTGCCAGGAATCTTCACCAGCTCCGCGCCGGGGATGGCGGCGGCGAGCCCGTCCGGGCTGCCGACTATCGTATCGTCAGCGCCGTTGACGATCAGCACCGGCACGTCGATGCCGGCGAGCGCTTCATCGCTGACGCCCGGCCGCGCAGCCATGGAGTAGGCGGCGAGCGCCTCTAGGTCGTTCCCCAGCGCCTCGGCCAGCGCACGAAACCCTTTCGCCGTCGGGTCGCTGATCGAATCCTGGTCTTTAGCGAGCATCGCATCGGCCCGCACGGGGTTGCCGCCGGGCGTCCCGCTGCGCGCGAAGTCGCCGGCGCCGCCCAGCACGACCGACGTGAACCGCTCGGGCCGGTTCGTTAGCGCTCGTAGGGAGATCACGGAGCCCATGGAGTAGCCGAAGAGATCGGCCTGTTCGATGCCCAAGTGATCCATCAGCCCGATCACGTCGTTCGGCATCGTGTCGCCGGAATAGGCCTCGGGATCGTGAGGCTTGCCGCTCAGCCCGTGGCCACGCGCATCCAGCCCGACCACCTGCCGGATCGGCGTCAGCTCGTCCACCCAGCCGGTGGCGACCCAGTTCAGGAGCAAGCTGGCCGTGAAGCCGTGAACGAGAACGATCGCCCGCCCTTCACCAAATACCTCGTAGTGGATCGGCACACCGCTGGAGTCGAACGTGCCGGCGCCGGGTGGCGTGAGGCGAGACGGGCCAGCCACGCTAACCCTTGGTCACTTCCTGAAGCGCCAGCGTCTCGTTCATGCTGCCGGAGCGGAAGCCCGCCAGATCGACCGTAACGTAGCTGTAGCCAAGCTCCTTGAGCCGCTCGACGACGCGCTTGCGGTTACCATTCTCCAGCAACGTGGCGATGCCGTCCGGCTCCAGCTCGATGCGCGCGACATCGCCGTGGTGGCGAACGCGGAGCTGTCTAATACCCAGCGAGCGCAGGAACGCCTCCGCCGCGCCGATGCGGTCGAGCGCTTCGACAGTTACCGGCGTGCCGTAGGGGATGCGCGAGGAGAGACAGGCCATGGCCGGCTTGTCCCACGTCGACAGGCCGCGTTCGCGGGCGAGCGCGCGAATCTCGTCTTTCGTCAGACCGGCTTCGAGCAGCGGGCTGCGTACGCCTTGTTCCTGGGCGGCGACGCGCCCGGGCCTGTGGTCACCGAGGTCGTCCACGTTACAGCCGTCGACGGCGGCGGCGAACCCGCGGTCGCGCGCCATCGCCGCGAGCAGGCCGTACAGCTCCGTCTTGCAGTGGAAGCAGCGCTGCGGCGAGTTAGCGACGTAGCCTTCGCGTTCCATCTCGTGGGTGTCGACCGTCTCGAATGGGATGCCGATCTGGCGGCAGAGCGCCCGCGCCTCGTCTACCTCCGAAGCCGGGATCGAGGGCGAGACGCCGGTCACGGCCAGCGCCCGCTCGCCCAGCGCATCGAAGGCGGCGGCCACGAGAAACGTGCTATCGACGCCGCCGGAGCAGGCGACGATCACGCTCCCCATGTCACGCAGGATCGCATCCAGCCGCTTCAGCTTCTCTGCTGGTGTCGAGTTCACTGTCATCGCCTCGTCTCATCCTAGCATGAAGCCACTGACCTTCCAATGCAGAGTCCGCGTAGCTAAAGCAATTCTGAGTGGATGTCGATACCTACTAGGAAAGCCGATCACCAATCCACATTGGTGATCCACCGAAGGGATCGTATGGGTCAGCATTCGACAAGAAGGCTGTACTTGCTCTTCGCGGCCTGGACGTTCCTGGCCGTCGGCATCGTCACGACCGTCGTGACGATCCTAGAGAGCGAAGGCATTCGCGGACAGGCGGAACATGACGCCTCCACCGGGCTAACCAGCAGCCTGCTGCCGGTGCTGGAACGCCGCGCAGGGGCACTCTCTGAAGACGAGCTCTCGTCGTTCTCCAGCACAGCGGAAGGCCTGATCAGCGACCGCGTGCAGGCGATTCAGCTCTGGAGCTCAGAGGGCGGGCTGCTGGCCTCGGTCGGACGCTCAGCCGAAGCGGAGCCCCCGCTGACGAAGCTAGTGACGGCGGGCGGCAGCTTGTCGCAACGCCTCAGTTCGCCAGAAGGCGATGTGCTGGCAACGTACGTCGGTCTCGCGTCGGGAGCCCTGGTGGAGTTCCAGCAGGACTACGGACCCATCGCCGCTTCGATCAGCGACAGCCGCTCGCGGTTGATCCTGCTGACAACTATCAGCGCCATCGTTGTGCTCGTTCTGCTCCAAACCATCCTCTGGGCGGCGACGCGCGGGCTGCGCGGCGAGTATGACCGCTTGCTGTATCTCTATCGCTCCGGGGAGGCGATCCGCTCGACTCTGGACCTTACGGGCGTCCTGGAGCAGCTCGTGCGGGACGCCGCGGTGTATACCCGCGCCGAGGCGGGAATGGCGACCCTGCTGGACGCCGAGAACGATGAACTGATCCTGAAGGCGAGCTACGAGACGGAGACGGCCACCTCCGCTCAACATCATCGAAACGTAGAAGAGTGGTTCTTGCGGCGTTGCGCGGTGACAGGCGAAACGGTCAGCGCCGAAGCCAACAGCTTTCCCTACGACCGCGTCCTCGGCCATGGCGTCGGCACAGGGGAGGCGGTCTCCATCCTCTGCGTCTCCATCCCCGGGCGCGAGCGGTCGATAGGCGTCGTTACGCTGGTGCGCGACAGGCCTCGTGGGGCGTTTCGGACGACCGAGCTGCGGATGGTGGAAGAGATAGCGGCGCAAGCGGGGATGGCAGTGGAGCAGGCGACGCTCTTCGGCAAGGTACGCGCCTACGCCGACGAGGTAGAGCTGAACTTCGACGCCACGCTGCGGGCCCTCATGGCCGCGCTGGACACGAAAGACTCGGTGACGCAGGGCCACTCGGAGCGCGTCGCGCGCCTGACCGTGTCGCTGGCGCGGGAGATGAACGTCCCGAAGGATCGGCTGGTGGACGTGGAGCGAGGCGCGCTGCTGCACGATGTCGGCAACATCGGCGTGCCGGACGCCGTGCTGCAAAAGCCCGGCCCCCTGGACGACAAGGAGTGGGAGGCGATGCAGAAGCACCCGCTGCTGGCAGGGTTGATGATCGCCAACATCAAGTTCCTTGAGGGCGCGACGCCGATCCTGCTCTACCACCACGAGCGCTACGACGGCGCCGGCTACCCCTTCGCGTTGGAGGGCAAGGCGATCCCTCTGGAAGCTCGCATCTTCGCCGTCATCGATGCCTTCGACGCGATGACGTACGACCGGCCGTATCGCAAGGCGCTATCGACCGAAGTCGCGCTGCGCGAGATCAAGGCCAACGCGGGCAGCCAGTTCGACCCCGAGGTGGTAGAGGCGTTCACCCGCATGATCGCCCGCATGCCGGCGACGGAGCTGCGCGCCGCCTAGCGGCCGTCTACGCCGCCGCGCCCCTACGTGCAGTTGTGGCCGTGCTGGGCTATGACGCCAGGGAACCAGTCATGCATGTTGCCATCACTGTGATCCGCCTCAGCCGGCGACTGCGGCCTGGCTAGCAGTCCCGAGAAATGGTCGCTGCGATCTGGTCGAATACAGGCCCCAGACTGCTGTCCAGTACCGTTCTCCCTAGCTCCTTGGCGGTCTCTGCATGGAATACCACCCCGGACTCAGTTCCCAACACCACAAACGATACGCTCATGAAACCGCCCGGGTCGTTTAGGGCGCGGCGAATGACGAACGTGTATCCACCAGGCAGGTAGAACGACACGCACGTTTGCAGCACATACCACTGCCCACCTGTGACGGTCCCGATCTCCGCGACCGCCGCATTCTCCGGCTTCGGCGGCGGAGGGGGCAGGGCAGGCGGGGA
>JADFKB010000007.1 GCA_022565155.1 Chloroflexota bacterium | reverse complement strand
TGAGGCGTGGGCAGGAACGGCGCCAGATGCGACTTCACCGCGATCGGCCCGGCGCCGGGGCCGCCGCCGCCGTGGGGCGTGCTGAACGTCTTGTGCAGGTTGAGGTGGATGATGTCGAAGCCGAGGTCGCCCGGCTTTACCCGGCCGAGCATGGCGTTCATATTTGCGCCGTCGCCGTAGAGCAGCGCGCCGTGGCTGTGCAGCAGCTCGGCGATGCGCAGGATCTGCGGCTCGAAGAGGCCCAGCGTGCTGGGCAGCGTCAGCATCAGCGCAGCGACGGAGTCGCCATTGGCGTTCAGAGCGGCTTCTAGCGCGGCGATGTCGAGGTTGCCATCAGCGTCCGAGGCGATGCTCTCGACTTCGAAGCCGGCCATCGCCGCCGTCGCCGGGTTCGTGCCGTGGGCGGTGTCGGGTACCAACACCCGGCGGCGAGGCCCGTTCCCGTTGGCGTGGTGGTACGCGCGGGCGATCAGGATGCCGGCCAGCTCTCCGTGTGCGCCGGCGTCCGGCGCCAGCGAGACGTCGTCCATGCCCGTGATCTCGGCGAGCAGACCCTGCAGGCCGTGCATCAGCGCCAGCGCTCCTTGCGCTGTATCGCTTGGCTGCAGCGGGTGGAGTTGGGCGAAGCCCGGCAGCCTGGCGATGTCTTCCTGGACTTTAGGGTTGTACTTCATCGAGCAGCTACCGAGTGGGTAGAAGCCGGTATCGATGCTGAAGTTGCGCTGGGAGAGGCGGGTGAAGTAGCGCACGACATCGAGCTGCGAGAGCTCCGGCAGCGGCAGGTCGTCTCGCAGCAGCTCGGGCGGCGGCAGCGGCGATTCTGGGACGTCGAGCGCCGGCAGCGCGCAGCCGATACGCCCTGGCCGGCTCAGGTCGAACGTCAGCGTCGCGCCGAAGTCATCGTTCATGTGATTGCTCCCAGCGCCTCCACTAGCCGGTCGATCTCTTCTCGCCTGTGCAGTTCGGAGAAACAGAGCAGCAGGCCGTTATCGACGCGGTCCGACACGTCGTAGCCGCCGATCATGCCCTGCTTCAATAGCCGCTTGTTCACCTCTTCGGGCGATAGCGGGCACTGCACGACGAACTCCTGGAAGAACCCCTCCCCTGAGCCTGTCGAAAGGTGGTTCGCTAGCTTATACCCCGGCAGCCTGGCGATCCGCTCGGCCGCGTAGTGCGCCTTCTGGTAGCAGAGCTCCGCCATGCCTCGCAGGCCCTGCTTGCCCAGCGTGCTCAGTGCGACGGTGAACGCCAGCGCGACGAGCTGTGTGCTCGTGCAGATGTTCGAGGTCGCGCGCTCGCGGCGGATGTGCTGCTCCCGAGTCTGCAGCGTCAGTACGTAGCCGGTACGGCCGTCCAGGTCGGTCGTGCGGCCGGCGATGCGGCCCGGCATGTGGCGCTGGTACTGCTGCCGGCAGGCGAAGAGGCCGACGTAGGGCCCGCCGAAGTTGGGCGGCGACGCCAGCGGCTGGCCGTCGCCGACGACGATGTCCGCGCCGAACTCCGCGGGCGGCTTGTACAGGCCGAGACTGACAGGATCGGCCGAGACGATGAAGAGCGCGCCCGATTCGTGCGCCGCCTCGCCGAGCGACTGCAGATCTTCGAGGTAGCCGAAGAAGTTCGGCTGCTGGACTGCCAGGCAGGCGTCGCCGTCGCTCACCGTAGCGTCGGTAGCCGGCACGACCTGCACCTCATGCCCGCGTCCGGCCGCATAGGTACGTACGGTTTCGATGATGTGCGGATGGATCGTATCGAGCAGCAGGATGCGGTCGCAGCCGGTAACGGAGCAGGCCATCAGGCAGGCTTCGGCCAGCGCGCTCGCTCCGTCGTACATGCCGGCGTTCGCCACCTCCATGCCGGTCAGCTCGCAGACGAGCGACTGGAACTCGAAGGCCGTTTGCAGCGTCCCCTGGCTAATCTCGGGCTGGTACGGAGTGTAGGCGGTCAGGTACTCGCCGCGGCTGGTGATGTGGGCGACGGTGCTGGGGATGAAGTGCTGGTAGGCGCCGGCGCCCAGAAAGCTAGGCAGACCGCTGGTCGAGCGGCCGGCCAGCGCCGACATCTCGCGCAGCAGCTCGACCTCGGAGAGCGCGGCGGGCAGGTCGAACACCGGGTCGCGGTATTTGGCGGGGATTTCGGTGAAGAGGTCGTCAGTAGAAGCGACGCCGATCGTCGACAGCATCGCCTGGCGGTCGTCGTCGGTGAGCGGTATGTAGGGGTGGGCCATCCTTGCTCCTATATTATCTGGTGTTGCCGATCGCTACCCGGTGCTTGCCCGCTGCAGGCGGGCTTGCCGAAGGGGGCCAGCACGCCCGGCATGAGGTTGAGCGCCTCGACAGGCTCGGCGTGCTGGTAGACGCGCCTAGTCCGTGTTCTCCTCCATCTCGCGCGTGATCAGCTCGTCATACGCTTCGGCGGAGAGGAGGCTGTCCATCTGCGCTGGGTCGCTCAGGCGGAGCTTGACCAGCCAGCCGCGCCCGTACGGCTCCTCGTTCACCAGCTCCGGTGCGTCGATCGCGGCCTGGTTCATCTCCAGCACCTCGCCGCCGGCAGGAGCGTAGAGGTCGGAGACGGCCTTGACCGACTCGATCTCGCCCATCTTGGCGCCCTGCGACAGGCTATCGCCGGGCGACGGCAGGTCGAGGTAGACGATGTCGCCGAGCTGATCCTGGGCGTAGTCGGTGACGCCGATCGTGGCGATGTCGCCTTCCGCCCGCACCCATTCGTGCTCTTTGGAGAAGCTGAGGTCTGTGGGGGTGTTCATGTGTTGTTCAGCCCTTTAACCTGGGAGTTGATTGGTTGCAATCGAATCGATTCAATTCTCGGCCTAGATTCTTCGCGTTGCTCAGAATGACGTTGCATCGGCCGGTTACCCTGAGCCCTGCATCGTAGGGACAGACCTTTAGGTCTGTCCGGCCCTCTTCCGCCGATAAAACGGTCGCGGGACGACTGCGACGGCCAGTGGTTTGCCTCGTACGTCCACCTCCAGCTCCGTCCCTTTCTGCGCCAGTTCGACCGGCAGGTACGCCATGCCGATGCTGACGCCGAGCGTGGGCGAGAAGCCACCGCTGCTCATGCTAGCCACTGTCCGGCCGCCGTGCAAGATGGAGCAGCCCGCACGCATGATCCCGCGCCCCTGTGCCTGTAGGCAGGCGAGCTTTCGCTCTGGTGGCGACTCGTGCACGGTCGCCAGCGCGGCGCGGCCGGCGAACTCGGCGCCGTCGTCCAGGCTGACGGCGAAGCCGAGGCCGGCCTCCCACGGGCTGGTGTCCGTATCGATGTCGTTGCCGTAGAGCGGCAGCGCCGCTTCCAGCCGCAGCGTATCGCGCGCGCCCAGGCCGCAGGGGACGACCCCTTCCGCCACCAGCCGCTCTAGCAGCGCGCCGCCGGCCTCGACCGGCGCCACCAGTTCGACGCCGTCCTCGCCCGTGTAGCCGGTGCGGCAGATGAACAGCGTCGAGTCGAGCCAGTCGACCTCGACGCAGCGCCGGCGCGCCGGCGGCTCGCCGTCGATAACGCGTGACAGGATTGCGATCGCCTGCGGGCCCTGAAGCGCTAGCATCACTGTCGACTCCTGCCGATCTTCCAGCTCGACGCCGGGTTCGAGCACCGAGGCGATGCGCTCCCGGCCTAGCGATGCGTTGGCGGCGTTGTTGACGACGAGGTAGCGCTCGGAAGCGAGCCGGTAGACGAAGAGATCGTCCAGGATGCCGCCGTCCTCGTTGCACATCAGCGCGTAGTGCGCCTCGCCCTCCTCCAGCGCCTCGACGTTGTAGGTGACGGCTCGGCGCAACGCACGGCCGGCCTGTGCGCCGCTCACGAAGAGCCTGCCCATGTGCGAGACGTCGAAGACACCGGCGCGCTCGCGGACGGCGTGGTGCTCTTTCACGATGCCGCTGTACTGGACGGGCATCGCCCAGCCGGCGAAGGGCGCGAAGCGCGCGCCAAGTTCGCGGTGCCGTTCGGCGAGCGGGAGCTGGCGGAGGGTGTCGCCGCTCATTCGATCGGCGCCCAATGCCGCCGCCCGTCCTCGCTGCGTGTCATATGCCCCAGCCCGGGAAACGGGCAGTGGACGCTGATGACGAGCTGGCGCTCACGGATCGCCTGGTCGACGATGCGTTTCTTCGTTTCCATTGAAACGAGTGGCATCA
Organism: Chloroflexota bacterium; assembly: GCA_022565155.1. Taxonomy (GTDB): domain Bacteria; phylum Chloroflexota; class Dehalococcoidia; order DSTF01; family RBG-16-68-14; genus JADFKB01. The sequence goes on along the minus strand of JADFKB010000007.1, from coordinate 56,914 downwards.
CGTCGAACGCCGAGACCCAGGCCGTGCGCTCCAACTGGACGTGGTGTTGCACGATATCGCCGATGTAGACCGCCGTCTCGCCGCCGGACGTCAGCACCACGGATGCGTGGTCCTCGGTGTGGCCGCGCGTTGGGATGATCGTCACCTCCGGCGTGACGGCGGTCTCGCCGTCGATCAGCTCCAGCCTCCCTGACTCTTTCAGCGGCAGCAGGTTCTCCTGCAGATACGTGGCGCGGGTGCGCTCGTTCGGCTGGGTGGCCGCGTGCCACTCGCCTTGCTGGATCAGGTAGCGGGCGTTGGGGAACGTCGGTACCAATTGGCCCTCGTCCGATTCGCGCGTGTTCCAGCCGCAGTGGTCGGAGTGCAGGTGGGTGTTGATCACCACGTCGATGTCGTCCGGCGACGTGCCTATGGACGCCAGGGCCGAGAGCAGGTTGCCGTCCTGCGCGGGCGTGGCCTGGCGACGATGGCCTTCCTTGTCGCCAACGCCGGTCTCGATCAGTATCAGCTTGTCATAAGAGCGAACGAGCAGTGAGTTCAGGCCCAGCGGCATCTGGTTCCGTTCATTCGGCGGGCCGGTGATGCGCTCCCACATGATGCGCGGCACCACGCCGAAGACCGCGCCGGCGTCTTGGTAGAGCGTGCCGTCGCTGAGGATCTGCAGATCGAGGTTGCCTAGTCGATGCGTGAGGGGTGTGGGCATGTAGTCTCCTCTGACTGCTGACTCCAACATAGCCTCGCGCGGCGCTGTCGGTCAACGATGCGGCTCGCCCGAAGCGGGCGGCATCGTTACCATGCGAGGGATGTTGAGAGTTCGGGCGTATCGCTTCGCCGCTACGCAGGCCGCCGTCGCTGGCGGCCTGTTGCTGGTGGCGTTCGTATCCGCTTGCGGCGGCGAAAGCGGCGCAGACGCCGCGCCGACGGCAATTGGCGCCAAACCGACGGCGACCGTTGTTAGTACAGGAGCGATCCCGCTCGAGCGCTTCCACTACGTCGCATCGTTGACGATGAGCGGCGCGGCGTCCGGCGGCGACCCGAACGAGCTGTTCGTCTCGACCGAGGGCGACTTCCAGTCGCCCGATCGCCATGCATTCACCTATACCACACAGCTAGGCGACGGCGTGCTGATCGAGAGGGTGGTGATCATCGGCGAGAAGGCCTGGTATCGGCGCGCCGACGAGGGCTGGCGGCAGACGACGCCGGATGATCTCGCCGTCGCGGCGCTGCTGGATACCGCGTTCACGTCGGTCCAGCCGCAGTTCCTCGGCGGGCCGGAGTTTGAGCGTGTTCGCGCCAACGTGCTCAACCTGCCATCGACGCAGGAGTTCATCAACGCGGTGCGTGCTAATCATTATCAAGTGGGCGCCGAGGGGTTGGCGTTCATGCAGTCGTTCCTGGGTGGCAAGCAGGCTCTGTACGATGTGGATGACCTGGCCTGGGATCTCTGGCTGGCGACAGACGGGTCCTGGCCGGTGCGCCTGCTCATGTCGGGCACGGTTGTCGATGAGGTGGAGATTCTGGAGCAACTGGGTTTGCCGGCCCCGACCACCTGGGAGCTGCGCATCGATGTCTCCCGCCCGAACGACCCAGCGCTATCGGTCGAACCGCCGCTGGTGGAGTAGCGCCTAGAGCGGCTGCCAGCGCCGCTGTCCGTCGGCTCGCACCATGCGCCCGAAGCTTCCCGATGCGAAGTGGCCGGCCGCGACCAGCATGTGCTCCTCGATCAGCCGCTCCGTTAGCGCCCGCTTCGTTCTGCGCGAGACTCTCGGCAGCTCGTCGACCGCGGCGATCCAGATACATTCCAGGTGCAGCGGATGATGGGCGACGTCTCCTAAGATGATCGCCGTCTCGCCCGCCGACGCGACGGCGACTGAGCAATGGCCGGGCGTATGGCCGGGCGTCGGCAGCAGGGAAAGCTCCGGCGTGATCGCGGCCTCGCCGTGGCCAGCTTGAGCTGAGGGCTGTCCTTGAGCGGCAGCACGTCGGTGAGGAGATGCCCTCCCTCCTCCTCCACGATCAGCGGGTCGGTCCAGTAGAGCCTTATTCAAAAGTCGAGAGAGGTTGAAAATGCCTGAAAACTTCACGGAAATGGTAGATTGCCTCCAGTCTGATATATCGGAGGAGGTAGTCATGCCATCAAGAAGGTGTCCGCACTGCAAAGCAGTATCGACCTATGACACACTCACGACGTTATTGGCGGGAACCAACATAGGAACCCTGAACCTTGGCAAGTCGAGTGGCCTGAACATTCGCTTCGACAGATGCCGCAATGAGGACTGTAACGGGAGCGTGGCGGTAATCTTCGATGACGAGGGAAAAGAAATCGAGGTCCATCCAGGGTTGGAAGAAGAGCCAGATGAACTCTTACCCCCAGATGTGACAATCGCCTTTCGGCAGGCGCTCAAGTCGCGTAACGAGGGCATATGGGACGGGTGTGTGCTGATGTGCCGCAGGGCCTTGGAGGAGGCGACCAGAATTCTCGGAGAGGAGATCGAACCAGAAGACGAACGCGCCAAGTACAGCAAGAAAGTTCTCTACAAGCGAATTGAACACCTAGCCACGGAACACCGGATCACGCCAGAGCTACGGAATTGGGCGCACGAAGCCCGTCTCGGCGGGAAGTTGGGTGCTCACGGTGGAACGGAAAAGCAATGGAACACGCGGCTAGATGCCGAAGAGATTGTTGAGTTCGCGTCTTGGTTCTTTAGGTACGTCTTTGTCCTTCCTCAGCAACTCGCAGAGCGAAAGGAACGCGTTAACACCGAAGACACTGGCGAAGAGGATGACAATGTTCGGCAGTTTGATGAGGGTTGATCTAGGGTGCCCGAACACATTGACGGGGCCGGTCAGGGAAGGCTACTGCGCGGCCCAAGAGCGCGATTGCGGACATGAAAGCGTGGCTTCGAAGCTTCGTGCGGCCCCGAACGCGCACCGCGTCCAGTTTGAAGTGGCCCTTCATCCGGGCATTAACCCGCTCGACCGAAGCGCGATCAGCATAAAGCTCCTTCCAGTCCGGTATGGCCTCCTGCCGCAAAATCGCCTTCTTGTGCGTGGGATTGGGATCGATGATGGGCGTGGCCCTGTACTGTTTCTTGATCGCGCGCTGAAGCTTCTCACTGGAGTATCCGGCGTCGCAAAGGACGTAATCAGGCATGAACGTGTGAGCAAATCGCGCCTGCCTCAACAGGGGTGCAGCCATCTTCACATCGGCGACGTTGCCGGCGGTGACATCGATTGCGACTGGCAGTTCGTAAATCGCATCGACAAGAAGGTGCGCCTTGTAGCCAAATGTGTATTGGTTCTTGCCGTGGGTGTTTCGCTTGACGCACCAGCCAGCGTCGGGGTCGCTCACCTTGCCGATCTTAGGTCGTTGGCGTCGGACGGAGCCTCGCCGTGGCTTGCCCTTCTTGTTGGCGTTGCTCCAGCCCTCATGTGCGTGCTGTCGATCGCGACCGACTTACCGAATCCCGGCAGCGTGTCGAAAAGTATCTGAGTCAAGGCGCGCTGAACGTCTCTCAGCGTGACAAGGAAACGTCGCTGGGCAAGCTTGGCAACGAAGCGGCTCATGGTCGGTTGACTAGGCATCGATTCAGCATCAGGAATGCCACAGACGCCGGCGATGAACGGATTGTCGCTCAACAGACGCAGCAAGGCCGAAATCGAATCGAGGCCGAGGCTGTAGTAGGTGATGTAGCAGCGCCAGAGGACATCAACCGGGTACTTAGGACGGCCGAGCTGCTTAGAGTCGCTCCCAAGTTGCGCCAGCAGCTCATCGTCTGGCAGAGCGTCGAATATTGCTTGAAGTTCGCCGACTATCGGCGGTGGTGGTACAATGGATTGCGTGGACATGGAGGTAAGCTCTCCTTGTCTGGCAGGGGAGGGACGGTCTCATCACTGCCCTCCCCATCAACTGGCTATCTGGTGCCGGAAGCGGGATTCGAACCCGCAAGTGGCTCTCGCCACGGCAGCTTTCCAGGCTGCTGTGTTTGCCATTTCCACCATTCCGGCGCTGGTAGAGCGATGGGGCAGGACTCGACTCGCAAGGAGGGGCCTGCCTCATCTGTTTCTTTCCTGCTACATCACCCCCTCCGCTGTAATCGGTTCGTATTCGCCACGGCGAACGCGACGCCAGTTGCCCGATCTGTTCAGGATATTGCCGATAGCTGTAGTCAGGGAGCGCACTGGCGTAGTGTCACCATCCCTCTGAAGCATGCTCGCGATGAAATCGGTTTTGACCGTCTCATCGGCATCATCGTCGTCGATGAGGCTTTTGGCTATCTCCAGCACCCTCTTCGACCGGCTAGGCTGCGGCGCAGCACGCCGGGAGGCTGGCACCCCAATCGCTGTGGACGCGGCTGCCAGCCCAGGTGGCGGCGCGGAGGGGTTGACCCAGCCGATAGCCCACGGCAGCCCTTTCGCTCGATACGGGACGATCCCGTCCAGAATGTTGATTGCGAGTTGACGGATGTCCAATTCGTCCCAGAGAGCCTGCTTGGCTTCCAGCCCCTTCGTGTGAACGGCCTCTGGCTCGATGTGGGGGTCGGCGGCCAACTGCATGACCTCCTGTACAAGCTCGTCTATTCTGTCATTCATTCTCAATGCCTCCACTGTCACTGTGCGAACACACCTCAGTGTAGGCCGGACAACACGCGGAAGTCAAGGGCCGGAGGCTGCTGATGTCGTGTATCGAGGAGCTTTTTCTTACGTCGGGTCAGGCTGCTGCCATCCTGGCTGTGAATCCGCTCACTGTCCAGCGCTGGGTGAAATCGGGTCGCTTGGCGGGGCACAAGGTCGGGCACATCACACTGCTGAGTAGACAGGAAGTCGAGGAGATCGCCCGCCAGAGAGCGAGTTGCTACAACGAAAAGGGTAGCTGCGAGTAGGAATCAGATACGAAAACGTGACTGAAGGATTTTTGAATAAGGCTGAGTACTGCCACTCCTGCTCGGAGATCCAGTACTCGGCGTTGGGAAAGGTGGGCACGTAACCGCCGCCGCTCTCCGTGCAGTTCCAGCCGACGTGATCGACGTGCAGATGCGTGTTCACCACCACATCGATATCGCCGGGCCCGACCCCGATCTGCTTCAGGTTCTCCAGCAGCATGCCTCCTGTTCCGCCGGGGAGTTTGTTCCCCAGCCCGGTGTCGACGAGTATCGTCCGGCCCGACGAACGGACTAAAAAGCTGCCGAACTCGATTGCGAAGGTGCCGTCCTCGCGCAGATCGTTGCCGAGGGCGGGCGTGTAGACATCGGGGGTAACGCCGGCGAAGAAGTAGGCCGGCGTGCCGCGCATCGCGCCGTCGGTGACGCTGACGATCTCTACGCTGCCGACGTTCACTCGTTTGATTGCCATCACGCCCTCCGTAGCTTCCGCGGACTAGCGCCGTTCAGGATAGGGGATGACTAGGTGAACAGGCAACGGCGCGGCTAAGGCAGCAGCATGCGGATCGAGGAACCATTGCATAAGCGTCTCATCAGAACGTATCGAATCTGCCTTCTATCTGTGCTCATCTTTCGCCACTCTCCCCGTTGACACCTCGATCCGCCGCTGTTACGCTGCACAGCACTCATGGCCTATCGAACGCTCAGCCTGGAATCGAAAGGCCCGCTGGCCATCATTAGCCTCGCTCGCCCCGAGCGCGGCAACCAGATCGACAGCTCCTTTTTGGCTGAGCTTGATGAGGCGTGCGCTTCGATCAACGATGACTCGGAGGCGCGCGTGGCGTTGCTCACCGCCGCCGGCGATGTCTTTTCGACGGGCTGGGCTGCGGAAGTATTGGAGTCAGCTCCCGCCGTAGGCGGGCGCGATGCCACGCGACCGTTCGCCTGTCTGGAATCGATGGGCCAGCCCGTCATTTGCGCCCTCAACGGCGATGCCGTCAGCGCCGGCCTGGAGCTGGCGCTCGCCTGCGACGTGCGGCTGGCCGCCCAGGGCGCTCGCTTCTCGCTGCCGGAGACGGCGCAGGGGCTGCTGCCGATGGCCGGCGGCACCCAGCGGCTGGCCCGGCTGGTCGGCCGTGCCGAGGCGCTGCGGCTGGTGTTGTTAGGCGACGTTATCGACGCGGACGAGGCGCACCGCATCGGCCTCGTCAGCGCGGTCTATCCCGTCGATGACCTGCTCGCCGAAGCCGAGGCGCTGGCGCTGCGCATGGCGTCGCGGGGGCCGATCGCGCTGCGCTACGCGAAGGAGGCGGTGAGGCGCGGCTTGGAGCAGCCGCTCGACCAGGCGCTCCAGTTCGAGACCGACCTGACGATTATTTTGCAGTCGACGGAAGACCGCGCCGAGGGCGTGCGCGCGTTCCTGGAGAAGCGCGAGCCCAAGTTCAAGGGCCGCTAGCCGCTGACGGGTACGCCTAGCATGAGCGTCGAAATATGAACGGCTTTGAAACGATTCGCTACGAGAAAGAGAACGGCATCGTTCGGCTCACGCTCAACCGGCCGGACGTGCTCAACGCCGTCAACCTCCAGATGCGCGACGATCTGTGGGACGCCTTTCACGCCTTCCGCGACGACCCGGACGCGCGCGTGCTGGTATTGCGGGGCGAAGGCCGCGCCTTCTCCGCCGGCGCTGACATCTCCGACTTCGGCACCGCGCCGTCGTACATCGAGGCCCGCCGCGCCCGCCGCGAGCGCGACCTCTGGGGGCTGCTGCTCCACCTGCCGAAGCCGACGATCGCCGCCGTCCACGGCTACGCCCTGGGCGCGGGCTGCGAGATGAGCCTGCTCTGCGACCTGCGCGTCGCGGCGGACGACGCCCGCTTCGGCCTGCCGGAGGTGAGCCTGGGCTACATCCCCTCGGCGGGTGGCACCCAGACGCTGCCGCGCATGATTCCGCCCGGCGTTGCGATGAGCATGATCCTCTCGGGCGATCCTATCGATGCGGCCGAGGCGTATCGGCTCGGGCTGGTGCATCGCGTCGTCCCGCGCGCCGATCTCGATGACGCCGCCTCGGAGTGGGCGGCGACGCTGGCTGGTCGGGAGCCGCGAGTCCTCGCCTACGCCAAGGAGGCGATCGTGCGGGGGCTGGACCTCTCGCTCGCGGACGGCCTGGCGCTGGAGGCCAGGCTGGCGAGAGTGCTAGTCGCCGCGCGACAGAGCAAAGTCTAGCTCGTATCGTGGCTGTTTAGGCCAGATCACCTCTTTGTCTCCGGACATTAGTGCATCCAACCCTGTGTCAGCTTCACGAGCTAGTTCACGGTACAGATCATTACTGTGGAAACCAGGTAGATAGACAACCTGTCGGCCCATAATGACAGCCAGGTGCCCGGCTAGTGGTTCTGGGCGTTTGATCAAGCTGATGTGGGGCTCATCATATTCCGGCTTCTGCATGGTGAATCCGAACACTCTAAGAGCTTGAGAATCCGGATCGCGTATTTGTTCTCGGACCGCATCCAATTGTGTTCTGAGGATGTAAGTGAACCCCCAGGCGGAGAAGATGGCTAAGTAGGCTGAACGTAGCCAGGCTGCAAGCGCGTCTTCCCGCTTATGCTTCCCAAATGACAGTTTGATCTCGAAATCGTTCCACGTGCCTGCACTGCTCCTATTCTCCAGTCTTTCGGTCACGGCACGCGTCACGTCAGGATCATTCAACTCAGATATCCCACCGACGGTAATGTTTCCGCCGGTGGCAAGTATGTCGGCGTTCAGTGTATGACCGTCGATGGTGATTTGACCGCGAACCGGATTGGACATCACCCCAGCAGCAAACTCATAGAGCGACTCTGCTGGTTGCATGTCTGCATCGAGTTCGTGGCCGGCTCGGCTGTTGCATTCAGAGCAGGTCAGCACCACGCTCTTTCCGCCTTGGGATCGCGGTGGAAAATGGTCGATAGTTAGGCCACTAGGGGCGGGAAAGCCACGAAGACAGATTGGACAGGGATAGCACTCCGGCGCAGCAGGCCGTGCTAGTCGAAGAGCCTCGACGCCGCGGTCGAACAGAGTAGTCTTTCTCATATATCGCAGGGTAACAATTGTCGCGTCTCGTTGCCCCACCGGCACTCGATGCGCTAGATTAGGGCGCGATACGTTCGTAACGTCGTAAGGGGTGGTGTATGAATACTGCTGAGTTCCTGACGATTAGCTCCATGATGGTGCCGGACCGCCTGGCGCTGGTCTGCGGCGATACCCGCCGCACCTACGCGGAGATGGCCGCGCGGGTGAATCGGCTCGCCAACGGGCTGCAATCGCTCGGCGTCCAGCGCGGCAGCGCGGTCGGCGTCATGGCGATGAACTCGCCGGAGTACGTCGAGACGTACTACGCCTGCGCCAAGGTCGGCGCGACGTTCGTGCCGCTCAACTATCGCGCGAAGCACGAAGAGCTCGACCACATGGTCAACGCCTCCGAGGTGCAACTGCTCTTCGTCGGCGAACGCTACCTCGATCTCGTCGCCGGCCTCCGCCCCAAGTTTGGCGGCGTCAAGGAGTACGTCTGCTACGAGTCCGAGCCGGAAGGCATGCGTAACTACGGCAAGCTGCTGGCGGACTCGTCTGAGGACGAGGTGTTCGTCGAGATCGACGATAACGATCCGACGATCTTGATCTACACCAGCGGCACTACGGCGCTGCCGAAGGGCGTCGTCCTCACCTACCTCACGCTCTCCGTCTACGTGACGAACACGATGAACCCGGCCGATCCCGCAACCGAACCGGACGTGACGCTGCTCTCCGTGCCGATCTACCACGTCGCGGGCGCGACGGCGATCATGTCCAGCATCTGGGGCGGCCGCACGCTGTCGATCCTGCCCCAGTTCAGCCCGGATGGCTGGCTGGACGCCGTCCAGGACCACGGCGTCACCCACAGCTTCGTCGTGCCGACGATGCTCAAGCGTGTCATGGAGCACGAACGATTCGACCAGTACGATCTCAGCTCGCTGAAGCTGATCACCTACGGCGCCGCGCCGATGCCGTACGAGGTGGTCAGTAACGCCGTCGACGCCTTCGACTGCGGGCTGATGAACGCCTATGGCCAGACGGAGAGCACTTCGACGCTGACCTATCTCGGTCCGGAGGACCATGACATCCCGAAAGAGGAAGGGCCGGAACGAGAGGCGAAGCTGCGCCGGTTGCGCTCCGTCGGCCGGGCGATGGACGATATCGATGTCGCGATCATGAACGAGCAGAACGAAGCGCTGGCCGCCGGCGAAGAGGGCGAGATCTGCGTCAGCGGCTCGCGCATCATGCGCGAGTACCACAAGCAGGCGGACGAGACCGCCGAGGCGATCGTCGACGGCTGGCTCCACACCGGCGACATCGGCTATCTCGATGAGGACGGCTACCTCTTCATCACCGGCCGCAAGAAGGACCTGATCATCCGCGGCGGCGAGAACATCTCCACCGGCGAGATTGAGGACGTGCTGGAAGCGCACCCGCAGATCGCGGAGGCCGCCGTCATCGGCGTCTCCGACGTCGAGTGGGGCGAGGTCGTGAAGGCGATCCTCGTGCCGGCCGGCGACGCCAAGCCGTCGTTCGATGAGATCGTCGCGCACTGCAAGGAGCAGCTCGCCAGCTACAAGGCGCCGGCCTACGTCGCCTACGTCGATGAGCTGCCGCGTAGTCCCCTGGGCAAGCTGCTGAAGACGGAGCTGCGCAAACAGCACAGCGAGGCGGCAAACGAGTAGTACTCTACCCGTTCTTGCCCGCGTTCCTCTCAGATTGCTAGACTGATCGTAATCACGTCTTGGTGACAGACATTACGTAACAGCCAGGGGTAATCTATGATGATGGAGCGGTAGGGGAGCTAACTGATCGTGCATACCGTTCACAGAGAAGAGATGGCCGCGCTCAAGGATGACTGGGCGCAGCTACTCGAACAGCAGCCGGAGCCGGTGCCGTTCCTCCACCCCGCCTGGCAGCAGGTCTGGCTGGATGAGTTCCAGGGCGATCGCGACCTGCTCCTCTACGCCGTCCGCGACGGCGATACGCTCACCGGCGTCGCGCCGCTGCTGCGAGACGGCGACACGCTGTCGTTCATCGGCCACTACTCGATCTGCGATTACATGGACTTCATCGTCGCGCCGGGCCGCGGACGCGATGTCTTCTCCGCCTTGCTGGCAACGTTGGTTGACGAAGAGTGGTCGAAGATCGAACTGCGCGGCTTGCGCGACGGGTCAGCGACGCTCGCAGACCTACCAGCGGCCGCTGAGGCCGCCGGCCTCTCGTGCGAGCGGCAGGACGAGGCCGTCGCGCCGCGCATAACGCTGCCGGCAAGCTGGGAAGGCTTTCTCTCCGGCTTGTCCAAGAAGGACCGCCACGAACTACGTCGCAAGATACGCAAGATGCAGGGCGCCGGCGAACTGGAGCTGCACACGTACACCTCGCCGCAGGACGTGGAGGCGCACCTGCCGATTCTCTTGCGCTTCATGGTGGAGAGTCGTACCGACAAGGCCGACTTTCTCTCGGAGCAGATGGGGCTCTTCTTTCATAAGGCGACGCAGGCGCTGGCGCACCACGGCCTGGTGAGACTGTACGAGCTCGAACTCGACGCGACGCCCGTCGCGTCGGTGCTCTGCTTCGATCAGGGCGGGCAGCTCTTCATGTACAATAGCGGCTACGATCCGGAGTACGCGGCCATGTCGGCCGGCGTCGTCTCCAAGGCGTTCTGTCTGCAAGACGCGATCGAATCGGGGCGGCACTGCGTCGATATGCTACGCGGGGATGAGTCCTACAAGTACAAGCTAGGGGGGCAAGACCAGACGATCTACCGCTGCGTCATCACGCGCGCGTAGTCTCTATTGCACAGCCTATGTACCGCATCGCAGTCCTGAGCTACCACACATCGCCGCTGGCGCCGCTGGGCGGCGCTGAGACCGGCGGCCTCAACGTCTACGTACTGGAGCTGGCCCGCGAGCTAGCGGAGCGCGGCCATACCGTCGACATCTTCACCCGGCGTACCAACCCTGATGATCCCGAGACGGTATCGATCAGCGATGCTCCTTCAGGCGACGATGCGGCTTCGGGCGCGCGCGTGGTGCATATCGATGCCGGCCCGGCCCGCTATGTGGAGAAGGACGCGCTCGCGGCCCACGTCGATGCTTTCGAAGCGGGCGTCGCCGCCTTCGCTGATCGGGAAGGCGCTACCTACGATGTGCTGCATAGCCACTACTGGCTCTCCGGCGTCGCCGGCGAACGGTTGAAGGCGCGCTGGGGTGTGCCGCACATCGCGATGTTCCACACGCTCGGCGAAGTGAAGGCGCGCTCCCGCATCAGCGAACGGGAGCCGGAGCCGCGCATCGCGGCGGAGCGGGCGATCGCGCGCCAGGCCGATCGTATCGTCGTCGCCAGCCGCAACGAGCGGGAGCTGCTCGTCCGCTACTACGATGCGGACGCGAACCGCATCGCCGTCGTCCCCTGCGGCGTTAACCTCGGCATGTTCCAGCCGATCGACAAGGACGAGGCGCGGAAGCAGCTCGGCCTCAGCGATGACGACCAGATCCTGCTCTTCGTCGGTCGGATCGAGCCGCTAAAGGGCGTCGATATTCTGCTCGGCGCGGCCGCGCAGCTCGAGTCCGAGTCCGACTGCTTCGTCCTCGTCATCGGCGGCGACCGCAACGCCCGCGCCGGCGAGATGGCGCACCTGCGCGACCTGGCGGCAGAGCTCGGCATCGCCGAGCGCGTCAGCTTCCTGGGCGCTGTCGATCACGAGCGGCTGCCGCTCTTCTACAGCGCCGCCGACATCTGCGTCGTGCCGTCCTTCTACGAGAGCTTCGGGCTCGTCGCGCTGGAAGCGATGGCCTGCGGCACGCCCGTCGTCGCCTCGCGTGTTGGCGGCCTCTCGGTCGCCGTCCGCGACGGTGAGACCGGCTACCTCATCCCCTGGCGCTGCCCGGAGCCGTTCGCCGAGCGGCTGGAGCTGCTGTTGGGAAACGACGAGCTACGCCGTGCGTTTGGCGAGACTGCCCGTAAGGAGGTCGAGCGCTTCCGCTGGGGCAACGTTGCGGAAGCCGTGCTCGGCATCTACGGCGAAGTAATCGAGGGCGCTCCGGCGCGCGGCGCGGTCGCCTTCCGCAACTAACGATGGCCGTGCTCGACCGCCTGCGCAACCTCTGGCCCCTCAGTAACGGCCCCGCTCCCAGCGAAGAGATCGGGAAAGACGGCCCGCTGACGGCGATGGTGATCGTCGCTCACCCGGACGACGCCGAGTTTCTCTGCGGCGGTACCGTCGCCAAGTGGTGCGCGCAGGGCTGGACGGTCTACTACGTCCTCGCCACCAGCGGCGACAAAGGCACGCACGACGAGGCGCTCAGCCAGCAGGAGCTGGCCGCGCTCAGGGAGCAGGAGCAGCGTGAGGCGTGCGAGGTGCTGGGCGTGAAGCGGGTGATCTTCCTCGGCCACCCGGACGGGTACCTCCAGCCCAGCATTGAGCTGCGTGGCGAGGTTGTCCGGCTGCTGCGCCAGTACCGGCCGGACGTGGTCATCACCTGGGACGGCTTTCGTGCCGGCTTCAACCACGCCGACCACCGCGCCGTCGGCATCGCCGTACGCGATGCCGTCTACCCGGCTGTGCGCGACCACCTCTACTACCCGCAGGACAGAGAGGAAGGGCTGGACGCGCACCAGGTGAACGAGATGCTATTGGCCGGGGCGGAAGACGCCGACTATCAGGTCGACATCGGCGCCCACGTCGACACGAAGATGGAGGCGATCCTCTGCCACCGCAGCCAGATCGGCGGCACGCCGGAAGAAGTCAAGAAGCGGTGGATGGATCGCATGCAGGCGTCGCAGCGGGGACGCATCGTCGAATCGTTCAAGCGCGTCACAATCCGTCGATCTAACCGCCCGCAACAGCCGCCGGAGAAGAAGACGGAACAGTCGACGTCTGCTCAGAGCTGATGGACGCTGAGCAGTTTTCGTACAGCGCCTTCATTCTCGGCTTCGCCCTCACCGCGATCGCTTCGATCTGCTACCTGGCGCTGCCGCTCTGGCCGCGCCTCGCGTATCGCACCGCAGCGACGGATACCGGCGCGACGATGACGCTTGCCGCGCCGAGTCAAGCGCCGGGTTGGCTCGGTCCGGCCGCGAGCGCGAACACCTGGCTGGCGCTGCTCGCGCTCTCGGCATCGCTGGCTGCGCGCTGGGTCGCCGGTGGCCGTCCGCCGCTCTCCAACATGTGGGAGTTTACGGTCGCGTTCGGTTGGGCGATCATCCTCTTCTATGCGCTGTTCGAGCTGCGTACCCGCCGAGACGCCGACGACTGGCCTGCGGGCCGCGTCATTGGCGCGGTTGTGCTGCCTGTCGCGTTGGGCATGTTCGCCGTCTCGCTGATCTACTTTCCGTCGGACGTGAAGCCGCTCGTGCCGGCGCTCCAGTCCAGCCGCATTCTCGGCGCCCACGTGACGACGATGGTGCTCTCGTATGCGGCGCTCTCCGTCTCGTTCGGCGCGGCGGTGCTCTATCTTGTGCAGGGCGGCGGTAAGCGGCGCTTCGCCCGGCTGCCCTCCGGCGAGACGTTGGAGGAGGTGGCGAACCGCTCCGTCCTGCTTGGCTTCCCGATGCTGACCTTAGGTATCGCTCTGGGCGCCTACTGGGCGTACTCGGCGTGGGGCCGCTACTGGGGCTGGGACCCCAAAGAAACGTCGGCGCTGGTGACCTGGCTGATCTACGCGGGCTATCTGCACGCGCACAACTTGCGCGGCTGGAAGGGGCGCGGTGCGGCGTGGCTGCTCGTCGCGGGCTTCGGCGCTGTCCTCTTCAGCTACTTCGCCGTCAACCTCTGGGTGAGTGGGCTCCATTCCTACGCGGGGGTGTGACTTCCCGACCTGCGGGTTGAAACCCGCAGCTTCCGGCGATCGGTTCCTCGTCAAGGGAAGCTGAGGGCTTTAGCCCTCATGGCTGTTTCTCCCTGCCCGCCGCCGCACACGCCACGCCGCTCCGCCCAGCGCGACGGCCAAGGCTGCCGCGGCGATACTGATCAGCGGGCCGGCATTCGTGCCCGAAGAACGAGCGTCATCGAACTCGGCGTCCGCGTCTGCGGCGCCAGGCTGCTCGGCCACGCCGCCGACCGGCTTTGCAAGCTGCGACCGTACCGTGAACGTATCGATGGTGGCGCCGGAGATGTTCTTGAAGTAGCCGTTCGCCAGATCGGGTTCACCGTTGACGTTGAACTCGATGAAGAGCGCGCCGTAGGTCGCACCCTGATCGGAGGTGTCGATGCTCGCCCACTCGCCGTTGCAGCCGTAGGGCGGCGTCGTCGGCAGGCAGCGATCCTGATCCCGGATGCTTCTGCCGGCGATGCCGGAGACGAACACAAATGTGGAGCCATTGCTAACCCGCAAGGTGTTCGCGGAAGGCCAGTCTTGGTCGATAGACTGCGACTGTAGGTTCGTTAGCGTCTTCGTTCGCGAGTAGGAGTGTTCGTGGCCGGTGGCGACGATCGCGCCGCCTTCGCGGCACGCCTCGTACGGGTCCCAACCGACCTCGTCTGGTTTGGAGCCCACCTGCATCGCGTTCTGGTTCTTGTGCCAGGTGCAGACGCGCCAGATCGAGGTGTCCTGCGTCAGTTCGTCCGTGATGTACGTCGTGTGGCCGGTGCCCGTAGTACCCACGCCGGAGAGGATGAAGAACAGGCCTTGATAGGTGCAGGCGGCCTTTACTCCGTAGTCGCCGGTGCAACTCGCGCCGAGTACGAGCGCCAGCCGGTCTTCTAGTAGCTGCTGGTACGTAGACCAGTTGCCGACATCATGGTTGCCGATGCTGGCGAAGTAGGGAAAGTCCGCGCCCAGGGCAGCCGTCACCTGGGCGTCCCAGTCGATCGCGCGCTGGGGGTCGGTCTCGTCGCCGTAGCCCAGATCGCCCTGGTGCAGCACCATATCGGCGCCTTCGTTTGCGATCAGCTTCAGTACCGCTGCGGCGTTCGCGCCGACGCTCTGATCGCCGATGAACGCGACCTTGAAGTTCGGCGTCGTTGCGGTGGGCGCGCTGGCTGCGGCTGGACTACTCTCGTCTGGCCAAGCGATCGCGGTCGCCAGCGCCAGCAGCACGAGGCCGGTTCGCACGATATGTGTAGTCGCAGTAGAGAACAAATTGCGCTCTTCTACCATTGGTCAGCAGCTCTCCCGCCTCATGATCCTTCACCCCCGACCCTGTGGCGGGCGGGGAGGGGAGAGTCTGCGATATACGTTACCATACCGCCGTGATCATCGACGGCCACACCCACATCTTTCCGCCAGACGTTGGCGAACGGCGAGACGAGTACCTGCGCCGCGACGCCGGCTTCCGCGAGATCTACTCCAGGCCCGAAGCGCGCATCGCGACGGCAGACGAACTGCTGGCGTCGATGGACGGGGCGGGTATCGATGCCAGCGTCGCCTGCGGCTTCGGCTGGAGCGACGCGGAGCTTTGCCGTAGCCACAGCGAGTACTTGCTGGAGGTGGCGAGCGCATCCGGAGGCCGGATCATCCCCTTCTGCACGATTCAGCCAGCGGACGGCGACGCGCGCGACGATCTAAAGCGCTATGCCGTTCGCGGCGCCCGCGGCCTGGGCGAGCTGCGGCCGGCGCAACAGGGCTACAGCCTGATCGATAGTCCCGAGGCTAACCTGCTGGCCTGGGCCGCGGACGCCTACGACCTAGCGGTGCTCTTCCACGCCAGCGAACCCGTGGGCCACGTCTATCCCGGCAAGACCGGGCTGCCGGTAGACCAGCTTGGCCGCTTCGTCAGCGACTTCCCGGGCGTTGCCGTCATCGCCGCGCATTGGGGCGGCGGGCTGCCGTTCTACGCGCTGATGCCGGAGATGCGCTCGGCGCTCGACCGCACCTACTTCGATACAGCGGCGACAGGCTTCATCTACAGCCCGGAGATCTATGCTCGTGTCATCGACCTCATCGGCGCGGACAAGATCATCTTCGGCAGCGACTTCCCGCTCATCCCCCAGGAGCGCGCCCTGAAGGAGCTGCGCGACGTTCCGCTCGACGAAACCGCGCGACGGCTGATCGAAGGCGAGAACGTCCGTGACCTGCTCCGCCTTCCCGCGCCGTGACTGCGGCCGGTCGGGCAGAATCTTTACGGCTCTTCGTCGCCTGCGAGCTATCGGACGAGATTCGAGCCGCGCTTGCCCGCGTTCAAGAAGAGTTGCGTCAGATTGGCGCGGGCAAGCTGCGCTGGGTACGTCCGGAGGGCATCCACATCACGTTCAAGTTTCTCGGCCAGGTTGAGAGCGAGCGCGTTCCCGAGATGACGGCCGCCCTCGTCTCGGCGATCGAGCCGTTCCGGCTGCGCCTCGCGCCCGCGCGGCTGGGCGGTTTCGGTGGCGCGAGGATTCGCGTCGTTTGGGTCGGCGTGGAGGGCGATACGGACGGCCTCGCCGCGATTGCGCAGCAGGTCGAGCGGGCGTTGACGCCGCTCGGCTATCCGGCGGAGCGGCGGCCGTTCGACCCGCACCTAACGCTGGCGAGAGTGCCGGACAGGATGCCGGCTTCGGAGCGCGGAAGACTGGCCGGGCTGGTCCGGGATCACAGATTGGCGCCTCTGCCGTCGATGATCGTAACGAACGTTGGCCTGATCCAGAGCGTTCTTGGGCCGGGAGGGAGCGTCTACCACAAATTAGCGACGTTTCCACCCGGAAAATAGGTCTAACCTCTTGACGGCCTGGGGTCGGCGGGCGTAGAATACGGGGCAGAAGGGATTGGATGAATGGCTCAGTTTCAGGATGTGATCCGAACCTAGGCACCGGCTGTTGTCGGTGCCTTTTGTGTTCATGCTGAAGTGAAAGGGGTAGCAGATGAACTCTGGTCTCATCGGCAAGATCGAAAAGGCGAAGCGCTACGCTGAGGAGCGAGGCAGGATTCACGTCTCAGGCCTGAAAGTCGATTTTGACGGAGAGAACGACCGCCACGCGGTCTCGCTCGATGACGAAACGTGGCGTTGCAACTGTGAGTTCTTTGCAGGCTGGGGAGCCTGCGCCCATACCATGGCGCTGGAGCACATCCTAGAGGGGATGTTGCCACGAAACGCGTTGTTTGCCCAGCCCGCCTAAACGGCAGGACGCCCAGCGCGGCTAACGAGCGTCCATTCGCGTACTACTGAACGTCACCTATCCGGCAATTAGACTCGGGTGAGTAACAGCACGCCTCGAAACTCTCGAGGCGTGCTGCTGTTGTCTCAATACTAGATTGTGTAGAGTTCGCTACCCGCTGACAACGTCTCCACAAGCGACGACGGTGCCGTCTTCCGCGTGGACAGCCAGGTAGTGGCCGGTCTCAAAGTGGCTCAGCGGCTGTTCGTCGTTGGCGGTGGTCCGGATGCCGTCGCCAGCGTCGTCGGCGACGATGTCGTCCAGCGTGATGTGGATCTCTCCCTGCGCAGCGCAGCTTCCGTGGTGCAGGTGGTTGGCGTGCGCCCCTTCGGTCAGCCCCTGCATCACGAGCGAGACGAGGATCCCCTCGCCGTCGACAGAGAGGTCGGCCTCTCCGGACGCGCCGGAGCCGTCCTCCTCCGTCAGGCTCGCGGTGAGCAGCAGCACGCCGTCGTCATCGATTATGTCATCGATCAGGTCATCGATATCGTCTTGCGAAATGTCGTCATCGTCGTCGCAGGCGATCGCGCCGATTGCGAGTACCGCAATCAGCAGCCCTAATCCGGCTAGTAGCCACTTGCTTCGCATGGTTCCCTCCATCTTACTAGCGGCGCTGCTCTCCTTCGAGCAGCCCCATCCGGCTGGTTATTCGCTAATCGTAAACGCTCTATGCATACCCTCTTCGTAGTGGCTGGTGCCGGTGTCTTCCACAATGTTGCAGATCAGGACGTACGATCCGGCCTCCAAATCGATGGTGATCGATGCGTCGCTTTGTGCCGCGAACTCTTCAATCCTGCCGATAACAGCGATCTCCTCGGCGCTCTCGTCGGCCACGTGGTTCTCGATCACTGGCAGGGCGTCCGGAGCCACGTCAGTCCGGATGATCACCAGTTCGTGCGTTGCGCCGCCGACGTTGCTGGCGTTGAACGTTACGGAGCCAGCCGCCACCGCGTCTAGATCCGGCACGATCTGGTACTCGAACAGGTCGACGTTGACGACCGAGGAGCCAACGGCGTCGCCGTTGCCACCGTCCGAATCGTCGTCGTCGTCGTCGTCGCCGCCGCAGGCGACCGCGGCGATCGCGAGTACCGCCATCAGCGCTCCAATGCCCAGTAGTAGCCACTTCCTTCGCATCACAGTCCCTCCTTCCTTCTGAGAGGGTACATGATGGAGCCCGTTCGTTCGAGGGGGCGCGGCAGGCTCAGTATAGAGGTTGCTAGAGGATCTGGGAGAGGAAGAGCTTGGTGCGCTCCTCCTGCGGGTTCTCGAAGAAGTGCTGCGGCGTGCCCTCTTCGACAATGAGACCCTCATCGAAGAAGAGGAAGCGGTCCGCCACCTCCCGCGCGAAGCCCATCTCGTGCGTGATGACGATCATCGTCATGCCGGACTGGGCGAGTTGCGTGATCACGTCCAGCACCTCCTTGATCATCTCCGGATCGAGCGCCGAGGTTGGCTCGTCGAAGAGCATGATCTTCGGCTGCATCGCCAGCGCCCGCGCGATGGCGACGCGCTGTTGCTGGCCGCCGGAGAGCTGCGCCGGATACTTATCTATCTGTTCCGGAATGCCTACCCGCTCCAGTAGCCGCTCGGCTGTTTCGTTCGCTTCCGCCTTGCGGAAGTGGCGAACGTGGCTGAGCGCCAGCGTGATGTTGCGCCGGACGGTCAGGTGGGGGAAGAGGTTGAACTGCTGGAAGACCATGCCCACCTCGGAGCGCACCTTCTCCAGGTTGCGCAGGTCGTTGTTCAGCTCCACGCCGTCGATGATGATCGTGCCCTCGTCGTGCTCCTCCAGCCGGTTCAACGTGCGGATGAACGTCGACTTGCCGGAGCCGGACGGCCCGAAGACGACGACGACTTCGCCCTCACGTACCGAGGTGGTAATGCCGTGCAGCGCTTGGAAGTCGCCGAACCACTTCTTCACTCCTTCGCAGATGATGATGTCGTTCGAGCGCGCCACGCGCGTCGCGTCTGCTTGGCTCGCGGGGGTCTGGCTGGTGTTCGCCATTCGTCTCCTCCTACCGCTCGCCGACGCCCAGGTTGCGCTCAAGCTGCTGGCTCAGCCGTGACATGGAGAAGGCCACGATCCAGAATACCAGACCGACGAAGAGCAACACCTCCATCTCCCGGCCAGAGAACTCGATCTGGCCCTGCGCCACGGCCCGGCCCGCCCTCAACATCTCCGTCAGCCCGACGATGAAGACGAGGGAAGTGTCCTTGAATAGACTGATGAACTGTCCTACCAACGCTGGGATCACCGCCCGCAGCGCTTGCGGCAGGACGATCAGGGCCAGAATGCGAGCGGTGCTCATGCCCAGTGCTTGCGCCGCTTCGATCTGGCCGCGGGGAACCGCCTGGAGGCCGCCTCGTACTATCTCCGCAACGTAGGCGGCGGAGAACAACGTCAGGGCCACCATCACCCGGTATACCAGCTCTATGTCATCCAGGCCGGAGGGAGCCAACACCGGTACAGAAAACGAGGGGAGAAAGTCCGGCAGCACTAGCCAGGCCATTAACAGGATCGTGATCAGGGGAACGCCGCGGATCAGCTCGATGTAGATAGTGCTGGCGACACGGAAGACGGGGAAGGAGCTGGTGCGCCCCAGAGCGAGCAGCACGCCCAGCGGGAACGAGGCGACGATTGCCACAACGGCCAGCAGGATGTTCAGATGGAAGCCACCCCACCGTGAAGGATCGACGCCATCGATGCCTAGAGAAGTATCCGCGCCACCGAAGCCGACCAGCAGCACGAGAGCGAGTGGGAACGTGAGCAGCCAGCTGGCCAAGACGAGTTGCCCAATGAGCGCCACGTAGCGACTGTCCTGTAGCCAGATGCGCGCGCCTATGTAGCCGAGAGCGGCCAGGCCTACCGCCGCGGCTGTAAGAATCCCGACCGTGCCATGGGCGAAGAAGAGGAACACTGGAGTTAGTCCAACGGCCAGCCAGAGCACCATCATTATTGTGCTCCGTAGGTCGAGCCTCGTCCGTAGCCCCACGGTGAG
Organism: Chloroflexota bacterium; assembly: GCA_022565155.1. Classification (GTDB taxonomy): domain Bacteria; phylum Chloroflexota; class Dehalococcoidia; order DSTF01; family RBG-16-68-14; genus JADFKB01. The sequence goes on along the minus strand of JADFKB010000007.1, from coordinate 36,908 downwards.
CCCGGCCAGCGCGCTGACCAGCAGGATCGGCGGCCAGATCCTCCACTCCTCTCCCACCGGAAAGCGGCCTAGGAAGAACAGCCGGCGGTTGGCCTCGATTACTTCCCATTCGGCAGTGACGAAGACGAATCGCAGTATCTGATACAGGGCGAACACCAGGAACAGCGATGTGACCACCGTGAGCAGTGTGTTCGCAACGCCCCCGAACAAGTTGTCGTGGGCCCAGCGCCGGGCCTGACGGGGGAACGGCGCTGGCGCTTTGATCTGAGTAGTGCCTCTCATGTCAGCCTCCCTCCCGCGTCAGCCGCCAGTGGAACGTGTTCATCACGAGGGAGATGGCGAGGCTCATCAGCAGGTAGGTGGCCATGACGATGGCGAACATCGGGATCGCCTGGCCGGTGTTGTTGATAATCGTCCGGCTCACGCCCACGAGCTCAGGGAACGCGATGGCGACCGCAAGACTGGAGTTCTTCGTCAGGTTCAGGTACTGACTGGTGAGGGGCGGAATCATGATCCGGAGCGCCTGCGGCAGAATCACCAGACCGAGCCGCTGGAAGGGGCTAAGGCCGAGGGCCGCCGAAGCTTCCGTTTGGCCTTTAGGCACGGCCTGGAGGCTGCCCCGCACAATCTCAGCGATGAACGCTCCCGTGTAGGTGACCAGCGCCACCAGGAGCGCCGTGAACTCAGCCGTTAGCCGAATCCCACCGTCATAGCTCCGCTCCCCAACTACGGGCCGCTCCGGGTCGAGAGGGCCTCCTGCGATGGCGAACCCTACCAGCGCGATGGCCGCGAACGTTCCCAGCAGCCACCAGTTGGGGTACGATGGCTGCCCGGTACGTTCCTGCCGTCGCCCGCGCCAGAATCGTACCGCGATTGATGCCGCGGCGGCTACGGCCAGGAAGATCAACCAGAGGCTAAATCCATCGTTCGTCGTCGCCCAGGGTAAGGCCAGCCCACGGACAGAGAGGAAGGCTAGATCGAAGGAGATGAACGGAACGTCGAAGAATGGGAGAAAGCTGATCCTGTCCGGGGGAAAATTGATGCTTTCGCTGATCCGGGGTAGCTGAAGAAAGACGGCAATATACCAGAAAAGGATTTGGACCAGCAGTGGTGTATTACGGACTGTCTCTACGTATACTGTCGCCACTCTCGACACCAGCCAGTTTCCCGAAAGGCGGGCGACGCCGGCCGCGAGCCCCAACAGGGTAGCCAGGACGATCCCTACCCCGGCGAGCCGGATCGTGTTAACGATGCCGGCAATATAGAGGTCGAGGCGGCTGTCGTTGCGGTTGTAGCTTGTGCCGAACTGGTGGCTGATGTCGAAGCCGGCGCGGCCTTCTAGGAAGTCAAAGCCCAGTTCCAAGTCTCGCGCCTGGTCGATGAGGTAGTAGCCGAAGGCCGCCAACGCCCCGGCGAAGGCGGCCTGAATGACGAAGCGCTGGACGCGAACGTTACGCCAGAGGCTGAGGCGGCCGATGGTTGTACCGGCCACCTCACTACCTCCGGCATGGAAACGGCCCAGCCGGTGCCGGGCTGGGCCGTTTCAAGCGCCGCATGCTAACGCGTTGGCGGCGCGTAGATCAATCCACCATTGAGCCACGAGGCGTTCAGCGTCCCTGCACGCGGGATGCCCAGCGGCTCGATGTTCTTCGTATAGACCTCATCGTAGTTGCCAACCTGGCCGATCACGTCCTGCATGAAGTCGGCGTCGATCCCCAGGTTTGAGTCGAAGATCTCCCCGCCCTCGAAGCTGACCCCTAACAGACGGGCCGTTTCGGCGTTGCCAGGATCCGCGACGAAGTCAGCGAGGTTCTGGCTCGTGATGCCCTTCTCGTCGGCTGTGATCATGCCAATGACCACCCAGTTGACAATATCAGACCACTGAGTGTCGCCATCGCGGGTCACCGGACCCAACGGCTCCTTGGAGAACGTCTCATCGAGGATGACCAACGATTCGGGGCCGCCGTCAGCCTCTGCATAGGCGAAACGCCTGGCGGCTAGTTGCGACTTGTCGGAAGTCCAACCGTCGCACGCCTCGGCGGTAAACGCTGCTTCCAGAGGCCCGTTCTCCTCGAAGGTCAGGGGCGTGTAGTCCAGACCTCCAGATGCGAAGCGGTCTGCAAGGTTCAACTCTGTCGTGGTGCCCTGGAGCACACAGACCGTGGTGCCGGCCATATCGTCGATGGAGCTGATGCCATCCGCTACCCGTACCATCATCCCCTGGCCGTCGTAGAACGTTGTCGTCGCGAACGTGGCCTTCAGGTCTGCGTCACGGCTCAGCGTCCATGTGGTGTTGCGGATCAGCACATCGATCTGGCCGGACGATAAGGCCTCGAATCTCGCGGCTGCCGTCAGAATGACATACTCAACAGCATCGGCATCGCCGAGCACCGCCGCTGCTAGCGCCCGGCAGAAGTCCACGTCAAACCCGGAGCTCGTACCGTCGGCTTCTAGGAATCCGAAGCCTGGCACGGCGTCGTTCACGCCGCAGACGAGCTCGCCGCGAGCGACGACATCGCCCAACGTATCGCCAACCTGTGCCCCGTTGGCCGGTTCTTCTCCGTTGGCGGGGGTGTCGCCGTTGTCGTCATCATCGTCGTCGTCGCCGCAGGCGACGGCGGCAATGGCAAGTATCGCCGCCAGCAGACCGATCCCAATCAGTAGCCATCGTGTGCGCATGGGTGTCCCTCCCTTTCGCTCATTTCCTTACTTCGGCAGGTTCCGCAGCCGTGCGACCACGCTGGGCGCACTCCCAAAGGGAATACCACCGTACCTGCGGCTAAAGTCTGGCCCTTGCTGATGGTAGTGTCAAGTCCATAGCGCGCTACGAATCGTTGTCATAACGGACGAGCGAAGAGGTCTGGATGCCATGCAGCCGCTCCCGTCCGCCCAGCGCGGCGAGCTCCACCACGACTGCGACGGCGACGACGGAGGCGCCCAGCATCGCCACCAGATCGGCGGCTGCGGCTGCGGTGCCTCCCGTCGCCAGCAGATCGTCGATGATCACAACCGATTGGCCGCGCTCCAGAGCATCTGTGTGGATATCGAGCTGGCCTTCGCCGTATTCCAGCGCGAACTCTACGCTCATCCGCTCCGAAGGCAGCTTGCCGGCCTTGCGCACCGGCACGAACGGCAGGCCTAGCCGATACGCCACCGGCGCGCCGAAGAGGAACCCGCGCGATTCGATGCCGACGATGGCGTCCGGCGCCAGCGCTTCGATTCGCCGCGTCAGCTCATCGATGACATAACGATAGGTGGCCGGGTCTTGCAGCAGCGGTGTGATGTCGCGGAAGAGGATGCCGGGCTGGGGGAAGTCCGGCACGTCTCTAATCAGCGCCTTCAGGTCGATCTGGGGACGGGCCATGGTGCTGCCTGCGGCCTACTCCCGGCGGCGCCAGGTGGTGCCCTCCGGCCCGTCCTCCAGCGTGACGCCCAGCTCGTCCAGGCCGTCGCGGACGCGGTCGGCCAGCTCAAACTGCTTCGCGCCGCGCAGCTCCTCGCGGATCGTGATCAACAGCTCGATGAAGGGCGCGGCGCTGATGTCGGCCTCCGGCTCGGTCAGCGTGAGGCCCAGGACGTCCGCTAACTCCAGCAGCGCAGCTTGCGCGTCCGCTACCTTGCGGCCCTCGTCGCGGCGGCGGTTGATCTCGTGCGCCAGGTCGAAGAGGGCGGCAAGGGCTTTCGACGTGTTGAGGTCGTCGTCCATCGCCGCGATGAATTGCTCACGGCAGGGGGCGGCGTCAACCGCATCGCCGTCCGCGCCGTTTGATGGAGTGCGAACGGCGATGCGCAGCCGCTCCGCCCCGCGCTTGGCGGCGCTTAGCGCTTCGCTGGTGAAGGTGAGCGGCGTTCGGTAGTGCGAGAACAGCACCCACATCCGGATCGCGTCCGCGGAGTACTGCTCCAGCGCTTCACTGATCGGGATGAAGTTCCCGAGCGACTTGCTCATCTTCTCCTCACCCGACTTCACCCAGGCGTTGTGCAGCCAGTAGCGAACGAAGGGTGCCTTGCCTGTGTACGCCTCCGTCTGAGCGATCTCGTTCTCGTGGTGAGGGAAGATCAGGTCTTGGCCGCCGCCGTGGATGTCGATCTGCTCGCCCAGATAGCGCAGCGCCATTGCGGAGCATTCGATGTGCCAGCCGGGCCGGCCCGGCCCCCAGGGACTCTCCCAGGACGGCTCGCCTGGCTTCGCCCCCTTCCAAAGCGCGAAGTCGGCCGGATGCTCCTTCTGTTCGTTCGGCTCCACGCGCGCGCCCGCCATCATCGATTCCAGGTCACGGTGCGAGAAGCGGCCGTAGTCTTCTTTGCTCCTGACGCGATAGTAGACATCGCCGCCGGCCTCGTAGGCGTAGCCCTTCTCGACCAGCGCCTCGATCATCTCGATCATCTGCGGGATCTCTTTCGTGGCGCAGGGGTACTCGTGGGCAGGCAGGACGTTCAGCGAGCGCATCTCCTCCATGTAGCGCTCGATCATATCGCTCGTCAGCTCGCCGATCTCGATGCCCAGCCGCTCAGCGCGGGTGATGATCCGGTCGTCAATATCGGTGAAGTTCTGGACGTGGCGTACCTGATAGCCCCGAAACTCCAGATAACGCCGCAGCACGTCGAAGACGACGTAGCTCATCGCGTGGCCCACGTGGCTAACGTCGTAGGGCGTGACGCCGCAGACGTAGAGCTTGACCACGTCGGCGATGGGCTTGAACGCCTCCAGCTCGCCGGAGGCGGTGTTACGGAGCTTTAGGGTCACGGGCCTTCTCCTTGGTCATCGTTCGTTGGCTGCGCGGCTGGCGCGCTCCGTCGTTTTGGGCGCTTCCGGTTCGTCTTTCGCTTCTCTAGCTGTTGGATCTGCTCTGCTAGCTGATCGATGCGCTGCTCCAGCTCCGTGATGCGATCCCACTCCGGGTCCGGCAGGTGTTGCACCGTGTCCGAGCCGGGGTCGCGATAGGCAACGATATGGCCCGGTACGCCGACGATCGTCGCGTTCGCCGGCACGTTGGTGACGACGACGGAACCCGCGCCGACGGATGCGTTCTCGCCAACGGTGATCGCGCCGATCAGCTTTGCGCCGGCGCCCACCACCACGTTGTCCTCCAGGGTAGGGTGGCGCTTCTCTCGCCGCGTGCTCGTGCCGCCCAGCGTCACACCCTGGTAGAGGTGGCAGTTATCGCCGATTTCTGCCGTTTCGCCGATGACGACGCCCATGCCGTGGTCGATGAAGAAACCCTCGCCGATCTTGGCACCCGGGTGGATCTCGATGCCGGTGATCGCCCTGTTCAGGTGCGAGATGAGCCGGGGCAAGATCGGAATGTGGCGGGTATGCAGCGTATAGGCGAGGCGGTGCAACTGCCTGGCCTGGAACCCGGGGTAGAAGAGGATCACCTCTAGGCTGTTGGTGGCCGCAGGGTCTCGATCCCTGGCGGCCTGGATATCTCTGCCGATGCGTTCGAGTAACGACACGCTCACGCTCCTTTCTGCACAGTGCCAGCGGCGCCTGTAGCGGGGCGCTCTCGATACCCGAGCGCCCCTAAGGACAGACGCAACAGTACGTGTGCGAAAGAGCCAGCCCGTCCGGCTGCAGCGATGGTGACGTTGTGGCGTGCATAGCGGATTTCGTCAAAAGGTTACGTAGAGTCTAACAGGGCGATAGCCAGCGCCGCAATCCCTTCTCCTCGGCCAAGCGCGCCCAGACCATCGGCTGTTGTTGCTTTGACGCTGACTGAGCCTGCATCGATCGCCAACGCGCCGGCCACGCTCGCGCGGATGTCATCGATATGAGGTAAGAGCCGCGGCGACTCGGCGATCACGGTCGCATCGACGTTGACGATGGCGTAGCCGGCGTTCGCGACGAGCGCGACGGCCTCCCGCAGCAGATCGAGGCTGCGGGCATCGCGATAGCGCTCATCGCCTGGCGGAAAGTGCTTGCCGATGTCGCCCAGGGCAGCGGCGCCCAGCAGCGCATCGATCAGCGCGTGGCAGAGGACATCGCCGTCGCTGTCGCCCGCGAGCCCGGCGCTATGTGGGATCGCTATGCCGCCCAGGACGAGAGGTCGCCCCTGCACCAAGGGATGAATGTCGTAGCCGATGCCGTTTCTCATCGCTCGTTCCACCCGAACTGCGGCGCCAGACGGCGCATCTCCAACTGCATGGCCTCCATCATCCGCACGTCAATTTGCAGCCGTTGGCCAATGCCAGGGTCGCCGGTCTCCTTCCGTCGAGCCACGTAGAATCCGGCATCCGGGACCCAGTTCAGCGCTGCCATGAACGGCAACGCCTGAAGCTCCTCATCCGATAGCGGTTGCAGCGACTCGTATCCCTCAAGAAACGCTCGGCAGAACTCTTCACGCAGGACCGTTGAACCACGTCGCTCCCGCCCGAAGTTGAAGATGGCGCGGCTCACATCAAACGTGCGCGGCCCGTGTGTCACGAAGTCGAAATCGAACAGGCCGGTCAGTTCATCGCCCTGGAAGACCATATTGCGGCCATGGTAGTCGCAGTGCAGCCACGCTTGCGGCAGCGCCGCCAGTCGATCTCGCGGCCACTCCTCTGCAGCCTCGTGCCGCCAGTGGCGGAAGAAGCCCAACTCCTGCTCGTAACCTTGGCCAGCAAAGAGCTTCTCCAACTGCTCTTCATGCTCCGTTGCCAGCACGGACGTGCGCCAGACGTGACTCGAGACCGGCGCCAGCCACTTCTCGAAATCGACCTCTCCTACCGGCGGCCCTACTACAGGCCCCCGATAGCCAGCGGCAATCGTCTCGAACTCGGCCAAGCGTTTCCCCGCTTCTCGTGCCTGTGCCGAGCTTGTGAAATCGAACTCCTGCCCCTCGACGAATCCGAACAGAGCCCAGTGCAAACCCTCGACGAATGCGGATGTCTCGCCATCCCGCGTCCGGACAACGGGTGCCGTTGGGAAGCCGCCGGCGAGGAGGTGCTCTTGAAATGCCAACTGGAAGGCGATGCGCCCGGCGTCGCGAACGCGGCGGTAGGCGCGCAGCACGTACCGCTCGTTCCCTGTGCCGTCGGCCACCAGCCAGTTGTCGTTGATGATCCCGACCTCGTCACGGTTGAGGATGATCGGCTCCTGTACCGGATAGTGGCCCAGCGCAGCTAACGGCTTAGCTTCCGCTGTCTTGATCACGAAGTCTCCTTCAACAACGCTCTTACCAGTTCCAGGTCTTCCTGGGTCGTCACCTTCAGGTTGCGCCGCGAGCCAGGGTAAAGCGTTACCTGTCCCCCCAGCGCCTCGATCATCGCCGCGTCGTCGGTGGCGTCACCTTCGAACGTCGCGTGGGCGTTCGCTAGCAGATCGTAGCGGAAGACCTGCGGCGTCTGCGCCAACCAGAGGTGTGTGCGGTCCAGCGTTCGTATGATCGTTCGTCCTTCGCCGGCTTCCTTCACCGTGTCCGGCACGGGCAGGGCGCAGCAGGACGCGCCGGTCTCCTGCGCTTCCGCCAGCCCGCGTTCGATCAGCTCCGGTGTTACCAGTGGCCGTGCGCCGTCGTGGATCGCGACCCAATCGCAGCGTTCGAGCGCGTCCAGGCCGGCGCGCACGGAGTCCTGTCGGCGCGCGCCTCCCGCAACGACGGCGCACAGCTTATCGAACCCTTCCCGCTGCGCCAACTCTCGTGCGCGCTCGACCGCGTCTTCCGCGACGACGAGAATTATGTGGTTGATGGCATCACAGCGTTGGAACGCCGCGACGGCGTAGGCGAGGAGCGGGCGCTCGCGTCCGTCCGGGCCTGTTAGTTCTACCCAGAGTTTGTCCGGGCCGGCCATACGCTGGCTGCGGCCGGCGGCGACGATGACTGCGCCCGTGTCACTGTCGTTGCTCACGGCAGGCACGCTACTCCAGCACCCGGCGAATCAGGTCGGCGGCGACGAGGCCGCCGGTCGCCAGGTAGATATTCTTGACGATCTTGCCGAACAGCACGCCGACGAAGAAGTGGCGCAGCTTCATCCGCACGGCGCCCGCAGCGACGCCGGCGACGTCGACCAGCGGGTTTGGCACGGTCGAGAGCAGGAACATCGTCAGGATGCCACGCCGCTGCATCCAGGCCTTCACTCTGGGGTAGAACGGCCGCTCCCTGAAGAGGACGCTGCCGCCATAGCCGGCGGCGTAGCCGGTCAGCTCTCCTATCGCTTCCGCCGGCCCGGCGACGAGACCGACGAGAATCGGCGTTGGAATGCCGATCAGCGGATCGAGAAAGGCGCCGGCGCTGGTGATCGCCGCTGCGCCCGGCATCGGCAGCACGATAGACGCCGCGCTGATCAAGGCGATGACGAAAAGGCCGAAATAGCCGTACGTGTTCAGCTGGGCGAGGTCGATATCGAAGAAAAAGAAGGCGAAGGCCAGCGTGCTGGTGAGGACGGCCACCAGCGCCAGCAGGCTGTACTCCAGGCGCCGCATCGCCCGCGTCTGAGCAGGCCGGGACGCCTCAAACAGCGCTTCGGCTTCCAGCGCTTCTTGCGCTGCCGCAACCGGGCCGGGAGTGTCGTCCATCTGTGTTCGTCGCCATCATATCAAGTTCGTCCCGGCGGCGTGTGCTGAACGCAACTGGGCCTCCCTAACGAGAGGGAGGCCCAGCCGTCAGCTTCTTCTTCAGCGAGGCCTAGTCGCTGTCCGGCTCCGCGATGTAGCTGGTCGGCACACGCGGCTCATCGTCCTTCTCCGTCTCCGTGCCCATCAGCTCCGCGACGTCTTGTTCGCTCATCTCTTTTTTCGCAGCGGCTTCTCCATCCGGCAGCGCCAGCTCGTCCGGCAGCGCGATCTCCTCGACGCGCGGCGGCAGGTCGATCTTGGCGCGGGCCGGGATCAGCTTGCCGATGATCACGTTCTCCTTCAGCCCAAGCAGGTGGTCGACCTTACCCGAGATGGCGGCCTCCGTCAGGACGCGTGTCGTCTCCTGGAACGATGCCGCCGCCAGGAAGCTGCTGGTGCTGAGCGATGCCTTGGTAACGCCCAGCAGCACCGGCACCGCCGTCGCCGGCTCGCCGCCTTCGGCTAGAATGCGGGCGTTCTCATCTTCGTACTGGTAACGGTCCACCAGCTCGCTCGGCAGCATCTCGGTATCGCCCGGCGAGTCGACCTGCACCTTGCGCAGCATCTGGCGCACGATCACCTCGATGTGCTTGTCGTTGATCGTGACCCCCTGGGAGTGGTAGACCTTCTGCACCTCCTCGACAAGGTAGAGATGGACGGCCTCCGGCCCTATGATGTGCAAGATGTCCTGGGGGTTGAGCTGGCCTTCAGTGAGTTGCTGACCGGCGGTGACCTGGTCGCCGTCCTGCAGACGCAAGCGAGCGTTGGCGGCAACGGTGTACTCCCGCTCCTCGGTCGCTTCGTAGACGATCGAGATCTGGGATGGTTTCTTCCTCTTGCCCTCGAAGACAACGCGGCCGCCGACGCGCGCGACGAACTCCTCGGCCTCTGCTACCGCCGTCTCTTCCTCGCCCGCCTTCTTCTTACTAGAACGCGGCTGCTTGGCGCGGGCCAGTACCGTGTCCTGCTCGACCTCCTCGTTGTGCTTGACCAGCAGTTCGACGTTCTTCGGAAACTCGTAGCTGTCGCTGTAGAACTCGGTGCTGGTGACGGTGATCTTGCGCATATCGCCGTCGCGGACGATGCGGGCCGTACCGTCGAGCTCCGACATGATGCTCAGGCTCTTGGGCACGCGCGCTTCGAAGATCTCCTCCACGCGAGGCAAGCCGCTGGTGATGTCGAGGCCCGCGACGCCTCCGGTGTGGAACGTACGCATCGTAAGCTGGGTACCCGGCTCACCGATGCTCTGCGCGGCGATGATGCCGACCGCCTCGCCCATCTTGATCAGGTTGCCGGTCGCCAGGCTGCGGCCGTAGCAGAGGCGGCAGACGCCACGCTTGATGTTGCACGTTAAGGTCGAGTAGACGTGCACACGGTCGATCTTGAGCCCGTCGATCCGTTCGGCGATCCGTTCGTCGATCTCTTCGCCGCGCAGGACGATGACCTCGTTCGTCTTCGGGTCGATGATGTCGGACGCGGCCCAGCGGCCGAGCACGCGGTTGCGGAACGGTTGGAGCATCCCCTCGTCGGCTGGCCTCGTCAGCCAGATGCCGTTCGTCGTGCCGCAATCGTCCGATTCGATGATGACGTCCTGCGCAACGTCGATCAGGCGCCGCGTCAGGTAGCCGCTGTCCGCCGTACGCAGGGCGGTGTCGGCCAGGCCCTTGCGCGCGCCGTGGGTGGAGATGAAGTATTCGAGCACGCTTAGCCCTTCGCGGAAGCTGCTCCGGATCGGCAGGTCGATGATGCGGCCGGACGGGTCCGTCATCAGGCCGCGCATGCCGGCCATTTGGCGGATCTGGGCGATGTTCCCCTTCGCTCCGCTGGTCGCCATCATGTAGACGGAGCCGTACCGGTCCAGGTGGTCTTCAATCGCCTGCTGGACCTTGTCCGTCGTCTCCGTCCAGATCGAGATCGAGGCGTCGTAGCGCTCCTGGTCGGTAATCAGCCCCATCTCGTACTGCTCCTCAATTTCGCTAACGCGCTTGTCGGCCGCCTCTAGCAGCGCCGGTTTCTCATCAGGCACGTGCAGGTCGTTGATGGCGATGGTGAGGCCGGAGCGCGTGGCGTAGTGGAATCCCAACCCTTTGATCTCGTTCACGACCTCGGCGGTGCGTTCGTTGCCGAGCCGTTTTTGGCACTGCGCGACGACGGTCTTTAGGGCCTTCCGGTCCATCACCTCGTTGTAGTAGCCCATCTCCGGCGGCAGCACTTCGTTGAAGATGATGCGGCCGGTCGTCGTCTGGATGAACTGGTCTTCGGTGCGGGCGTCCCGCACCTTAATCGTCGAGTGCAGTTCGACAAGCCCAACGTTGTGCGCGCGGAGCGCGTCGTCGAAGCTGCCGTAGACGCCCTGCGCCGGCGTGCCATTGCTGGCCTCCTTGAACTCGCCCTTCAGGCCTGGCTTCTGCAACGTCAGGTAGTAGCAGCCCAGCACCATGTCGAGTGTCGGGGCGATCACCGGCTCGCCGGAGCCCGGCGAGAGCAGGTTGTGGGTGGAGAGCATTATCTGGCGCGCCTCCGCCACTGCCTCTCGGGAGAGCGGCACGTGGACGGCCATCTGGTCGCCGTCGAAGTCGGCGTTGAACGCGCTGCAGACGAGCGGGTGCAGCATGATCGCGCTCCCTTCTATCAGTACCGGCTCGAACGCCTGGATGCCCAGACGGTGGAGGGTCGGCGCGCGGTTGAGCAGCACCGGCCGGGTGGCGATCACATCGTCCAGTACGTCCCAGACCTCCGGCCGCGCGCGTTCGACGATGCGCTTGGCGCTCTTGATGTTATGCGCGCTGCCGTTGGCGACGAGCGCGTGCATGACGAACGGCTTGAACAGCTCCAGGGCCATGCGCTTCGGCAGGCCGCACTGGTGCAGCTTCAGGTCCGGGCCGACGATGATGACCGAGCGACCCGAGTAGTCGACGCGCTTGCCGAGCAGGTTCTGGCGGAAGCGGCCTTGCTTCCCCTTCAGCATGTCCGACAACGACTTCAGCTTGTGGTTGCCCGATCCCGAAACGGCGCGGCCGCGGCGGCCGTTATCGATCAGCGAATCGACCGCTTCCTGGAGCATCCGCTTCTCGTTGCGCACGATAATCTCCGGCGCGCCCAGGTCTACCAGCCGCTTCAGCCGGTTGTTACGGTTGATCACGCGCCGATAGAGGTCGTTCAGGTCGCTGGTGGCGAAGCGGCCGCCGTCGAGCTGGACCATAGGCCGCAGATCGGGCGGCAGCACCGGCAAGATGCTGAAGATCGTCCATTCTGCCTTGTTGCCGCTCCTGCGCAGCGCCTCGATCACGCGCAGGCGCTTCGTCGCCTTCTTGCGCCGCTGGCCGCTCGTCGAGGCGATCTCCTCCAGCATCCGCACGCGCATCTGCTCCATATCGAGGCGCTTGAGGATCTGCAAGACGGCCTCTGCGCCCATGCCGGCCTTGAAGATCTTGCCGAACTTCTCCTGGTAGTCTTTGTACTCGGCTTCGGTCAGTAGCGTCGTGCGGTCGTTGGCTACTGGGTCAACGAGCGATTCCAGTTGGTCCAGTTTCTCCTGGTACTGCTCCAGCACCTCTTCCCGCTCTGTGGCGAGTTGGGTCTGTAGCGGTTCCAGTTCCTGGAACGAACTGTCGTGGATCTGCTGGATCGCGGCTGAGGTCGTCAGCTTTAGGTCTGCCAGCGCCTGCTTCAGCTCCTTCTCCGCATCCTTAGCGATCTGCCTGCCCAGGGTCTTCGCCTTCTTGGCGGCGTCCTTCGGAATCTCGTCACCCTTCGCAACGATTGTCGTCTCGCCGAGGACGAAGTCGCGGCGCGCTTTCTTGCCGGCCTGCGCCTTCAGGTTCTTTTCCATTGTTGCGGCCAGCTTCTTCGTCCCGTCGACGCGCGTCTTCCGGTCGCTATCGATCTGTGTAATTCCCTCTTCGAGCTTTGCCTCAAGCTCGGCGATCTGCTCGTCGCGCGATGTCTCCAGGGCGCTGATCTTTTCGGTGAGCTCCTGCTCGCGCTCGGCGGTGGCCGCCTCCATCTCTTCGCGCAACTGTGTCAGCAGCACCTCCTTCGCCTCTTCATCCACCTTGGTGATGATGTACTGGGCGAAGTAGAGGACGCGCTCCAGCGTGCGCGGCGACATGTCCAGCAGCAGGCCGAGACGGCTGGGCGTGCCCTTCACGAACCAGATGTGGCTGACGGGGGAGGCGAGCTCGATGTGGCCCATGCGCTCGCGTCGCACTTTGCTCCGCGCGACTTCGACGCCGCACTTATCGCAGACGATGCCCTTGTAGCGGACGCGCTTGTACTTGCCGCAGTAGCACTCGAAGTCTTTCGTTGGTCCAAACGTCTTCTCGCAGAAGAGGCCGTCCTTCTCCGGCTTCAGCGTGCGGTAGTTGATCGTCTCCGGCTTTGTCACCTCGCCGTACGACCACGACCGGATCTGCTCCGGTGAGGCCAGCGAGATGCGGATGGCGTTGAAGCTATTGACTTCCAGCACTGAAGATCTCCTCCCCTCGCTCCATTCCCTGTAGGTTGATGCCCAAACGCGGGGGCTCCACGCCGTCATCCGGGAGGGCGACCTGCTCTTCGTCTTCGTTCAGCACTTCTATGGAGAGGCCCAGGCTCTGGAGCTCCTTCACCAGCACCTTGAATGATTCCGGGATGCCCGGCTCCAGCACGTCTTCGCCCTTGACGATCGCCTCGTAGGTCTTGACGCGGCCGACGACGTCGTCGCTCTTCACGGTCAGCAGCTCCTGCAGAACGTGCGCTGCGCCGTACGCCTCCAGCGCCCACACCTCCATCTCGCCGAAGCGCTGCCCGCCGAACTGCGCCTTGCCGCCGAGCGGCTGCTGCGTGATCAGCGAGTAGGGGCCCGTCGAACGGGCGTGGATCTTGTCCTCGACGAGGTGGATCAGCTTCATCATGTAGATGTAGCCGATCGTCACCGGCTGGTCGAAGAGCTCGCCGGTGCGGCCGTCGTACAGCGCCTGCTTGCCGAAGATGGGCGGCGAGATCTTGCGCTCCTTCTCTATCTCTTCCGCGCGCTCATGCAACCGCTCCAACGTCGGGTTGCGCAGCTTGCGGACGCCCAGGCTCTGCAGCCACTGCTCCAGGCAGGCGCGCTTAGCGACGCCCTCCTGGTTCTCGTCCAGGATGTCGGCTGCCACGTAGCCCTGCTTCTTCAGCCACGCCTCGAACACCGGCAGGTCCAAGTGCTCGCCGTACGGATGGCTGTGATCGATGTTGACATCTGGATTGAAGGCGCCGGCCTCGTTCACGAGCCAGGCGCGCGCCAGCGCGTCCTCGATCGCGGTGCCGGACGCGCCGTCGAAGACGGGTGAGACGGCGCGGAAGCCGAGCTGCTGCACAGCCCAGCCGAGATGGGTCTCAAGTATCTGGCCGACGTTCATGCGGCTGGGCACGCCGATCGGGTTGAGGATGATGTCGACGGGCGTGCCGTCTTCCAGGTACGGCATGTCCTCCTTAGGAAGGATACTGCCGATGACGCCCTTGTTGCCGTGCCGGCCGGCCATCTTATCGCCGGCGGCGATCTTACGCCGTTGAGCGATAGAAACCCGCACGAGCTGGTTGACGCCGGCGGGTAGCTCGTCGTTGTCCCCACGTGAGAAGACCTTGACGTCGATCACCTTCCCCTGTTCGCCGTGGGGCACGCGCATTGAGGTGTCTTTCACCTCGCGCGCCTTTTCGCCGAAGATCGCCCGCAGCAGCTTCTCCTCCGCGGTCAACTCGGTCTCGCCCTTCGGCGTGATCTTGCCGACGAGGATATCGCCGGAGCTGACTTCGGCGCCGATACGGATGATGCCGTCTTCGTCCAGGTCACGCAGGCTCTCCTCGCCGACGTTGGGGATGTCACGGGTGATCTCTTCCGAGCCGAGCTTGGTATCGCGCGACTCCACCTCGTGCTTCTCGATGTGGATCGATGTGAAGCGGTCGTCCTGGACGATACGCTCCGAGAGGATGATCGCGTCCTCGAAGTTATGGCCCTCCCAGCTACAGAAAGCGACGAGGACGTTCTGGCCCAACGCCAGTTCACCGTGGTCGGTCGAAGAGCTGTCGGCGAGCGTATCGCCGGCCTTGACGCGCTGGCCTACCGTCACCGCTGGGCGCTGGTTCATACAGGTGCCCTGGTTGGAGCGGATGAAGCTCTGTAGCTGGTAGCTCACCTCGTCGCCGTCGTCGTACTTAACGGTGACGACATCGGCGGTCGAACTGGTCACGTGGCCGGCGCGTTCGGCGAGGACGACTTGGCCCGAGTCGGCGGCCGCTCTCCGTTCGAAGCCGGTTGTCACCAGCGGCACCTGGGGCCGCAGGAGCGGCACGGCCTGGCGCTGCATATTGGCGCCCATGAGCGCGCGCGGAGCGTCGTCGTGCTCCAGGAATGGGATCAGGCAGGTCGCTACGCTCAGCACCTGCTCCGGCGTCACGTCCATGTAGTCGATGTGTTCGGGCAGCTCCACGTGGAAGCGCTCGCCCTGCCGCGCCTCGATGCGCGCTTCGACGAAGCGGTTGTCCTTGTCGAGAATCGCGTTCGCCTGGGCGATGATGTAGCGCTCCTCTACGTCTGCCGAGAGGTAGTTAATCTCGTCGGTCACGTAGGGCACGACGCCGATCATCTCCTCCTCGGATTCCTCTAGCCGCTTGGCGAGCGCTGGCGTGACCTCCTGGCCGGCCTCCGCGATGACACCGCCGCGCGGCCCGGAGACCGTCTCGCGCACCGTTTGGCCGATCAGCGCCGGGTCGGAGGCGGGCAGCTCGCGGATCACCTTTCGGTACGGCGTTTCGATGAAGCCGTACGGGTTGATGATGCCGTACGTCGCCAGGCTGCCGATCAGGCCGATGTTCGGCCCCTCAGGCGTTTCGATCGGGCAAATGCGCCCGTAGTGGCTGTGGTGGACGTCGCGCACGTCGAAGCCGGCTCGGTCGCGGGAGAGCCCGCCGGGTCCAAGTGCGGAGAGGCGGCGCTTGTGCGTCAGTTCGGCTAGCGGGTTCGTCTGGTCCATGAACTGGGAGAGCTGCGAGCCGCCGAAGAACTCCTTCATCGCGGCGACAACGGGTCGGATGTTTATCAGGGCGCTCGGTGTCGCCTGGTCGGCGTCCGTGATCGTCATCCGCTCCCGCACCACACGCTCCATGCGCAGCAGGCCGATGCGGAACTGGTTCTGGATCAGCTCGCCGACGGCGCGGACGCGGCGATTGCCAAGGTGGTCGATGTCGTCCGCGTGGCCCTGGCCGTTGTTGAGCACGATCATCTCGCGGACGATGGCGAGCAGGTCCTGCGGCGTCAGCGTGCGCGTCTCGTTCTTGGAGTTCGAGCCCAGCCGCTGCGTCACCTTGTAGCGGCCGACGCGGCCCAGGTCGTAGCGGCGCGGGTTGAAGAAGAGCGAGTTGATCAGCCCGCGTGCGTTCTCTTTCGTGGGCGGATCGCCTGGGCGTAGCCGGCGGTAGAACTCCAGCAGCGCCTCCTGCTTGTTTTTGGTCGGCTCCTTCTCCAGCGTCGACTGGATGTAGGGGTGGTCCGGGTTGGTGTCGACCGACGCAAACGTCGCCAGCATCCGCTCGTCCGTCCCTAGCTCCTCATCGTCGAGCTTGTCGTCCTCGTCGATCGCGCGCAGTAGCGTCGTGATCGGGATCTTGCGCTTGCGGTCGACTTTGACCGAGAGGATGTTCTTGTTGGAGGTCTCGAACTCCAGCCACGCGCCGCGGCTGGGGATCAGCTTCGCGGAGCAGAGCGTGCGGCCGCTGGTGGCGTCCCGATTCAACGAGAAGTAGCAGCCCGGCGATCGGACAAGCTGCGCGACGACGACGCGCTCGGCGCCGTTGATGATGAAGGTGCCGTTTGGCGTCATGAGCGGGAAATCGCCCATGAACAGCTCCTGCTCCTTCACTTCGCCGGTCTCCTTCACGAGGAGCTGCACCCAGACCTTGAGCGGCGCGGAGTAGGTGGTGTCGCGCTCGCGGCATTCGTTCTCCGGGTATTTCGGCTTGCCGAGGGAGTACGGGCGTACCGCTAAGGATGCGATGCGCGCCTTACGCAGCGCTTGCGCCGTCTCCAATGTCAGCGGTTCGCCCTTCTTGGCGAGCGTCTTCTTGTCCTTCTTTACATCCTCCAGCGGTATTAGGCCGACGAAGTCTTCCAGGTTCTCGTGCGTGTCTTTAGGTGAGACCTCGCGAGCGAAGCGCATCTCCATGCGGTTGCCGGTGAAGTCCTGGATCGGCGAGATCTCGTTCAGGAGGTCGGCCAGGCCTTCGTTCGTGAACCACTTGTACGAATCGAGCTGGATGCGTACCAGGTGGGGGACCTCCAGCACGTGCGGGATCTTGGCGTACGACTTGGTCATGCTGGGGACGTGGGAACCGTCGCTGATCGATTCGGCGATCATTACCATAGCTACGCACTCCTAACTATGAACTGAAGAGGAGACAAAGCAAACCCATCCCAGCCGATCCGGGAGGGTTCCGTTCGGGTTCTCTCAGGGAGATAGAAGCCAAGGGGTCAGTCTAGCCGCGCCCTTTACTTACTATAACTAGATGGGTGATTGGCACTAGTATTAGCATACAAGGTAATTCTAGCGTTCGCAAGGCCATGAGCGCCGGATCTCGCCTATCTGCGCGAATCTGGCCACATAGGCTCTCGCAGTAGCTCTGGCATCTCCCATACGATATGCTGTCGTCGATCGACCATATCTAGCACGAACCGCTTTTGAGGAGTGTGACGATGCAGTTTCAGCTCTCGGAAGAGCAGCGACTGATTCAGGAGACCGCCCGCCGTATCGCGAAGGAACGCGTGGCGCCGCGCGCGGCGGAGATGGACGTGTCGGAGGAGTATCCGCACGATATCTTCGAAGCGTTCCGCGAAGTCGGGCTGCTGGGCCTGACGATTCCCGAGGCGTACGGCGGCAGCGGAGCGGGCGTGTTTCCTCTGGCGCTCGCCGTCGAGGAGATCGCAAAGTACTGCTGCGCTTCGGGGTTGGTGCTGCTCCTATCGGCGTTGCCGACGCAGCCGATCCTGATCGGAGGCAGCGAAGAGCAGAAGCAGACCTGGCTGCCGAAGTCCGCCCGCGGCGAGGCGAAGGGCGCCTTCTGCCTGACCGAGCCGAACTCCGGCTCCGATGCCTCTGCGCTGGAGACTCGCGCCGTACGCGACGGCGACGACTACATCCTCAACGGCGAGAAGATGTTCATCTCTGGCGGTACCGTCGCCGATTTCGTCGTCGCCTTTGCCAAGACCGGCTCCGATAACGGCACGCGCGGCATCTCCGGCTTCATCGTACCAACGGACAGCCCCGGCTTCTCGGTCGCGGGGACGGACCGGAAGATGGGCGTGCGCGGCGTGCCGACAGCGAACATCGTATTCAAGGACGTGCGCGTCGGCCCGGAACAGCTCATCGGCGGCGAGGAAGGGCATGGCTTCAACCACGCCATGCTGACGCTGAACACGCTGCGGCCGGTCGTCGGCGCGCGCGGCGTCGGTCTGGCCGAGGGGGCGATGACCTACGCTCTGGAGTTCGCCCGTGAGCGGAAGGCCTTCGGCAAGCCGATCGCCGAACTGCAGGCGATCCAGTTCATGTTCGCCGACATGGCGATCCAGATCGAGGCCGCCCGCCTGCTCGTCTATCAAGCCGCCTGGCTCGTCGACCAGGGCAAGCACCAGCGCGAGAACGCGGCGCTGCTTTCGATCGCCAAGGCGTTCGCGACGGAGATGGCGGTGAAGGTCTCGTCCGATGCGCTCCAGGTCTTGGGCGCGCAGGGCTACATGATGGACCACCCGCTGGAGCGCCACTACCGCGACGCCCGCCAGCTCATGATCGTGGAGGGCACGTCCCAGATTCAGCGCGTCGTCATCGCGCGGGCGCTGCTGGAGCGGGAGCTGGTCTACCCGTAGGGATTACTCCTGCCAGCGCAACTCCCAGAGCTTGACGGGGTCTTCGAAGCCGCGTAGCTCGGTCTCGCCGAGGTCGGCGAACAGGAAGTCCTTGCCAGCAGCTAGTTGTCGCACGACGTCAGACCCCCGTCGTCTTCTCTTCGGCGGGGGCCACGGCCGGTTCGGGGTTGTCCTTGAAGCGACCGTCCTCAAACCAGAGGATCCGGTCAGCCAGCTCCTGGATGCGGACATCGTGGGAGACGATGACCGCCGTGCGCCCTAGCTCCTTAGCGACAGCGCGTAACAGGAGGACGATCTCAGGACCGTGCTTGGAGTCCAGGTTGGCCGTGGGCTCGTCGGCCAGCATGAGGTCAGGGTCGTTGATCATGGCGCGGGCGACGGACACCCGCTGCTTCTCGCCACCGGAGAGGTCGCGTGGTTTGAAATGCAAACGGTGGCCCATCCCCAGGTCAACAAGGATCTGCTCCGCCTTGACGGCAGCGCCGCGCCCGCCGCGGCCGGCCAGGTCCAGCACCACCTCCACATTCTCCACGGCGCTCAACGACTCCAGCAGGTTATAGGACTGAAAGATGAAACCCACATTGTGCCGACGCACCTGGGTCAGGGCCGACTCCTTCATCGCAGTAATGTCAATGCCGTTGATGTGCACCGTGCCGGAGGTGGGCTTGAGGAGGCCGCCGATAAGCGTGAGCAGTGTGGTCTTACCGGAGCCTGACGGCCCCATGATGATCACGAGCTCTCCACGGCGGACAGTGAGATCAATGCCGTCTACGGCCCTCACCGCCGCGGCGCCGCTGCCGAACACCTTGGTGAGACCGCGAAGCTCCAGGACAATATCATCGGCACTGGTTTTGACGGCCTGTGCTCCCATCCTTCACTCCCTCCGGCGGCTACGCTCTGAACACCATGGCAGGGTCGATGCTCGCCACGCGGCGGACGGGCACCAGTGTGGCCACGGCGCTCATAACCAGGACGGCAGCCAATACCAACAGGAAGTCCTGCCAGCGGAAGACTAAGACGAACTGAGGGACGGCGTCCTGGAGCAGCCTACCGCTGGCAATGCCCAGGGCGGATCCCAGCACATACCCGGCTAGGGCCACTATCAGACTCTGGCGAATCACAACGGCGAACAACTGCCCAGGCGAGGCCCCCACTGCCTTGAGGACGCCGTAGTCCCGAGTGCGCTCCACGGTAGAGGTATAGATGGTCAGGGCAATGACTGCTAAGCCAACGACGAAGGCGAGCCCAAAGAGTACGGCCCCGATGGGACGGAGTCCATCCTCTATCTCCTGCCGTAGCACGTCGGCAAACTCCTGCGGGGTAAGAGCAGCAGTCCCCGGCACCTGATCCTCGATAGCCGCGGCAACTTGTTCCGGATCGGCGTCCTGCGAGACGAAGACCAGGGCGAAGGAGAAGGCTTCAGGATCGCCGAAGAGCTGGGCAGCATCCTGGGAGTCAAGCAACGCGCCCACGCTGAAGGATCCGACGAGCGACGAGGACACGTCGATAACTTCAAAGCTAGACGCGGCAATGTCGACGGCATCGCCTCGACCAGCGCCGATATCCTTCGCCAAAACGGCGCTGAGGATTACCTGCCCCCTCTCGGGCGATGACTGCGCGCCAAACGCCTCGATGGTCTGAGCCTGAAATGGGCCCTCGGGGACGGCCATAACGAAGCCGAAGCGCGCGCTGCCGACCTGCATCGCTCTGCCCAACAGGGGCTGAGCGGCGGCCACCCCAGGCACGTCCTGAAGGTCGGACAGCACTGAGTTGGGAAGAATGGAGGCCCCGTGAGAGGGATCAGGCGTGCCTGCCTGCATCACCCACAGGTCGGACGGAGCCGCACTCGCGAATCGTCCAATCTGGTCAATAATGCCCTGAAAGAAGGCCTGCACTAGGACAATCAACAGCACCGCAAAGGCGACCCCACCAGCGGCGATAGCAAGGCGGATCTTATCAGAAAAGAGGTAGCGGCGGGCTAGTGGCACCATGCTCAGCCTCCTATGGGCAAGCTCTTCCTGTCCGCTGCTTCGTTCAGTCGCATGTTAGCCCCTGGCAGCACTAGCCGCCATCGCTCGTAATTGGGATTTCCGGAAGGTACCGCCTACAATGGCCATTTCGAGTGTATCTGTTGCCACCCGCTCTTCTGATTCAACCGGTTAGAGACGGTGAAGGGGCGATGCTGCTGCGAGGCAATGTCTATAGCGAAAACCGGTGGTGGGAGGTGCTGGAGCTGATTGCACCTCGGTACCATTGGAGGCTACACGAGAGGCACGCCCGCCCTTAGCGTCCAATAGGCGATGCTTACGCCGTCTTTCGTCTTCGGGTACTGGATGCGAGGCTCCATCAGCCCTCCTCCCACCAGCGCACTTCGTACAGACGCACAGGCTCCTCGAATCCCTTCGGCACTACGTCGCCGATGTCGGAGAACATGAAGCCCTTCCCCGCCGCCAACTGACGCACGACATCGGAAACCAACACCTGCCCCGGCTCTGCGTGGTCGCAGATACGCGCCGCCAGGTCTACCGAGGTGCCGAAGAGGTCGTCGTCTTCGGCGATCGGTTCTCCGGCATTCAGCCCGATGTAGATGCCCAGTGGGGAGTCGGAGTGCTCCTCCTTGTGCGCCGCGACGCTTCGCTGGATGGCGATGGCGCAGTTGAGTGCGGATGATGCTGTCGAGAACGAGGCCATGATACCATCACCCGTGTGTTTGATTTCAGTGCCGTCGTTCGCGCTGAGCGCCGTCCGCACGATCTCGTTGTGAGTGCGTCGGACTTCCTGAGCTGCCGCATCCCCGAGCTGTCGTGTGAGGGCTGTGGAGGACTCCATGTCCGTAAACAGGATCGTGAGTGGGCCGGAAGGCGCAAGCGTGACACCAGTGGCCACTGGCCTTGACGATTCCGCCTCGGCTACTTCGATGGAGAGCTCAGCATTGGAAGTAAAAATGCGCACCCCGGCCACGACGATAGCTACAAAGCCAACAAAGACCAGCGAATGATAGGGGTGAAGCGGGGAGAAGACATCCAGCTCCTGGCGGTGGTCATGGTGCCACGAAGTGTCAAGAAAGCCACCGAGGAGGAGCAGGCCGGCGCCAGTGATAACAATATAGAGAGAGAAGGTTGCCATGCGGATAGACTTGGCGCGATGTCGGCCACCGAGCGAGGCCCTGCCCACGAGACCAATGTGGGCCATGAACATGCGGACGCTGGCAAAAATCATGACGGCCAGTCCGAGAAATAAGAGGACGTACCCCTCACCAAACAGATGGGCCGCATGGTCCGTGGCGTGCCACGAACTATCCACCACTAGGCCCACTATGATGAGCACGGGGCCAATGAGCAGGCCTGCAAAGTGGCGGGTGGCGCTCACGCCATCCATGGTCTGGGCGTACTGGATACGCGGCTCCATAGCGTCCCTATCCTACACTATTCGACTCGGTTTGTGGAGCGGTGCGGGCGCTGCTGGAGCGCTACTCATCTGCCGTGTCCGCCAGCGGCCGCCGCGCCGTCTGCGACCAGATCGTCCAAGCTGGCTTGGCCGTGCCGTCCTGGCGCGCCAGGCCGGCGTCGCGTAAGAGGTCGAGCGGCGCTTCTCCTGTGAACGTCGGGTCCTGGCCGGCGAACCAGATCACCAGCGCCATCCCTATCTGCTCAGCGTTGTTGAGCGTGCGCCGCACGAACGCCGCCTGCGCCGCCTCGGCCTCGGCGCGCGTGCCATCCTCTGCCGGCGCGGAGGAGTAGCCGAGGCCGGTGATCGCGATCGGCCGTTCGGAGTAGAGGGCGATCTGGGTGAAGTAGGCGTCGGGGATCTCGTCAGCCGTGGGGAAGACGAGGCCGGGGAAGCTGCTCACCGCCAGCAGGTCCAGGCGCGGCTCGAAGCGGCTGATCAGGTGCCACTGCGATTGCAGCGGCTCTTCCAGCGGCAGCAGCCCTTGCAACTCTTCTAACTGGAACGTAGGGAAGATCAGCGTATCCGGCGAGATCGCCTTCACCGCCTCGTAGGTCTCGTGGTAGAGGACGACGAAGCGCTCGAAGTCCTCCGGCTGGTGTTGCTGGTAGCTGTTGATCTCGACGCCGAGCGCCAGGTACTTCGGTTGGTAGCTCTCCGCGATGTACTCGGCGTAGGCGATGAAGGCGCGGTGGACGTCCTCGTTCGCGAAGCCGGCGCCGACGAGCTCGTCGGGCAGGCCGGCCAGGCGGCTCCGCCGCTTCGAGCCATCGGTCGGGTCGATCGCGATGAAGAGGTCGAGCCCGTTCTCCTCGGCGAGGTTCACCTCGCGCTGCGTCGCTTGCACTGTGTCCTCGGAGATGCGGCCGGCCAGCAGTTCGGCCCAGGGCGGCGTTCGCTGGATCAGGATCACCTCGCCGGCGCTGCCCGCCAGCTCGAACGTCTCGATGTAGCTCTCTTCCGTCAGCTCCGGTGGCAGCGAGCTAATGCCCATCGCAAAGCTGCGTGTCTGGTCAGAGGCTGTCGGTGTGGGCGGGGGAGATTCATCTGTGCCGCCGCAGGCAGCGATCGCTAGTCCGAGGGCGAGAATGGCGATGCAGAGGACGAGCGCGTTGCGCTTCACAGGGTGATTGTACCGCCGACTGTTGCTGGAGCAACAGGGAAGTAGATACGCTGGAGCAACCGGGTGGGTAGATACAGCCTAGGGGTTTCCGCCGTATGCCATTCAGGAGAGGCCCGATGCGGCAGCGCATCGGGCGCTGTTAGGCTCAAGGTATGGCAGTCCAGGTATCGACGCGCGCCAGCATCCTCCGCGAGGTAAACGGCTTCGCCTCCGCTTCCGACGCACCGATCTTGCTCCAACGCGTGTTGGCCATCCTCGGCGTGAGCAGGCCCAGGCCCGAGCAGCGCGACGATATCCTGCGCCTCTGCCGCGCGTTCGCGACGGAGGGCGGCCTGGTGCAAGAGATGGCGGAAGAGATCGCGCGGGAGTTGCATCCCAACTAACTCTCGGCTACAGAGCAACGCTCGTCGCCGAACCACTTGGTCGTTGACCGGCCCGCCGCTGTGTGCCAGAATCGAGCAGGAGGAAGTATGACAGACGGCCCAACGGCGACTCTCATGGACGCGGCGCGCAGCTACTTGTCCAGCTTGGACGATGCGGCGCGCATGGACAACCAGGCGGAGGTGGAGCGATTCGTCCGCTGGTGCGGCGCCGACCGCACTTGGACCGAGCTGCGCGGCCATGAGGTGGCAACGTACGCTGACACCATCACTGGCACCGTTACCGATGCCACGGCCCGCGCCAACGCGGTGAAGAAGTTCCTCGCCGCCGCTAAGAAGGCGGGCCATACGCCGACCAACCTGGGCGTCCACCTGCGCGTCAAGCGGGGCGCTGGCTCGCGCGCGGCCGAACCGGCGATCGCGTTCGAGGACATGGAGATCAGCGAGGACGAGAAGCGTGCCCTTACTAAGGAGCTCGAGTCGTTGAAAGCCCAACGGCCGCAGATTATCGCCGATATCCAGCGTGCACGCGAGGACAAAGACTTTCGCGAGAACGCGCCGCTGGACGCTGCCCGCGAACACCAGGGCCACATCGAAGGACGGATCCAGAAGATCGAGATAACGCTCGATCTCGCCACCGTTATTACCGACGGCCCGGCCCCCGATGGCAGCGTCGTCGAGGTCGGCTGCACAGTGATTCTGCGTAACCTTAGCTCTGACGCGAAATCAACCTTTACGCTGGTGCGGCCGAGCGAAGTGAACGCCACGCAGGGCCGCATCTCCTACGAGTCGCCGGTCGGGCGCGCTCTCCTCCGGAAGCGTGTAGGCGCGGAGGTGGAGGTGGAGGCGCCGTCCGGCACGCTGCGCTTCCGCATTGAAAGCGTCGAAGGCTGACAACAGGCCCTCATCTCGATATTCCTGTTATTAACGTGGGCGTTAGGAGTTATTCCCCGGCAAATTCAGGGAGAGGCGGCTTCAGATTTTCGCCAATCGGCCGAAAGATCGGACTGAGGTTCGTTTCGCTGCTCTCTTGGCAGCGGAAGCCGAATCGGAGGTGCAGAATGTTGATGGTTGGCGATGTCAAGTGCTACCACTGCGGCCACATCAGCGGCCAGATAGAGGCTACGAAAGAAGAGCGGCTGGTGATCAGGACGTTCAAGCCTCGCGCGGGCTTTAAGGGGCCGAAGCCGCAACCTGGCAAGCGTCTGCGATGCGAACGCTGCGGTGGCCCGGTCTTCCTGGAGGACTTGCGCGAGGCGCCGATCGCGCCGTTAGCTATCGACCTTGCGGCTGCCCGCAAGCTGAGACGCAAGAATCGCGGCAAGGCCGCCTAGCAGTAGCTCCGAATCCGAACGGTTCGTGTTCCCCTCTCCCTAGCCGCAGCAGCGAATGGCGGCACCGTCTGTTACTATTGGCGCTTCTCGCTGGTATCCCCGGGGCCTGTTTTCCATTGACCAGAACCAGGGCTTGTGATATACGGTACAAGAGGTTGACGGCAGCTAGCCGCTAGCTTCGTAAGCGTATGATCTGGACATCGATGCAGGACGTGATACGTCCGGGATGCGAGCGCCCTGGCCAGCAGCAGCCTGGCAGGCGTCGGCGGCCGCGCGTAGTACGGTAGGAAGCCGATGAACGTTCGCCGCGTGAGACAGCTTGCCGGGGTCGCGATCGCGGTCGCCTTCGCCGCGCTGCTTGCGGGCTGCGGAGCCTTTGGCGGAGACCAAAACACCTTCAACCCGGGCGGCGATGTGGCGGAACGGCAACGGGACCTCTTCATCCTTGTGTTGATACCAGCAACCGTCATCCTGATTCTCGTATCGGCGGCCATACTCTATATCGTCGTCCGCTTTCGGCGGCGAAGCGATGACGAGATGCCCGTCCAGGTGCATGGCAACATGCGGTTGGAGATCGCTTGGACGATAGCGCCGCTGATCCTGCTCGCCTTCATCGCCGTTCCCACCGTCGACGGTATCTTCGATCTCGGCCGCGATGCGAGAGACGATGCGCTGCATGTGCGCGTCGTCGCCTTCCAGTGGGATTGGCGGTTCGAGTACCTCGATCCCGAGTACGCCGATGCCGACGGCAATCCGATGACGGCGGAAGAGCTGTTCATCCCCGTCGACCGCGAGGTAGGCATCGAGCTAAGCTCGCTCGATGTGATTCATAGCTTCTGGGTGCCGAAGCTGGCCGGCAAGCTAGACGTGATACCGGGCAGAACGAACAGGATGTGGTTCAACGCGACGGAGGCCGGGGTCTATCCAGGACAGTGCGCTGAGTTCTGCGGCATCGGTCATGCCGGGATGAAGTTCGATGTGATCGCGGTCGAACCGGCAGAGTTCGATGCCTGGGCGCTAGAGCAGCTAGCCAGCCCGTAAGGGCCGGGTCGAGCGGCAGTACGCCGCACGAGGAGTCACAAATGACGGGAGCAGTGATCGAGCAGAGGACGCCAACCATAGGGGAGGCGCTGCGCCGCATCCGGCAAGAGGCCGCTACGTATAACGGCGTTTGGAGCTGGCTCGCGACAGTCGATCACAAGCGCATCGGTCTGATGTACGGCGCCACGGCGTTCGTCTTCTTCCTCATCGGCGGCGTGGAAGCGCTGATCATCCGTCTCCAGCTCGCCCGCCCCGAATCCAGCTTCGTCGATGCCGATGCGTACAACCGCCTCTTCACGATGCACGGTACGACGATGATCTTCCTGGTGATCATGCCGCTCGCCGTGGCGTTCTTTAACCTGCTGGTTCCGCTGATGATCGGCGCGCGCGATGTCGCGTTTCCGCGGCTCAACGCCTTCAGCTACTGGCTGTTCCTGAGCGGCGGCCTGTTGATGACCGCCAGCTTCTTTACCGGCAACCCCGGCGGCTCGATATTCGATGGCAAGCTAGGCGCGCCGGACGGTGGTTGGTTCGGCTATGCGCCGCTGACCTTGAACCAGTTCTCAGCGGGCACCGGCATCGATTACTGGGCGTTCGGGCTGCTCATCCTCGGCATCGCGTCGATGGCGGGAGGCTTCAACTTCGTTGTCACGATCATCAACATGCGCGCGCCGGGCATGACGATGTTCAAGATGCCCCTGTTCGTCTGGATGACGCTGGTCACATCCTTCCTGATCATCTTCGCCATGCCGGTGATCACCGTCGCGCTCTTCCAGCTCCTCTTCGATAGGCTCTTCGGCGGCGTCTTCTTCAGCGTCGCCGCCGGCGGAACGCCGCTGCTTTGGCAGCACATGTTCTGGCTCTTCGGCCACCCGGAGGTCTACATTCTGATCCTGCCCGCGATGGGCATCGTTTCGGAGATCCTGCCGACGTTCTCGCGCAAGCCGCTCTTTGGCTATCCCTTCATCGTCTTCTCCGGCATCGCGATCGCCTTCATGAGTTGGGGCGTCTGGGCGCACCACATGTATACGACCGGCCTGGGCACGACGGCAAACGCGGCCTTCGGCATCTCGACGATCTTGATCGCCGTGCCGACGGGGATCAAGATATTTAACTGGCTGGGCACGATGTGGGGCGGATCGATCAGGATCAATACGCCGATGCTCTTCGCCCTGGGGTTCATCGCCATGTTCACGATCGGTGGGCTGACGGGCATGCTGCACTCGATGGTCCCGTCCGATTTCCAGCAGCAGGACACCTACTTCGTCGTCGCGCACCTCCACCAGGTGCTCATCGGCGGCGCGCTGTTCGGCCTGTTCGGTGGCATCTACTACTGGTTTCCCAAGTTCTCCGGCAAGCTGCTCAACGAGAAGTGGGGGCAACTGCACTTCTGGACGATGTTCATCGGCTTCAACGTCACCTTCCAGCCGATGATGATCCTCGGCCTGCTCGGCATGCCGCGGCGCATCTCCAGCTACTCGGACGGCATGGGCTGGGGGCTCTGGAACATGATGGCGACGGCCGGCGCCTTCCTGATCGCCTTCTCGATCGTCGTCTTCATGGTGAACGTTGTGATCAGCCTGCGCAGCAAGGAGAAGGCGGGCGCCGACCCCTGGGACGGCCGCACGCTCGAGTGGGCGATCCCCTCCCCGCCTCCCGCCTACAACTTTGCGGAGATCCCGCAGGTGAAGGCGCTGGACGACTTCTGGCACACGAAGTACGTCGAGAGCGAGACCGGCGTGCCGGTACCGGTCGTCGCCGGGGGCGCGTACGGCGACGATCACGACTCCGGTGAAGGTCTCGGCATCCATCTGCCTTCGCCCTCGATCCTGCCGCTGATCGCGGCACTGGGGCCGGCCATCATGGCCGCCGGATTCATCTACTACGACAACCCATGGCTGCTTCCGCTGATTCCGGTAGGGGTAGTAATCACGCTGGTAGGGGTCTTCGGTTGGGCCTTGGAACCTGCAACGGAGTGAGCTGACGTGCAACACGCGCCAACGGCTGACGTGCAACACGCGCCGACGATAGACGCCGGCCACGAGACGAGCACAGGCATCGACAACCGAAAGCTGCTGATGTGGCTCTTCCTCGCGTCGGAGTGTCTCTTCTTCGGCGGGCTGATCGGCACCTACCTGCTCTATCGCAACAGCGGCGTCGCCCCGCCCTGCCCGCAGGATTGCGTCTTCGACGGCGTAATGTATCAGGGCCTCTTCGACATTCCCTTCACGTCGATCAGCACCTTCGTGCTGCTGATGAGCAGCGTCTCGATGGTGCTGGCGCTGGCGGCGATTCAGCGCAACGACCGGCGCGGACTGGGCATCTGGCTGCTGGCGACGGCGCTGCTGGGAGTGACGTTTCTTGCCGGTCAGGCATTCGAGTTTACCGCGTTCTACAATGAAGGGCTGACACTGAACGCGAACCTGTTCGGTACCACGTTCTTCGTCCTGACCGGCTTTCACGGCGCCCACGTTTCGGTCGGCGTGCTGATGCTGGTCTCCATGTACATCGTCTCGCAGCGAAACGGGTGGACGAAGGAGCATAGCCTCAACGTCGAACTGCTGGGGCTCTACTGGCACTTCGTCGATATCGTCTGGATCGTGATCTTCACGCTTGTGTACCTGATCCAAACGTAAGGAGCGGAGCGATGATTGTTGACCTGGCGACGTTGGTGCTGGCGACCGGCACGAAGGCCGTCTTCCAGAATCCGGCCTACCTGCTCGGCGTTCCGCTCGTCGCGCTCGGCGCGCTCGTCCTCGCGATCGCGCTTTCGCCGTTCGAGCTGCGTTGGCCGCAGCCGATCAACGAAGCCGACCTGGACGTGCTGGAGGACCCGCCAGAAGGACATCCGGAGGCTGCGGAGTACATCAAGGTAGGGATCTTCCTCGCTGCCGTCACGGCACTCGAGGTGGCGCTCTACTACATGGACCTGGCCGATGGCGCGCTGCTGGGAATGCTGCTCGCACTCTCCGCGCTGAAGTTCGTGATCGTCGTCTTGTGGTTCATGCACCTGAAGTTTGATAACAAGCTCTTCTCAATCATGTTTACGGGCGGCTTAGTGCTCGTTGCCGGACTGTTTACGATCGTACTTGCCACCCTCGGCTCCAGCCTCGTCTGAGATACTGCGCCCTCGAGGTTCCTGATGCCCATCCTCCACATCGCCGGCTACGAATGGCTGGACTGGAACGCGCACCTGGAAGTGGTCGCGCTCTGCGTGCTGCTGGAGGCCGCCTACCTGTACGCCGTCACCTACCTGCGCCCGCGGTTCTCCGATGCCGGGCGGGTGAAGCGCAGCCAGATCACGTTGTTCACGCTTGGCGTGCTGACGCTCTACACGGCGACAGGCTCGCCGCTGCACGACCTGGCCGAGACCTACCTCCTTACCGCCCATATGCTCCAGCACCTGCTGCTGATGCTCGTCGCCGCGCCGCTCCTGCTGGCCGGCGTGCCGGGCTGGCTCTGGCAGGCGATACTACGGACGCCGGGAGCGATGCCCGTGGCGCGGGTGGTCACGCGGCCTGTGGTCGCCTTTGCGGTCTTCAACGCCTCCCTGCTGCTCTTCCACCTGCCGCCAACTATTGATCTACAGCTCCGTGTCCACGGCTTCCACTTGTTCGCCCACGGCGCGCTTACCGCATCTGGGCTCCTGATGTGGTGGCCGATCCTAAGCCCGCTGAAGGAGTTGCCGCGTCTCTCGGAGCCGTTGCAGATTGGTTATCTGTTTCTGCAATCGCTGTTGCCTGCTATCATGGCGTCGTTCATCACCTTCTCGGAGAGCGCCGCCTACTCCTTCTACGAGGAGGCGCCGCGTATCTGGAACCTGACGGCTGTGGACGACCAGCAGATCGCAGGTGGCTTGATGAAGCTGATGGGCACAACCATCCTCTGGTCGTACATGACGGTGGTGTTCTTCCGCTGGTACGCGCGGGTGGAGGCGGAGGAGAAGGAGCCGGACTGGGACGACGTTGAGGCCGAGCTGCGAGAGTTGGGGCTGGAAGGCCGCTAGCGAACACGGCGCATTTCCTCGTGAGAGAAAACAGAGCAGCCCTCATCACTGAGGGCTATTTGATTGTTACGGCGCGGACTCGGGGCTTACTCGACGGTGAAGCCCGTACGCATGCCCTGGTCGTAGTGGCCGGGGATGTTGCAGATGAGAACGTAGCTGCCCGTTTCCAGATCGACAGCAAGTTCGGTTGATTCGCCGCTGGTCAACTCGGAGATGAAGGCGACGACGTTTACTTGGTCTTCATCAACCTGGAAACCGCTGGAGTCGGATGGAAGAGAATCAGGGTCAAGGTCGGTCCTGATCACGCGCAGGTTGTGAACGAGCGAGCCGTTGTTACTGATGGAGAACGTCGTTGGGTCGGCGGCGGAAGCGGGCGTGACTTCGACCGCCCAATCGGGATCGATCAGGCTGACGGAGACTGTGCCCGCAGCCACCGGCGTCCCTGCGGTCGGCGTCTCTGCGCGTCGCCGTTGGCCAGAACCTCCGCCTCGCCCTCGTCGTGTACCGCGGCCCAGATCGCCCCGCCTGTGAGCGCAGCGACCGCGACGGAGGCGATCATCGCCACCTGCCACTGCTGCATCGTGCGGTTGCTCGCCATCTGCCAGGCTGCGAAGAGGATGAAGAGCGATACGCCCAGCGCCGCCGGCGTCGCCATTGTCACGTCGCCGATGCTCGTCTCATTCAGCTCCAGGAAGACGCGGGAAAGGCCGTAGATGAGAAGTAAGGCGAAGAGGAAGGCGATGATAGGTACCAGCAGGGGTAGCACCAGCCGCACGTGTACTTCGGGAACCTCGCCGGTGTGCTCCTGTTCGGGGTTGTCTCCTTCTGCCATTACTTGTACCAGGTATCACAATGACTTGATACGGTCAAGAGTTCGCATCTCTTTTGCTGCGCGGGCGCACCTGTTATAGTCCTCTTGTACCCTCTATCACAATCAAAACCACAGGCGAAAGGTAAGTGCGGTGACGAACGCGCGTGCAGACAGAGTCGGAGCGGACGGGCCGGTCGCGGAACAGCGTTCGCTCGGCGCGGGGTTCTGCTGGCTGAGCCTGGTCGCTCTGGCCACGACGTACGCACTTGTTGTCCTGGGCGGTGTCGTCCGCGCGACGGACTCCGGCGACGCCTGTCCGGACTGGCCGCGCTGCCACGGCGAGCTAATCCCGCCGTTCGAGACCGCTGTTCTCATCGAGTTTTCGCATCGCTTGCTGGCCTCCGTCGTTGGCTTCCTGATACTGGCTGTCGCGATCGTCGCCTGGCGTCACAGGAGAGACTACCCGGTGATCGCCTGGGCCGCGCTCACCGCCGTCGCGATGGTGATCGGCCAGATCGTCCTTGGCGGCTTGACCGTCCTCAACGATCTACCGTCCAGCTTAGTGATGGCGCACCTGGCGATGGCGTCGATTCTGCTGGCGACGTTGCTCGTGATCACGTTCCTTGCGTTTGTTCCCCGGCCGCAGGCGCCCGTTCCCCGGCGGGAGACGCCGACTGCGCAGCCGGAGCGTTCGATAGCCTTCCGCAACCAGGCCGCGCTGGCAGCGATTGCGATCTTCGCGCTCATGCTCACCGGCTCGTACGTCAGCGGCAGCGGGGCCGGTCTCGCTTACCGCGACTGGCCGCTGTTCGATGGCCAACTGATGCCGGACGGCGGCCGGCTGGCGATGATTCACGCGATGCATCGATTCGCCGCGCTGCTGGTCGGGTTGTTCGTCGCCCACGTCGCGGCGAAGGCCTGGCGAACGCAACGAGACGACAAGCCGGTCTTGTATGGAGCGGCGTTCGCGCTTACGCTCTACGTGGCGCAGGCGATGGCCGGCGCGGCGAACATCTGGACGCTGCTCCAGCCAGCGGCGAGCGCGACACACCTGGCGCTGGCTGTCGCGCTCTGGGCAACGCTGGTGGCCGTGGCGCTGTTTGCTCACGGGACTGCCCAAAGTGTGGGAGAAATGCAACCGACGGCCCGCGCAGCGGGACCACAGACGAGAGCGGAACCGGCAGCCGGTCCGCTGCCGGCGCCGGAGTCGACGTAGGAGATCGATGTGCTGGGGCAAGACGCTGTCCAGCAGGCTGTCGAGGTGCCGCAGGCGGTAGTCGCGGCGCCGGCGCGCAGCCTGCGCGCGATCGCTAGCGACTACCTGGCGCTGACCAAGCCGCGCATCGTCGGATTGCTCCTGATCACCACAATTCCGGCGATGATCATGGCGCACGGAGGCTGGCCCTCCGTTTGGCTGGTGGTGCTCACGCTGGCCGGCGGCACGCTCTCCGCTGCGGGCGCCAACGCAATCAACTGCTACGTCGACCGCGATATCGACGGCATGATGGCCCGCACGCGAAACCGCCCGCTGCCGGACGGGCGTATTGAACCGCAGCTTGCGCTCATATTCGGAATCGCGCTCGGCATCGCCGGCTTCGTCGTGCTGGCGGCGACGGTGAACTTCGCCAGCGCGCTGCTTGCGACAGGGGCGCTCGCGTTCTACGTGTTCGTCTACACGATCTGGCTGAAGCGCAGTACCACGCAGAACATCGTCATCGGCGGTGCGGCAGGGGCGATGCCACCGCTGATCGGCTGGGCGGCCGTGACGGGCGGCCTGGACTGGCCAGTCGTCGTTCTCTTCGGCATCGTGTTCTTTTGGACGCCGCCGCACTTCTGGGCGATCGCCCTCCGCTACCAGACGGACTACGAGCGCGCCTCCGTGCCGATGCTGCCCGTGGTTAGCGGCGCGGCCGAGACCGGCCGTCAGATGCTCCTCTACAGCTTCGCCCTCGTCGCGACCAGCCTGCTACTTTGGCCGGTGGCTGGCACCGGCTGGCTCTACCCAGTGGTGGCGCTGGTGCTGGGCGCGGGCTTTATCAGCTTTGCCTATCGAGTATGGCGCGTCCCCAATGAGCGGACGAGTATGGCGCTCTTCCTCTACTCGTTGCCTTACCTGGCGATCCTCTTCGTCGCGGCGGGCGTCGACCAGCTCATCAGGAGCTAACAGCCGGCGTAGAGCGGCTATGCGCTCATACCAACTCCGCCACATCGTCTGGCTCCTGGTGGCGCTATTTGTCATGCTTGTGGTCGCTTGCAGCGCCGGCGAACGCTCGGTCGAAGGCATTATTATAAAAGTGGATGTGGCATCCCTGACGCAGGTGGAGACGTTCACGATGCGCGACAACGATAACAACATCATCGTGTTTCGCATTGCGCCGGACGCCAGACAAGACCTAGAAGAAGGCTTCGTTCCCAGCCACCTGCGCGAGCATGCCGTCGCCGTTGGACAAGTAAAGGTCTTCTACCGGGTGGAGGACGGGGAGTTCTTAGCGCTCAAGATAGAGCACGAGTAGGCGCGATTAGCCAAGCGCCCCTACTGTGATCGCTAGTTCAGCACCGCCTCGATCGCGTCGCGCAGCTCCTCCGGGCTGGCACTGCCTTCGAATCGATTGGCGATGATGCCGCTGCCGTCCACGATGAAGATCCACGGTTCTGTCTGCAAGTTCCAGTCCACTACCGCCTGCACCGCCACTCGATCCGTTCCGCCGGCAGGCCCTTCCGCAGTGACGAGCAGCCCCTCCTCGTCTAGTTCGAACGGCTCGATGTGGATGAAGTCGACACGGCCGGCGAATGCGGGGCTGATCTCCTTCACATTATCGACGACCGGCCCGCAGAACCTGGTGGCGCAGAACGCCGGCGTCGCGAATATGACCACAAACGGCCGGTCGCTATCCAACGCCTCGGCAATCGTCAGCTCGTAGTACGACAGGTCCGGCTCCTGGTCGGTGCTGATGCGCAGGATGTTGGGCTCCTGCGATAATGTCAGGTTGCCGGTGGCGGGCGCCCGATCGCCGATGATCGGAGCTGCGCCGCGTTCGACGACAGGGAACGGGAATTCGACCAGAGTTTCGCTGCCATCGCGCACCACCGTCGCCTCTACCTTCCAGGTGCCTGGCTGGTCGAAGTCGACGTTGGCGACGAAGAAGCCGGTGACGTCCGGTATCGCCCAGATGAAGCCGGCCTCCTGCTCGCTCTTCAGCTCGTCCCCGAAAAAGAATCGCAGAGAGACGCTGACGCCGTCTGTGGCATGGATCGGCTCGTTGTTTTCGTCGGCCAGCCCGAAGGCAAAGCGGTTCGGACCGACGACCAACTCCGAGTTGCCCGGGCTGGCCGCGATGCCCGCGCCGTTGTTGTCGCCGCCGTTGCTATCGTCGGCGCCGCTACAGGCGATTGCGATGAGGGCCGTGGCCGTGAGCATGGCGGCGAGGATGAGGAAGCGTGGCATGGTGAAGCTCCTTCGCATGATGTTAGTCCTCATTACGTTAGTCTACCAGCGGGTGGCGGCGCATCCCCCAGACGAAGAGCGCCAGCGCCAGCGTACCGAGCACAGCGAGATCGACGCCGACGCCGAGGTAGCCGTCGCTGCCGTCGGCGTAGAGGGCGAGCTGGAGCAGATCGACGGCGTAGGTGAGCGGGTTCGCCAGCGCCAGGCCGTAGAGCCAGCCCGGCAAGTTGGCCAGGGGGAAGAAGGCGCCGGAGAAGAAGAGCATCGGGAAGAGCACCAGGTTCATCACCAGGTGGAAGCCCTGCATGGTGCGGATGCGCGACGCCAGCACCTGGGCCAGGCCGCTCAGCAGCACGTTCAGGCCGATGACGGTCGTGACGGCGAGCGCCAGGCTGACGACGACTCCGTACTGCCACTCGAGTTCGATCGCGGGTATCGCCGCCGCGACGGCGAGGACGATGAGCGCCTGCGCGCTGCCGATAACGATCGCGCCGAGCGACTTGCCCAGCAGGATCACCGCCGGCGAGTGCGGCGATACCAGCAGCACCTTCAGCATGCCGCTGTCACGGTCTTGGTAGAACGAGGCGCTGGAGAACGTCGACGAGAAGAGCGCTGTCATCACGATCATGCCGGAGACCAGGAATGAAACGTAGTCGCCGTCGCGGACGCGCGTGGGCTCCAGACCCTCCGTCACGCCGATGCCCAAGATCGCCAGCAGCATCAGCGGCAGCAGCAGCGACGACGTGAGCTGCGATCGCGAGCGGAAGAACGCTCGCAGGTCGCGCGTGAGCAGCGCGCCCCAGGCGTTCACTGTGCGGGCCGCGCTCGTCATGCCGTCGTCGCCTCCTGCGCCCGCTCTGCCTGCAGCGACGCGCCGGCGATCTGGAAGTAGGCGTCCTCCAGCGTCGAGGGTTGGATGCGCAGGTCGCGAATGGCGTCGGCGTCGGTCTGAAACAGCCGCGGGACAAACGTCGATACGTCGTCGACGGTCACGTGCAGCACGGGGCCGGCCGAAGTGACGCCGCCGACGCCAGGCCAGCTAGCGATCGACTGGGCCAGGGCGTTTGCCCGGCCGCCGTCTCCGTCCGAATCGACGCATTCGATACGGACAGAGTCGTGCTTCAGCCCGCGTTTCAGCTCTGCGGGCGTACCCTGCGCCACCAACCGCCCGTCGTGCAAAAAAGCGACAGTGCCGCACTCGCGCTCGGCCTCCAGCACATCGTTCGTCGCCAGCAGCAGCGTGAGGCCCTCCTCGCGCACGGAGCGCAGCAGCTGCCAGAACGAGCGGCGGGCGTCGGGGTCGAGGCCGGCCGTCGGCTCGTCCAGCAGCAGCAGCTCCGGCGATGGCAAGAGCGCTCTCGCCAGCTCCAGGCGGCGGCGCAGTCCGCCCGAAAGCGTGCGGACGGCGTCGCGCTGGCGCGACGCCAGGCCGAAGCGCTCGAGCAGCGCTTCGGCGCGCCGCCTGAGCGTGTTGCCGCCCAGGCCGAACAGCCGGCCGTGCAGCACGAGCGTCTCCCAGAGCGTCATCACCGGGTCGAGAGCCTGCTCCTGGAAGACGACGCCGACCCGCCTGCGGCGGGCAGGCTCTGGCGCCTCTCCGAAGATGCGCACCTCGCCGCTCCGGGGTGTGCGCAGCCCGGCGACGACAGAGAGGAGCGTGCTCTTGCCCGAGCCGTTCGGGCCGAGCAGCCCCGCGACCGTATTGTGGGCGATGGAGAGGGTGACGCCGTCCAGCGCCAGCCGCTCGCCGTAGGCGACGCTTAGGTCGCGGACAGCCAGTGCAGGCGTCTGGGCCTTGTTTCCGTTCGTACTGGTCATGTCTCATCGTAGCGCGAGACGAGCGCCTGGCGAAACAACGTCCTTCTTGACAATCAGTTCCCAAGATGTACACTAGTGATGACTGGTGGCCGCATAAGGCCAAGCATCTCGCCAAGCCTGCCCCGCCTACTCTTGGCGTCCTGAGAGGAGCGATAGCTGTGTCCTTAGTGATGGGGGTTAGCCCGCTTCGTATCTTATTGGCTTTGGGGCTAATGGTATTCGCTGCGCTCGCATTCCCAGGCAGCACCGAGGCAGCATCGTTCAACGAAGTCAAGAAGCTCATCGCCTCCGACGCCCAGCAGGACGACCAGTTCGGCGAAAGCGTGGCGATTAGCGGCGACACCACGGTCGTCGGAGCAGACGGCGAGGATGCCGGAGGCATTAGCTCCGGCGCGGCATATGTGTTCGAGCGCAACGAGGGAGCCGCGAGTAACTGGGGCGAGGTCAAGAAGCTCACTGCCTCCGACGCCCAGGCCGGCGACAACTTCGGCTTGAGTGTGGCGATCAGTAGCGATACCGTCGTAGTAGGATCCCCGCGCGAGGATGTCGGAGGCAGCCAATTCGATGATTTCGGCGCGGCATATATCTTCCAGCGCAACGAGGGTGGTGCGGACAACTGGGGCCAGGTGGCGAAGCTCACTGCCTCTGACGCCCTGCTCGACGACCAGTTCGGCTGGAGCGTGGCGATTAGCGGTGACATCGCTGTCATCGGGATATACCGTGAGGTTGCCGGGGGCAACGACGCAGGCGCGGCATATGTCTTCCGGCGCGACGAGGGTGGTACGGACAACTGGGGCGAGGTGAAGAGACTCACCGCATTCGGTGCCAAGCTCGGCGATGAGTTCGGCATCAGCGTGGCGGTCAGCGGCGATACCGCTGTCGTAGGCGCATCCCGCGATGATGCCGGGGGTAGCGACGCCGGCGCGGCATATGTCTTCCAGCGTAACGAGGGCGGCGCAGACACCTGGGGCGAGGTGAAGAAGCTCACGGCTTCCGACGGCCAGGCATTCGACCAGTTCGGCGGCAGCGTGGCGATCAGCGGCGACACCGCCGTCGTCGGGGCAACGGGCAAGGATGCTAAAGGCGTCCTCGC
>JADFKB010000157.1 GCA_022565155.1 Chloroflexota bacterium | reverse complement strand
AAGCGTCGCTTCGTGCTGTCGTCGACGGCGTGAGACCAAGCATAGCAGACAGTGGCCTTTGGATGATCGATGAGGTTAAAGACCTGCACAAGGCCCTCCCAAACAGTCTCACCCTTTAATGTCTCCTTGACACGCACAGCTCCAGTCCAGGTGGAGTCGCAGCCGTGTAGCTTCCGAATAGCTTTACTGAGCTGTTTGGTAGAGACCTCAGTCACTCTTCGTTGGCTCCCGAGCCGTTCTCGGTTACTAGGGCAGGTTTCATGGCATTTAGCGCTTCGATCATCTGCTTTCACTTCGCCTCAGTAAGAGGGAATGGCCTCCACCTCTAGAGGCTTCAGAAGCGTCTTGAAACGCTCTAGCCGCGTCTTGTTCTCAGTAACTACACTGTCCAGCAACAAGGGTAGCAAACCCTAGCCGGAGTTTCGCAACAGGCTACTAGAGACGTTGCACGGTTCCGAGTAGAGGGCCACTGTGCGTAGTGTCATGCTCGCCACCTCCTGCTCTGGTAGACGGAGTGTAGCACGGTGGAAGTCATGAACGAGTGCGGCGCGCCCATGCTGCGATCGCCTGATCATGGCCACCACCTGCCCGTTCGTCCGGAAGCTCTTTTCTAGAAAAGTACCTGACGTCTCTGCCTTCCTCGCTGCCTGACAGCTGTCCACCGACAACAGTGCATCGATAGACAATGAGGATACCAGGGCCTCTCGGATCATCGCTAAACGCGTAGACATCATCTAGGCTTTCTGCGACGACCTGTAGCCCAGTCTCTTCTTGAGCCTCGCGGCTCGCGCCCTCGGCTGGACTCTCATCAACCTCGACGAACCCAGCAGGTATGTTCCACTGGCCGGCAAATGGCTCAATGCTTCTCAGTACTAGCAGGAGCTTTTGATCCAGCTCGATCAGGGCGCCTGCACCGACGTTCGGCACCTCGTAGTGAACACGCCCACATGCAGGGCAGACATCCCGCTGTCTGCCGTCGAGCGTCTTGGTCTTGACCTGGGTCCCACAATCAGAGCAGAAATTGGCTGGCACAATGCCTCCTCAATACTCGTTCCGGACAACTGCCAGGGCCGCTGTGCGTAGCCTCATCCTCGCCACCTCCTGCTGTGGTGGACGGAGTGTAGCAGAAAGAATGAGGGCGACGAGTTGATCCTGAAGGTGCGTCAGTCGAACAGCAGCGCCAACTCGACCCGGCCTCGCTCTCTGCGGGCAAACCGAGCAACGCCGTCGCGGTCATCCTGCTCGCGCTGTGCTACACTGGCGCCCATGCGCCTCGATCTCCAGGCTGTTCTGAACCTGCTACTTCTCACAACACCGGCTCGTCGGCGTCGGCGTTGCGCTTGGCGAAAGAACGCTGGATGGCGACAGCGCACTGGACGGCCTTTCGGGCGCTGCCGAACGCGACCATGAAGCCGTCGCCTTCGGTCTTCACCTCGTAGCCCTCGTGCGCCCGCGCCTGGTCCCGGACAAGGGCGTTGTGTGCGCGCAGCAGCTTACCCAGCGTACGTCGCCGAGTCGCTCCGTAATTACACTGGAGCCCTCGATGTCGGTGAAGAGTAGTGTGACGGTGCCGTCGGGGGCGGCGTGGGAGCGCAGGTCCGGCTGCTCCGCCTGGACGCCCCCAGCGACGGTCTCGATCGAGTTTGCGACCGAGTCAATTTGTGACGCCCTGCAGTTCGAGCTTCAGCGCGACGATGTCGGAGACGAGCGCCGCCATGCCGATCTCCTCTGCCGTCTCCAACGACTTGGCTATAAGCAGCTGAGCTTTCTCCATATCGACTTCGCCGCCCCGCTTTCCGAGCATACGGGCGTACTCATACTGCGTGCGGACAATCCACGGCCTTGCGCCCATCTTGGCGTTCATCTCGACGGCGTCGTCGAAGTGGTCTTCCGCCTGCTCCCAGCGGCCCATGATGTTGGCTAGCTTGCCGAGATAGTGGGAGACTGAGCCAAAGTAGGCGCCCCCAGAGGGGAGGGTAACGTTGCGCGCCGCGTATGGCAGCAGGAGATCGTACAGCCTGGCGGCTCGGTCGACATCGCCGAGGAAGGTGCACGTCTCGGCCAATATCACGACGGCAGTGAACCAGACTGAATCGCGCGGTAGATCATCGAAGTCGTTGGCCGCTAGGCGCTCGAACTCACGACGTGAATCCGATTCTCTACCCGATTCGCAGTAGACCAACGCCAGCCCGCAACGCCAGAGGGGAAAATCAGGCTGCTGCTCAACGAAACCCTTCACGAACCCCTCTAACTCGCCGATCCTTCCCTGATCCCTTCGCAGCACCATCGTCTGCGCCCCAAAGGCCTGGACTGCGGTCGGATTGCCTGCCCGCTGCCCTACGGCGAACGCCTCCTGGGCCAGCTCTTCACCCTCCTCGAATCGTCCCTCCATCAGCGCGCGCATCGCTCGGACGAGCAACGTGTACCAAACGTACCAAGGCGCCCGCATTTCCTCTGCGAGCAGACGGTAATATTCAATCTCCCGATCGACGCCCGCTAGATCGCCAAGTTCGAGCAGGAAACCTAGGCGCTGCGAGTGGCCCTGGTTAGCTATGCTCAGGTGCCTGAGTCCCTCATCATCCGCGAGCCGAACGAGGTCAGTTGCATCAGCCAGCCGCTGCTCAATGTTGTCCGGGCCAGCGAGGGCCCAGCCCCGGCCGTTGAGGGCAAAGGCGAACGCCATCTTATCACCCACCCGCTGAGCCATGTCGATAGCCTGACCGCTCAGCAAGTCCCGGCGTTCCTGCGATTCGGACCAGTAGATGGCCGCGGCCAAACGGGCCAGGAGTTGAGCCCGGAGGACGCTGTCTCCCTCTCCTAATGCGCGTAGGGCCTCTTCTAACAGATCGACAAGGGTCTCGTCCAGTACGCCCACTTCGAACCGCACGGCGCCCCCGAAACCTGCGTCATAGCCCAGAGCAGCGCGGGCTAGCTGCTCCGGTAGCTCCAGTTTCCGAGCGGTGTCGGCTGCTCGCTGAAAGGTTTCCTTGCTGTTAGACACATGGCCGGCATTGTTGTGCGCCTCGCCCAGGGTCAGCAGGAGGTCGCAGCGCTGAGCCTCGTCCGGCTTGTCCTTCAGCTCCAGGGACTGCAGCGCCCTTCGGTAGTGGGTAACAGCGTCTTCGTACGCCAGCCGCTCAAGCGCCTGATCGCCCGCCAGTCGCGAGTAGGCGACGGCCTTCTCTGCTGTTCCGGCCTTCGCCGCTTCCGCGAAATGGTAGGCGAGCTGGCCGATGTGCGACCCCGCCTCCGTCCCGTAGATGCTCTCCAGGCACTCGCCGACGCTGCGATGCAGCTCCAGGCGCCTGCTCGCCGGTTGGTCCTGATAGAGCGCGTCGCGCGTAATCGCGTGCGAGAATTGATAGCGATCCGTACCCTCTTCCAGCTCCTCGACGAGGCGAGCGGCCGTCGCTTCGTCGAGGGCATCGACTGCCGTCTCAACGGAGACGCCGGAGGCACGTTCGACCACGCGCAGTTCGAACTCTCTGCCGGCAACCGCGGCGCTGGCGAGGAAGTCTCTGCACGCCTCGGAGAGATGTTCCAGCCGCTTGGTGACAACCGCCCGCACGCCGTCTGGGATGGCAACGCTCCACGATGTTGTACTTGCCCCTTCATCCAGCCGGCCGTCGCTAGCAAGTAGCTTGACGATCTCGCCCGTGACGAACGGGTTGCCTTCAGCCTGCTTGTATAGCGCCTCAGCCAGGCCCGGCGCCGCCGTCTGGCCGGTCGAGAGCTCAACGAACTGTGTAATCTCGTCCGTTGTGATTCCGGAGAGGGCAATGCTCGACGTCACGGGCTCCTTCGTCAGCTCAGCGAGCACTCGCGCCGACGGCTGTTCCCGATCGAGCTCCGTGTCGCGGACGGTACCGATCACGAGTACGCGGGCCGACTGAATCTCCCTCGCCAGGAACTGCAGTAGCAGCAGCGATGCCTCGTCGGCCCACTGGATGTCGTCGAGGACGATCACGAGCGGTTCTCGGTTCGACGCGTTCTTCAGAAACGTCGTGATGCTGTCGAAGAGGCGGAAGCGCGCCTGCTCCGGCTCCAGCGCCGGCGGTGTGACGAGCCCGGGCAGGCGATCGCGGACCTCTGTCACTACCTGGGCAATGTCCGCGGCGCCGGAGCCCATGTCCGATGCCAGCGCCTGCAGGTCTTTACTGTGTACGTAGGACCGGATCGCCTGCACCCACGGCCAATACGACGGCTGCCCCGCGCGTTCGTGGCAGCGGCCCCACAGCACCTGTGCGTTGCGCAGACGGGCGTACGTGGCGAGCTCCTCAGCCATGCGTGTCTTACCGATGCCCGGCTCCCCTGTCAGCAGCACGATCTTCCCTTCGCCGGAGATCGCGCTCGCAAGCGCCGTACGCAGCTCCTGCGTCTCTTCTTCTCGACCGACGAACACTCCGCCCGCGATGCGATCGATAGGGTTCGCGTCGGCGAGATCGACGCCGTCGCTGCTACCAGGGGCCATGCTGCCCGCGAGGGCACGGAGCTGCTCGCCAACAACCTTCGCACTCTCAGGTCGATCTTCTGGGCGCTTCTCTAACAGTTTCAGGATGATGGCTTCCAGCGGCTTTGGTACGGCCGCGTTGTGCCAGGATGGTGCTACCGGGGCCGTGCTGATGTGCTGCGAGATGATGGCAACCGGATCCGTGCCTGCGAACGGCGGACGGCCCGCCGCCATCTCATACATCATCGC
>JADFKB010000038.1 GCA_022565155.1 Chloroflexota bacterium | reverse complement strand
TCGCTTGGCGACGTGGCCGGGGTGCTGCTCCGCCACCTCCTCGATGTCGATGCCGCCCATGTCGCTGAAGATCGCCACCGGCTGCTTGGCGACGGCATCGTAGGTGACGCCGAGGTAGTACTCCTGCGCAATATCCGCCTTCGCCTCCACGAGGACGCCGACGGGCATCTGGCCGCTGATCTCCAGCGCGAGTATCTCGGCCGCGGCGGCCTTCGCTTCGGCCGGCGTGTCGGCGAACTTGACGCCGCCCGCCTTCATCCGCCCGCCGGAGAGCACCTGCGACTTGAGAACGACAGCCCCGCCGGCGTCCGCGGCGATGCGCTCGGCGTCTTCCGGCGTCTTGGCGACGCCGCCGGCCGGCGTCGGCACGCCCTGCTTGGCGAGAAGCTGCTTAGCTTCGAATTCGTAGAATCGCATTCTAACCTACGATCTCCCTCGATGACTCGGAGAGTCTCGGCGCGACTGACGCGGCAGGCGGGTGAGCATCACCGCCACTCGTGTCGACCACACAGTCGAATTGGGAAGTCATGGAACGATATCGCCCGAGGTGGTCGAGCGCGGCTTCCAAGAGCTGGTTCTCTGGCCAGCCCCGTTCCTTCCAACGATGCACCAGTGTCCTTTCATCGCAGAGCACGACGACGTTGGACACGCGGAAGCCGGGGAAGTTACTACGCGCCCAACCAGATGCAGGCAAGCAATCCTCATCTAGGCTCGTCAGGACACTAGCGAAGCCGGCGTCCGCGAAGCTGTGCACCAACCCGACGGCTTGTGTCAGGGCCAGGTGGCACTGGCGTTTGTATTCATCTGGCCGCTCGGAAGGCATGATTCCGCCGCTCCAGGCAACGAGTCCGCCGACCACCATGTGATGCAGGTCGTCTACTTCGATGAGGGCGGACCGGGTCATCTGCTCCGCCAGGTCCCGTCCGAACGTGGACTTGCCGGCGCAGTTGGGCCCGAAGATAAGGACAACGCGGCCGTTGCTCTCGCCCGTCACCCAACCCGGCCCATGACTTCGAGGATGTCGTAGCCGGTGACTTCCTTCGATTTGGCGGCCTGGGCGGTCAGCCACTCCGCGTCCAGCTTGCCGGCCTGGACGGCCTTCGCCAGGTCCATCAGCTTCGCCTTAATCGTCGCTTCGTCATCGAACTCCGCGGTGTTCGGGTTGTAGATGGAGCCGCCGCCGGCCTCGTGGTAGTACTCGATCGCGCCCTTGGTCTGCTCGATCACCTCGTCCGAGGGTGTAAAGACCTCGTTCGCGATCTCCACCTGCTGGGGGTGGATCACCCAGGTGCCGTCCATACCCAGGTCGCGCGACCCCTCATTCTTCTCGCGCAGGCCATCGTAGATCTCCTGCTCTTCGGCTTCGGGCGTGTCCTTGCGCACGAGCCGCAGCCAGGCGTTGTCGATAGCATGCAGCCCCGCGGCCTTCGCCGCGACGACGGTCGCTTGCTTGGCATAGTGGAAGTTCTGGTTCTGGTTGTAGACGTTGTCGCGCACTCCCATCGATGCCGCGAAGTCGGCGATGCCGAAGATCAGCCCGGCCATGCGGTCGGAGGCCGTTGCGATCTCGTAGGCG
The DNA here is from genome assembly GCA_022565155.1 of Chloroflexota bacterium. Lineage (GTDB taxonomy): Bacteria > Chloroflexota > Dehalococcoidia > DSTF01 > RBG-16-68-14 > JADFKB01. The sequence continues at coordinate 19,415 of JADFKB010000038.1, read as the reverse complement.
TTGACCACAGCCAGCGGCGTCTCGATCAGCGCCTCGATCTGCACTGTCGTCGTCCAGCCGCCCTGCCGCTCCAGCGCGTCGAGCAGCTGGGACAGGTGGCCGATGTCCTGCGCGCTTTCGGTCTTCGGCAGAATGATGCCGTGGAAGCGGTCGGGCGCGCGCAGCATGATCGCTTCCATGTCGCCCTGAAAGTACTTGGAGTGGATGTTGTTCGGCCGGATGGCGATCACCTTCCCGCCGAAGTCGACCGTCGTCAGCGCCTCGACCATAGTGTTGCGGCTCGATTCGCCTTTGAACTCGTACGGGCAGGCGTCCTCGAAATCGGGCATGACGTGGTCGACAGGCGCGGCGGCGGCGTGCTGGTGCATCTTGAGCTGATGGCTGGGGTAGGTTAGCTCGGTGCGGGGGATGACGAGGCGGTTCAGCTTCTGGAGTACGTACATATCGCTCCTGGCTCAGTATATCTGGACGCCTTCGTACTATAGGGGCCGATAGTGCGCTGGATCAAGGCGAGAGCTACATCGGCGATCCAGAGGGACGAAGCGAGGGCCGGAATTGCTCCCGGCCCTCGCTCGTATCTTCGATCTTGCCGATGCCTATTTTGACGACCCGCCTCGCATGAACTCCACGATCGACCAGCCTGCGGGCAGCACCAGCGCCGCTGCTACTAGCTTCGCCAGATCTCCCGCAATGAACGGCCAGAGTCCCAAGTCTAGTGTGAGGCTCCAATCCGCGCCGGGAATATTGATAATGTGCGTCCAGGCATTCAGCCAGATTAGGCCTGGCACATAGAGGATCGCGTTTCCCAAGAGCATGGCCAACACGATCCAATGGCTGCGATCCCAGCCTCGCTCCGCAAGCCAGCCGACGAGAATCGCCGCAAAGAAGAAGCCGATGATATAGCCGCCTGAAGGGCCTGCGAAGGCTGTATAAAAGTGACCCTGATCTGCAAACACAGGCGCGCCAATAACCCCCACCGTCATGTAGCTGAAGATGGCTGCTCCAGCCAGCCGGCTTCCGAGTAGTGCGCCGATCAGTAGCACAGCGAACGTCTGGCCGGTGATGGGCACTACTTCGCCGTCCTTGGCGTGGCTAAACGGAAGGTTCCAGCTCAGCTGAGCAGCGAGGGCTAAGAAAACCACGGATCCCACCACCAGGAGTGCCTGCCGGAGGACTGTCTCCTTTGGGAAGAATGCGGCGCTGAGCGTCGGGTACGTGGCTGCTTGCTGCAAGTGCTCCTCCTATCTATTGTCTGTTTCTCAGGGCGTGTTGGAGGTTGAGCCTAGTCAGAGGGCCGGAATCGCTTCCGGCCCTCTGACGTACGTCATCTAATCTTTTCCTACGGCGTAGTTAGCGCAGCGGACGGTACGTCGATCTGCACCAGCGCATCGACGCTCAGGTCAGCCACCGAGACGCCCTCCCAGCTATAGGCGAGATCGGAAACCACAATCTGCCCATTGGAATCAAATGTGGCTATTGCCCCTGCCTGACCCGGGTCGTGGTCGTCCGGCCCCAGCGTGACCGGGAAGAGGCAAACGGAGCAGACCCAATCTCGAATCGATTCCGCCGCCGCCACCAGGCTCTCGCGCGTCAGGTCTTCACCCGCCCGCTCGAGCGTCTCTACCATCAGCTCCGAAACATACTGAGAGTAGAGGCTCAAGGTGCTGGCCTGCTCCGGCGGGACGCCGATGCCATCCAGAATCTCGATATGCGTGGCGACGCCCGGGATGTCGCTGTGGTAGCCCATGTAGGTCGCCACCAGACCGACGGTGCCCTCGATCACGTCTCCGCCTGCGATGAGGCCGGTCAGTTCGTTCATGCTGACCGCGGAGATGACGAAGGGGACGTCCCAGTTAAGGTCATTGCGGGCGTGCTTTATCGCGTTGCCGAGCAGCAGCGGCGTCGAGAACAGTACGACGACATCCGCATCCGCCGCGCGCAGAGTGTCGATCTGCGAGAAGAGGTCCGGGTCGGTGACTTCGTAGGGAAGTTGACCGACGATCTCTACCGCGTCACCGACGCCGATCTCAATTCCGGCGGCGCCGTCGATTCCGAAGTCATCGTTTTGCAGAATGATGCCAACCTTGCCGCCGGCGAAGTTGTCCGCGATGTACTTGCCGAGGACGAGGCCCTCACCGGTGTAGTTCGGGTTGGAGCCGAAGACCAGAGGTCGGGCGGACGGATCCTTCACCCACTCGATCGCGCCCGTCGCAACGTACATGTCCGGCACGCCACGCTCCTGCAGGTAGTCGATCACCTGCAGGTGGTTCGGCGTCCCCAGCGCATTGAACAGCGCGAAGATCTTGTCCTGCTCAACAAGCTGGCGCGTCAGGTCCACGGCTTTCGACGGGTCGTATGCGTCGTCGGCAAGCTTGTACCTGATCGTCCGCCCGGCCACGCCACCTTCCGTCGCATTGATGAAATCAAAGTACGCGAGCGCAAAGTTGGGGATGATCGAGTAGGCGGCGATCGGCCCGGTCAACGAGGTGTGGGTTCCCAGAAATACCTCGGTGTCGCTTACGCCGGGAACATCGGCGGTGCTGGGCGGCTCGGTTGCGTCGGGCGTCGTGCCGCCGCCGTCACCATCGTCGTCGCCGTTGCAGGCGACGGCCACCAGCATCCCTGCGGCGAGGATCAGCCCGACGATCCAGAATCGATATGAAGGTTTCACAGGTTCGCCTCCTTGAACAGACATCTCGCTATCCGTACGCTAGCCAAGCTTATCATCATCTGCCCCGTTCGATCTACCCTCACCAGCGTCCGGCGGATCGTGGCGCTCGTCGCCGCGCTCCGCCGGACGGCCAAGACCGAGCTGCCGCGCCAGCATCGACGCGGCGCCGAAATCGCCGGCGCGCACGGCGGCCAGCCGCGCCGCGAGCGACTCGCGCGCCGCGGCCGGGCGCCAGCTTCCCATACCCTGGACGAACCCGGCTAACCCGCGCGGGAAGAGCAGGACGGTGATGACCAGCAGCCCGCCGTAGATGACGCCGCGCAGCCTGTCCAGGTCCGGCACGAACGACACGAACGGAACCCGGCCCTCCAGCGATTCCGCCCAGCGCGGAATGCCATCGATAACCTCCGCCTGAAAGGTGAGGAAGAACGCACCGAACACCGATCCTAAGATTGTTCCGAGGCCGCCGATCACGATCGCGACGAGGAACAAGAACGATTGTTGGAAGCCCAGGCTCTCAGGCCCAACAAACGTCTGCACCATGAAGAAGAGGCCACCGGCCAGGCCGGCGTAGAAAGAGCTGATGCCGAACGCCAGCGCCTTGTACATCGGCACGTTGATGCCCATCTGCTCGGCGCCGATCTCGCTGTCCCGTAGCGCGACAAACGCGCGGCCGAAGCGGCTGTGCGTCAGGTTCCAAAACAGGACCGCCATTATCAACGCGACGAACATCGTTACGTAGTAGAGCCACTGCGCCTGATCGAGGAAGCCATCGACGAGGCCGGGCGCGCCCACCTCACGGATGCGGATGCCCAACGCGCCGTTCGTCCAACCATCGATCAGGTTCAACTTCAAGATCTGAGGAAAGGTGATCACCAGAGCGAACGTCGCGATCGCGAGATACGGGCCCGTCAGCCGCGACGCCGGCAGCCCGATGACCACGCCGCCGACGAGACCGGTGAACGCGGCCGCCAGCGCGATCGCAACCGGCATCGGGATTGAGTACTGATCGACCAAGATGCCGGTCATGTACGCACCTACCAGCACCACCGCCGCATGCCCTAGCGAGATCTGGCCGCTATAGCCGGTGAGAAGGTTCATGCTGAGTACCACCAGCAACCAGACGGCGAACATGGCGGCGTTGAAGGTGCGAAATTCGCTGATGAAACGGCCGAACACTGGCCAATCGTGAACGAACGGGAAGACGAGCAGCAGCACAGCCAATGACACGAGCCACAAGGCCGGCGGCGGTATCGATAGCCTACGCATAGCTCACACGCGTCGCGCGGCCGGCCGCCCGAAGAGGCCGGCCGGCCGCACCATCAACACGAGGACGATGACGAGGAACGCCATGGCCACATCAACGCTGCCGACCTCCGGCGGGACGTAGACCGCTGACAGGTTCTTGAGCACGCCGATCGACAGCCCGCCAACTACTGCGCCGATCGAGCTATCGAGGCCGCCTAGGACAGCCGCGGCGAAGGCGTAGAGCAGAATTACGAACAGGGTTCCGGTGGTCAGGCTGACGCTCTGCGCGACCAGCACGCCGGCCACGGCGCCCACCGTCGCCGAGAGCGCCCAGCCGAGCGTGAGCATGTTGTTGACGGGGATGCCGACGAGCTGGCTGGCCAGGCGGTTCTGGGCCGTCGCCCTCATTGCCAGGCCGAGCCCGGTGCGCTGGAAAAGCAGGTAGAGCGCGAGCATGACGATCAGCGCGACGATCAGCGTGCCCAAGCTGAGCCGGCCGATGCAGACGTCGCTGGCGCAGATCGCGGAACCCTTGAACACGGAGAAGGGCCCAAATCCCTTGGGCAGCGGACCCCAGATCCAGAGCGCCAGTCCGTTAAAGATGGTGAAGAGGCCAAGCGTGACGATGACGCTGTTGAGGGGAGGCCCATCCTCCACGGGGCGCAGCACCAACCGTTCTAGCGCCCCGCCCATGGCCGCCGCGACGAGCAGCGCCACGAAGAACGCGGGCCAGAAGTCCATCCGCGTCATGAACGTCCAGGCCATGAACGTCGTGAACATCGCCATCTCGCCCTGAGCGAAGTTGAGTATGTTCGTGGAGCGATAGATGAGTACGATCGCGAGGGCGAGGATGGCGAAGAGGCTACCGCTGGCGATGCCGCTGATGATCAGTTGCGCGAAGAGGCTGGGGTCCTCCCAGGGCGGCGCCGCTAGCATCACGGCGGTGTCCGGCCACAGTCCGGTGAGCGATACGATCGAATCCATCAGCCCTAATACCCCAGGTATGATCGCCGCACCGATTCGTTGCCGCGGAGCTGTTCCGCCGTGTCCTCTAGCACCACGGTCCCCGACTCCAGCACGTAGCCGTAGTCAGCGATACTCAGAGCGAGGCTGGCGTCCTGCTCCACCAAGAGAATGGTGAGCTTCTCCTCTTCACTGATCGTCTTGATGATGCTAAAAATCTCGCGCACAAGAATCGGCGCCAGTCCCAGCGACGGCTCATCCAGCAGCAACAGGCGCGGTTTGGCCATCAGCGCTCTCCCAATGGCGAGCATCTGCTGCTCGCCACCGCTTAGCAGCAACGCCTGCTGCTTCGCCCGCTCGCCCAGCACCGGGAAGTAGGAGAAGATGCGATCGATGTCGCGCTTCACTGCATCCCCGTCGCGGCGGGTATACGCCCCCAGCCGCAGGTTCTCCATCACCGTCAGCTCGGTGAAGATCTGGCGGCCCTCCGGCACGTGCGAGATGCCCATCTGCACGATCTTCTCCGGCCGCATTTTATCGATTGGCTTGCCGTCGAACTCGATCGTGCCTTCGGATGGCCGGAGGAGGCCGGAGATCGCCCGCAATGTCGAACTCTTGCCTGCGCCGTTGGCTCCGAGGACGGAGATAATCCCCCCTTCCGGCGCTTCTAGCGATATGCCCCGGAGCGCGAGGACGGAACCGTAGGCGGCATGCACGTTGCGCAGGCTAAGCATCGGGCGCTCCTAGATACGCCTCGATGACGGCCGGGTTCTGCTGCACTTCAGCAGGCGTCCCTTCCGCAATCTTACGGCCCAAATCCAGGACGCAGACCTGATCTGAGACAGCCATCACCAGCCCCATGTGATGCTCCACCATGAGGATGGTCACTTGGAAGTCGTTGCGCAGAGAGCGGACGAGTTCGGCCAGCTTGCCCACCTCCTCGTGGCTGAGGCCGTTCGCCGGCTCGTCAAGCAAGATGAGCCGCGGCGAGGAGACGAGGGCACGGGCTAACTCGACTCGCTTTTTCAAGCCGAACGGCAGGCCCGCAACGGGAGAATCCTTGTACGAATCGAGCCGCAGGAACTCCAGCACATCGTTCGCGCGGATCTCCGTCTGCCGTTGCTCGGAGATGGCGCGGGGCAGGCGAAGAAAGCACTCGACGAGGTTGGCCTTCGTCGCAGTGTGCTGGCCGACCAGCAGGTTCTCCAGCACGCTCATGGAGCCGAAGAGCTCCAGGTTCTGAAACGTCCGCGCCACGCCCGCGCCAATCACCTGATGCGGCGGCATGTTGAGCAGATCTCGCTCCTCGAACGTGATCGAGCCACTGTCAGGGTTGTAGATTCTGGTGATGCAGTTGAAGACCGTCGTCTTGCCCGCCCCGTTCGGGCCGATCAAGCCCATGATCTGGCCCTGCTCGACATCGAACGACACCCCGTCCAGTGCAACGATGCCGCCGAAGCGAATCGACAGATTCTCGACCTCAAGCAGCGCCATCGTCGCTCTCAGCCTCCCAATGTGTCCGCCCCGTGAGCTTTGCCGCAGCCAGCAGCCCTGCCGATTTGCTGCATGGTAGACGATCCGCGCTCAGGGTCAAGCAACACGGACGCCAGCGCGATCAGCCCAGCTGCCCGCGCAGCCGCGGGTCCAAAACGTCCCGCAGCGTATCGCCCAGCATGTTGAAGCCGAGAACGACGAGGCTGATCGCGATGCCGGGAAAGATCACCAGATACGGAAAGAAGCGCGCGTTGTTCAGCCCCTCGAACAGGTCGATGCCCCATGACGGCGTGCCCGGATCGACACCGATACCGAGGAAGCTCAGCGCGGATTCCGTCAGCACCGATATCGCGAAGACGCTGCTGGCGCCGACGATGATGATCGGCATCACGTTCGGGACGATGTGGTGGAAGAGGATGCGCACTTCGCTAGCGCCGACGGCGCGCGACGCTTCGACGAAGTCGTTCTGCTTCATCACCAGGGCGGCCGCGCGCAGCACCCGCGAGCCGCCGAAGACAGACGAGATGATGATCACGATCGCGATCGTCTGCAGCCCCCGGCCGAAGGCCGTAATCAACGCCAGGTAGAGAAAGATGAGGGGAAACGCAGACCAGGCCTCGGCGCTGCGCTGGATCACGTAGTCCAGCCAGCGCTGGTAGTAGCCGGAGGCGATGCCCAGCAGCGCGCCCGGAATGAAGCCGATGGTGACGCCCATCAGCCCGATCAGGAACGAGATGCGCGCACCGGCCAAGACGCGGCTGAACATGTCGTTGCCGCGCTGATTCGTACCAAACGGATGCTCCCAGGATGGCCCCTGGAACTGGTCTTGGGCCTGAATGTCCCGCGGGTCGTACGGGGCGAGCACGGTACCGAATATGTCCTGGCTCACCACCTGGGCCAGGCCGAGCGCACAGAACGCGACCACAAACAGCAGCGCGATGACGCCGACGGGGTTCCTGCGCGCGAGACGGGCTAACGCCACCCTGCGCGGCGTTTCAGGCGGCATCGCCCACCCATCGCCCGCGGGCACTGCTCCCGCGATTGCTTGCGCTTCGTTCGCCATCGCTACCTGTACTTCACCCGCGGATCGATAATCGCGTACGAGAGGTCGACGATCAGGTTGACCACAATGACGACCGTGGCCGTATACAGCACAAGGAACTGGACGACAGGGAAGTCGCGCTGAATCGCGGAGTCGAGGAAGAAGACACCCAACCCGTCGATGCTCATCACGCGCTCGGCGATGACGGATCCGGCGAAGATGACGGTAAACGAAGTGCCGATGACCGTGACGAGCGGCGCCAGCGTGTTGCGCATCGCGTGGCCGATGATCACGTTCCAGGCCCCCAGGCCCTTCGCGCGGGCGGTGCGAACGTAGTCGCTGCCCAGCACCTCCAGCATCGTCGTTCGCTGCAAGCGCATGATGCCGGCCGCGCCGCCGATGCCGAGGATCAGCGACGGCGGGACGTAGATGCGAATGTTGCGCAATGGGTCGTCCCACGGCGCAACGTAGCCGCCGATCGGGGCGGCGTAGTTCCAGATGATCGACGGGATGATAATTAAGAGGATCAGCAAGAAAAAGTCCGGTATCGACTGGCCGAACACGGCAGACAAGCGCACGATGTAGTCAAGCGAGCTGTTCCGCATGACGGCGGAGAGGACGCCGAAGGAGACGCCGACGATGACGCTAACGATGAGGCTGAGCAGCACCAGCTCCGCGCTGGCCGGGAAGCGGCGCAGGACCTCCGCGCCGATGTCGCGCCGGCCGAAGTACGTCTCGCCCAGGTCGCCGCGCCAGACATCGGACATCCAGTCGATGTACTGAACGACGATCGGCTTGTCCAGTCCCAGCAGCTCGTGGATCGCCTGCACCTGTTGCGGAGTAGCGTTCTGTCCGGCCATGAGCACCGCCGGGTCCTGGTCCGGCAGCACGCGCAAGAGAACAAACGTGATCACCGACACCACGAAGATGATGACGGGGAGGAAGGCAATCCGGCGCAGGGCGTATCGCCACATGAAATCGAAACGCTACGACTTGTCGAGCCAGGCGCGAGAGTTGAACGCCCCGAACGAGCCGCGGCTGAGCACCAGACCCTTATAGTAGTCCCACGTCGCGCCGAACGATTTCGGCGAGTAGAGGTTGAGCATCGGCCCCCAGTTGCGAATGATGACGCGCTGGGCCTCTTTCGTCAGTTCAATCCGCGCCTCTTCATCGACTTCAGCGGCAGCGGCCAGGAACGCCGCCTCGACATCGGGGTTCTCGTAGTCCATGAAATTGGGGGATTTGTAGAAGCTCAGCGGCAGCGAGGGATCTTCGTAGGGCAAGTGGGTGAACGCGGTCATCTGGAAGTTGCCCGGCCCTAGCGTGTTGGAGAGCCAGGCGGTCAGGTCTTCGGCGCCCGGGAGCGTGATCTTAATGCCAACCTCTTGGAGCTGGCTGGCGATCACCTGCACCAGGTCCGGCGATTGATCGAGCGCCCAGTACTTGAGAACGAACTCCTGATCGAACGGGAAGGCGGCGCCCTCAAGCATCAATTTCGCGTCCGCGGGGTCGTAGCGGAAGTACTCCTGCAGATCGGGATCGTTCTCATCCAGAACGAAGCGTTCGTGCGCGGGCGGCAGCGGCCCGCAGAGCTCGCCGTCGCCCAGGTTCAGCACCTGCTTGATCTCCTCACGGTCCAGGGCCAGGTTGATCCCGTGCACCACCTGCGGGTTGTCGAAGGGCGGTTCGTTCTTCAGCATCAGCGTCCGATACCGGCGCGAGAGATCTGAATCGATGCGGAGCTCATCGCCGAAGCGATTAACCATCTCGTCTCGCTCGATGAAGTTGAGCCCGGTGATGCGATCGATGTCTTTTGCGGAAAACGCAGCCTGGGCTAGCGTATCATCGGAGGCGAAGATGTAGTCGACGCCGTCTAGAAGAGGAAGGCCGGGCTCGCGCCAGTTTTGGAACTTGCGCAGTTTGACGTTGGTGCCGCCATCGTGGCCTGCCAGCATCCACTTGCCAGAGCCGATCGGATCGTTGTCCAGAATGTCCTGCTGATCCAGCACCTCCTCCGGGATGATGGAGCTGGTCCACGGCGAGCCGGCGTTCGAAGCAGTGAAGAACCAAGCCCACGGCCGATTCTGGTGATAGACGATCGTCCTATCATCCGGCGTTTCGACTCGCTCCAACACTTCCTGCAGCCAGCTGAAACCGAACGGTACCTGCTCTTTGAACTTCTCTATGCTCGCCTTCAGGTCGGTCGACCTGACCGCGCGGCCGTTCACCGGCGGCTTGTCCTGGAAGACGGCGTCTTTCATCGTTACCCGGATCGTTTGGGCATCTATCGTCTCGATCTCGTCGGCGAGGAACGGGATCACCTCGCCGGTGTCCGTGGGGACGTACCAGAGGTGATCGTAGAGCGCGAACCCCACAAAGAGGCCCGGGATCAGAGCGCTGATCCCAGGGCCGAAGGGGTTGAAGTTCGGGTAAGTGAGCGATTGTCGCAGGTGGACGATACCACCTGGCTGCGGCGTTCCCTCAGAGGACGGCGTTGCCGTGCCAGCGGGACTGCCGCTGCCGCAGCCGGCGATCGCCACCCCCGCCGCGCCCAGCGCCGAAGCGCCCGTGGCCTGTAAGAGCCGCCGCCTGCTAATCCTCTGCCTTAAGTAGCGATCGTAGATCCGGGTCATCGCTGCCTCCTTCCTGCCGAATTGGCCTACCGAATCAACGCGGACGCAGCCATCCGTCCCCGCCTTACTCCCCAACCTGGCTGTCAATCATGTATCCGGAACGGCCCGGCTTGTCAAGAGCGGCGATCACGAGATAGACAGCACGACATGCCGAAGCAGAGCGGCGGCAGCTTGACGGCCTGCCGCCAAACCCACTAGAATCCTAGTCGCCGTACGCGAGTGGCTACACGATGCCCACCGAGATCCAGCGCCTGAACGACCGCATCGACGCCGAGGTGGAGAAGCTCCGAGACGAGCTGATCGACCTTAGCCTACGCATTCACGCGAGCCCGGAGACTGCGTTCGAGGAGAAGCAGGCGGCCGCCTGGCTTACGGAGTGGCTGGAGGGCCACGGCTTTCGCGTCGAGCGCGGCATCTGCGACCTGCCGACAGCCTTTCGCGCGGAGGCGGGCGCGGGCGATGTCCGCGTCGCGCTGCTGGCGGAGTACGACGCGCTGCCCGGCATCGGCCACGGCTGCGGCCACAACATCATTGCAACGTCATCGGCCGGTGCCGGCGTCGCCGCCGCAGCCGCCGCGCAGGAGATCGGCGGCACCGTCGTCGTCATCGGCACGCCGGCGGAGGAAGTCTACGGCGGCAAGGCGCTGATGGCCCAGCGCGGCGCGTTCGAGGGTCTAACGGCGGCCATGCTCAGCCATCCGGGCTCCCGCAACGCCGCCTACGCCCGCGCGCTTGCCTGCGCCGCGCTTGATATCGAGTACTTCGGGCGGGAGGCGCACGCCGCAGCGCGGCCGGAGGCCGGCGTCAACGCGCTCGATGCCATGCTCAGCGCCTTCCACGCCATCGCCGCGCTGCGACAGCACATCCGCAGCTCTGCTCGCGTCCACGGCGTGATCACGGACGGCGGCGAAGCGCCGAACATCGTGCCGGGCCACAGCGCCGCGACGTTTCTGGTGCGGGCGGAGGACGACGAGTACCTGGAGGAGTTGAAGCCGCGAGTGATCGACTGCTTCGAGGCCGGCGCCCAGGCATCGGGCGCTCGCCTGGAGTACCGCTGGGGCGAAGCACAGTACGCCGCCATGCGCACCAACGGCCCCCTAGCGGACGTCTATCGGGAACAGCTCACCGCGCTCGGCCGCGAGGTGGCGGACGACACGGCGCGGCGGCCAATGGGCAGCACCGACATGGGCAACGTCAGCGCCCTGGTACCCGCAATCCACCCCAGCATCGCCATCGCTCCGAGCGAAATCAGCGCGCACTCGCCGGCGTTCGCCACCTGCGCCGCGTCTGAAGACGGCCATCGCGGCCTGATCGACGCGGCGAAGGCGCTGGCGAGGACGACGGTGCGCGTGCTAACGGACGGCGAGCTACGCCAACGGATGCAGGAAGCGTTCGAATCCGAACGCGGCGGATGATGACCGAGACGCACCCGGAGCTGCCGGAGCTGTACGACCTCGACTGCGGCGAATTCGCGGACGATCTGCTCTTCTACGAGAACCTAGCGCGGCGCGGAGACGGCCCCGTCCTGGAGCTGGGAACCGGCACGGGCCGCGCCGCCATCCCGCTCGCGCGCGCCGGCTTCGATGTCTGGGGCATCGACAGCTCAGAGGCGATGCTCGATCGGGCACGCGGCAAAGCGGGAGACGGCGAGAACCCGCACTTCATCTCCGGCGACATGCGCGACTTTCATCTCGACCACACCTTCGACCTGATCTTCGCCGGGCTGGGGGCGTTCCACCACCTGCTGACGTCCAACGACCAGCTCGCCTGCCTGCGCTGCGTCGCAGAGCATCTCGCGCCGAACGGCCTCTTCGTCTGCGACCTGCGGCCGCTGCTGCACGAGGACTGGGAGGCGGGAGAGAGCGCGCCCCTGCTCCATGAATGGACGCGCAGCCATCCCAGAACGGGCGAGACGGTGACGAAGCTACGCAGCGTGCGCGCGGACACAGCGCTCCAGATCAAGCGCACGACGCTGATCTACGACATCTCGTCGGCGGACGGCGCCGTGCGCCGCGTAGCGGATGGCGGGATGCGCCGAATTACGGCCGAGGTTGACTTACGCTTCACCACGCGCTACGAGATGGAGGGGTTGTTACAGCGCGCGGGCCTGACGCTGGACGGAATCTACGGTGACTTCGATCTTTCGCCGTACGACAACGACAGCGAATACATGATCACCGTTGCCCGCGCAGCCAACAAGGAGCGCTCATGATTATCGCCGTGGACGCCATGGGAGGAGACCTCGCCCCTGCAGAGCCGGTGCGCGGTGCGTTGCTCGCTCACCGCTCGCTCGGCATCGATATCGCGCTCGTCGGCGATCCGGAGGCGATCCGAGCGGAGCTGGCTAGCCACGGCGCGACGCCGAGCGGCATCGAGATCGTGCCGGCGAGCGAAGTGATCGCGATGGACGAGGCGCCGGTGCGGGCGGTGCGCCAGAAGAAGCAGGCATCGATCAACGTTGCGATGAGCCAGATGAAGGAGGGTGCGGCCAGCGCCGTCGTCTCCGCCGGCAACACCGGCGCCATCATGGCCTCAGCGCTGCTTAAGCTCGGTCGCGTGGCAGGCGTCGAGCGGCCGGCCATCGGCGCGATGGCGCCCTTCACGGAGACCGGCATCCTCATACTGGACGTGGGCGCCAATGCAGACTGCAAGCCATCCTATCTGGAGCAGTTCGCCTACATGGGCGCAGTCTATATGGAGACGGTCTTCGGCATCGAGCGGCCGCGCGTCGGGCTGCTGAACATCGGGGAGGAGGAGACGAAAGGGAACGAGCTGACCCAGGAGGTCTATGCCAGGCTCAAGCAATCGCGTCTGAACTTCGTCGGCAACATCGAACCGGATCGCGTCCATCACGGCCCCGTCGATGTGCTCGTCAGCGACGGCTTCACCGGCAACATCGCGGTCAAGGTGACCGAGGGCGTCGCTGAGTTCATCTTCGGCGAGCTCAAGACGGCGATCTCCAGCAGCCTCCGGTACAAATTGGCCGCGCTGGTGCTGCGGCCGGCGTTGATGCAGATGCGCAGCAAGATGGACTACGGCGAGCACGGTGGCGCGCCCCTGCTGGGCGTGAATGGCGTCGTCATCGTCGCCCACGGCAAGGCGGATGCGCAGGCGATGAAAAACGCCGTCCGTTTAGCGCAGAAGGCGGCGAACTCCGGCATGCTGGACGCGCTACGCGGCGCGCTGGAGTCGCCGCAGTCCGAAGGGCACAAGGAGGCGGTGGCCGCTAACCCGAGCTCAGACGAGACCAGAGCTTGAGCGACTCCCGCAGGGCGCGCATCTTCTCTTCGCCAACCGGCACGCCGTCCAAGACGCAGCGTTGCAGATGCAGGTCCATGATCACCAAGCCCACCTGCTCCACCGCCGCTCGCACCGCCAGGATCTGGGTGAGCAGGCCATCGCAGGGTTCGCCTTCGCCACTGGCGTCTCCACAACCTTCGAGCCGATCGAGCATGCCTTGAAGACCCCGCACCTGACCCTCAATGCGGCGCAGGCGCGTCCTGGCCTGGCGGGTGAGTTCGTCCTCCGAAACCGTGTTGGTATTCATCTTGACATACCCCCTGGGGGTATGGTAGCATACGTACAGGAACTGTCAAGCCCCACGAAAAGGAGAGTGAAATGGCAAAGCCACGAGACGTATCTGACAGTGACTTCGAGCAGGAAGTATTGAAGGCGACCAAGCCCGTGCTCGTCGACTTCTGGGCGCCCTGGTGCGGCCCCTGCCGCATGGTCGCTCCCGTCGTCGAAGAGCTGTCTGAGGAGTACGACGGCAAGATGGAGTTCGTCAAGCTGAACACCGACGACAACCCCATCACCGCCGGCAAGTACGGCATTCGCAGCATCCCCACCTTGCTGGTCTTCAAGGAAGGCGAGCCCGTCGGCAAAATCGTCGGCTTCAAGCCCAAGAGCGACATGAAGAAGAGCCTGGACGCTGTCGTCTAGCTCACGCTTGGAGGCGTAACAACGTGGCGGGCGCACAACAGCCGCACGATATCGTCATCATCGGCGCTGGACCGGCGGGATTAGCCGCCGGCCTTTACGCCGCCCGCGCGCGACGGCGGACGGTGCTGCTGGAACGCGCCGTAACGGGCGGACAGATCGCGCTCACCTCGACTGTCGAGAACTACCCCGGCGTCGATGAGGCCGACGGCTTCGAACTCGGCCAGGCGATGCTGCGGCAGGCCGAGAAGTACGGCATGGCGACCGCCCACGCCGAGGTGACGGGCCTAGAGCAGCGCGACGGCCTGCACATCGTCCGCACCACGCAGGGCGACTACACAGCGAAGGCTGTCATCCTGACCGGCGGCGCCGACTACAACCGGCTGGGCGTGCCCGGCGAGGAGCGTCTGACCGGCAGAGGCGTCTCCTACTGCGCCACCTGCGACGCCGCGTTCTTCAAAGACCAGGTCTGCGCCGTCGTCGGTGGAGGCGACGCAGCGTTGGACGAGGGGCTCTTCGTTACTCGTTTCGCCTCGAAGGTCTACATCATCCACCGGCGGGACGAGCTGCGAGCGAGCAAGATCCTGCAGGAGCGCGCCTTGGCCGAGCCGAAGATCGAGTTCGTTTGGGACACGATCGTGACGGAGATCGAGGGCGATGACAGTGTCGAGCGGCTTCAGCTAAGCAGCGTGAAGACGGAAGCCGCATCAACGTTAGATGTGGCGGCCGTCTTCATCTTCATCGGCCTCTCGCCCAACACCGGCTACCTTAACGCTGGTTACCTTAGGGGCCTGCTCAAGATGGACGAGGGCGGCCACATCTACGTGAGCGACTGGATGGAGACGGAGATCCCCGGCCTTTTTGCGGCCGGGGATGTGCGCGTCAACTCCGCCCGCCAGGTGGTCACCTCCGCCGGCGACGGCGCGACGGCCGCCATCCGCGCCGACCACTACATCACAGACACGTTCAAGCAGTAGCGCGCGCAGCCGTGCGTTACTGCCGCTTGCTCGGCAGCTTCGGCACAAGCCATTCGGCGAAGCTCTCCGGGTTGCGCGTCTGCAGGTAGAACCGGCCCGGCCCGGTTAGCTTGACGACCAACCCTTCTCCACCAAGCAGCGTCGATTTCCAGCTCCCGACGCGGCCGACGTCGTAGGTCACGGTGTCATCGAAAGCGACCATGTGGCCCGTATCGACGACGTAACGCTGGCCGGCGTCAAGTTCGACGAGGTGGATGGCGCCGTAGCTGGAGAGGAAGAGCGTTCCCGTTCCGGTGCAGCGGAGCAGGAAGAGCCCTTCCCGCGAGAAGAACGTCCTGCCGCCGCCCCACTTCGTATCGATATCGATCTCCGGCGTTGCGGCCAGGAACGAGCCCGACTGTATAAGCAGCGCCTGGCCCGTCAGCTCCAGCGCCATATATCGCCGGGGAGGGCGGGGGCGATCGTCACTTCGCCCACCTGCTCCGCCTCGAACGTGTTCAAGAAGAAGCTCTCGCCGCCCAGCACAGAGCGCTTCAGCCCGCTCAGCAAGGCGCCCTTCATGCCGGTCTCGATCTTAATCGTGTCGGACATGCTGACCATAGCGCCCGTCTCCGCCTGGATCTTCTCGCCCGCTTCCAGCGAGACGATGCCGAGGGCGTAAGCGGGCCTGTACTTGACTTCGTAGTTCACAACAATGGCTCCTTTATTGCTATCCGGGGGCTACGGTTGTCCAGCCTAGCGATCGTACGCGCGGCCTGTCGCTGTGTCGAAACGGCGGCGCGGCATCTTGTCGCCGTTTCGCCCGCGGCGTAGACTGACAGAACGGGAGTGGATGGTGCCCGGTGGCGCCCGCGGTCTTCAAAACCGTTGTGGGGTGGCAGCCCCATCCCAGGTGGGTTCGACTCCCATGCACTCCCGCCAAGGCGATTTCGGCGGAAATCGGCGGCTGACGCCTGAGCGTTACGCCTCCACGACGCGCAGCGTGCCCACCATCCCATAGGCCTCATGCCCGGGCAGGTGACAGATGTAGGCATACGTGCCCGCCTGATCGAACGTCACCGTCGTCTCACGTACCGAGAACGCGGGAACTGTCACTTCCGTCGGCAGCTCTCCGTGGAACGCCTCGGTACCTGTGCGATGAACTTCGTGGATGTCGGACGGCCCGACGATCCACTCGTGCTCAATTGGGTCGTCGTTGCGCAACGTGAACGTCACGGGACGGCCAACCGGCACCTCCAGCACGCCAGGGGTGAACCGCGAGTAGTGGATCGCGATCGTCGGCTCGGTGGCTGGCTCGCCACCACAACCGCTCGCCAGAAGCACGACACCCATTGCGAACGGCAGCAGGCTCAAGCGATGCATTAGCTGACCGACAAACTCGCGGACCGCCGTAGCGCGAGACTCGAAATGAGAATCAGGAGCAGTACCGCGACGCCAGCCAGCGTGGCGGTCTCTGGGAAGCCAGCGCTACTCGGGGCTACAAGGCCGGCGGCCACCGGCGATGGGCTGTTCTGGCCGCTTGCATCGATGGCGAGGTCGTAGCTCAGGTCTCCAGCCGAGCTATCGATTTGTAGCTTGGTGAGCCACGCGGACTCCGGGATCCAGCCCATGCCGTCATCGGAACGCAGGTCATCCAGCAGGCTCTGCGTGGCGGCCTCGCTGTGTTCTAGCGTCAGGCCCGCTCTTCGCACAGGCAGGAGCGTCGGCCGTTCCGCGGTCAGCAAGAAGACGTCGGCCTCTACGCGGTCGTCGGCCTGCTTGCCCAACGCCAAGATGCGCAGGGGCACCCACGGATTGTCGGTCGGGATGGTGATGTGAACCGGCGTTCCGTCGCCGATCGCCTGACCACGGGCGGCGGCCGCCTCTCCATCGAACACCGCAGCGAGGAAGATTTGGCTGCGCTGGGCGTAGAAGTCGAGCACTTCCGGCGCGTCCGGCGACAGCCTGAAGCCGTGGTCGGTAGCCCAGGTGGCGACGCTTGGGCCACCACCGCGAAGAACCGTGATATCCAGCGCATCGATGCGGGTCGTGAAAAGGACCTCGGCATCCGCGCTCGCAAAGTTCGTGCTTAAACCCTCAAGCCGGTCCGGCGGCTGGGTCTCAAGCTGAAGTCGCTGCAATGTCCAGGCGCCGCCCCGTTCGACGCTCGAAGGAACATCTGGGAGCGGTATCAATGTGCCAAACTCCCCGCCGCCGCCCTGAAACTGAAACGCGGTGATGTAGTGCTCGACGCCGTCATTATAGGCTGCGAGCGTCGTCGTGCGGCCCAGATTGACCGCTCCGTTGGAGCCGATCAGCCCCGCGCAGGCGTGCGCCAGGCTAGGGCCGGCGAACTGAGCTGCCGCCGCCAGCCCTATGACGACGGCAATCGTCGTGACTAGTACTCGACGCATTGGCTACCTCCTGTCCAGCTGGCATTCATGGGTGTAAGACGTCGTAGCGCGGCCATTTGTTCCCGGCTCCGCCTCAACCTCCGCCAGGGAGTCCTCATCAGCTACCACGGACGGCGGCCGAACCTGGGCGCAGCAGTACCCTTCGCTCCCATGCACTCCCGCCAGCGCGACATTCGTTCGCCCGATGGGCTCCCAACCTTTCGGCCAGGTGACTACAATCCGGGCAGTGATGGCAATGACGATCGAGGGAAGTGGCTTTACGAGTCCTGACGGGGCGTGACGAACTCGTCGCGCAGGGTCATGAAGTGGGCGAGGGGGTGGCGTTGGGTGCTGGACTCGTCGAAGTTGGCGGGATCGAGCCAGTTCTCGAGAGCCGCACGAATAGCAGGCCATTCGCCATCGATGATGGAGAACCAGGCGTTGTCGCGGTTGCGACCTTTCTGGATCCAGGCCTGCCGGAAGATGCCCTCGTATCGGAATCCAAGGCGCTCGGCGGCATTCCAGGAGGGAGCGTTGTAGGCGTTGCACTTCCACGCGCAGCGGCGGTATCCGAGTTCGTCGAAGGCGCGGCGTAACATGAGGTACGTCGCCTCGGTTGAGGCTGGGGTGCGTTGGAGGACCGGTGAGTAGGCAAGGTGTCCGATTTCGATGCAGCCCGTCGATGGATCGATGCGCAGGAAGCTCGTCCAACCGACGGCGCGCGTCGTCGCGAGGTTGACGATCGCGAAGAACCGCGGGTCTTCGCTTGTTTGGACGGACTTGATCCAATCGGCGACCTCATCGGGTGACGCGAAGGGGCCGTAAGGGAGGTAGGTCCAGTTGCGGCCTTCGGTGTCGAGGGCGTGGGATTCGTAGAGATCGTTGGAGTGGGTGGCGGAGTCGAGGGGGTCGAGGCGGCAGAGGCGACCGACCATGGGCGTGCGGGGCGGCGGATCGCGCGGTGTCCAGCCGTCGACGGGCGCGCCGACGGGCTGGCCTAGGTGGTTCGTGTGGTCGGACGCCGGGCGTTCGGATGGGGTCATATGGTCAGTTTACAGTACCCGTCATCGAGGAGGAGTACTGGTCCTGGCTGTGGTCAACCGCGAGGCGCACATTGCTGGAAAGCCTAGAACCGGACCTGCTCAGGCAACATAAGGCTGAGCGATTGGAACAGCTTCGATAGCTCAACCTTCTAGTGCCGACAGTGCCGCTGGCAGTGCTGCGCCCTCGCGGCCTGGGCTCTTCGCGCTGCTCGCTCTTTAACCGACGACGACGGATGCGGGGGAGCATGAAGCAGCCTCGACACTTCGGCGTGCGCCTGAGCCTGCCGCTCTTGCGGGCAGCGGCTACCCTCTTCGAGTGGGCGGCGACGGTCTATTTGGTCATACAGAACTCTCGCAATGGCGCTCCGGTAGTCGTGCCAACACGTCGCATCCCTGACGCATGACGCTAGTGTTGGCTGGGGAACTGCCCGAGGAGCCAGTACCTCACGTAGGGGCGGTCGCACGAGTATCCTGTACAGCTATCGCATCTCCAGTATAATAGGGGCGCTCTTGGGGCAGACGGTGTTCGTTCAACCGTCGTCAGTTACGAGGAGGTCTTTCTGTATGGCAACGAAGAGCTACTGGCAACGAGTTCACGACGAGCGGATATCGCGCCGGCGTCTCCTGGGCGCAGCAGGGATGGGCGCCGCTGGCCTTGCTGTCGCTGCGGCCTGCGGTGGCGGCGGCAATGGGTCGGACAGCGATGGCCTACCGACAAGGGTGTCGGGCGACCCGCAACGCGGCGGGCGCTATAAGTTGGCGATTGCTGTCAACGCCGACACCTTCGCTCCTCACATCTCCATCGCGGGCGCCACGGCGTTCTTCCCGCGAATCTACAACGTGCTCATCAACCAATCGGCGGTCAGACCTGACTTCATCTTCCATGATCTGGCTGACGAGTTCGAGGCGCCCGAACCAGGGGGACTGGAGTGGATATTCCACATTCGGCCTGGGGTGACGATCGCGCCCAACGACATCTGCATCCCGGAGCTTGACCTTGATGCCGAGGCCCCCACGGTGTGCTTCGAGCGCA
>JADFKB010000037.1 GCA_022565155.1 Chloroflexota bacterium | reverse complement strand
GCGTAGAGGTCTGATGCGAAGTGTGAACTCATGATGGCCAGTGCCATTGTTGAAGCGCGTCTTCGACGCGGGAAGGGGCGCGGAGGTCTGGATGGGAAGCGTGAACTCATGGCGCCCTGTACTCGCTAGCGCTGAGGACGCGGGCGTGCGTCGATTCGGTCAGCGCTTGACGCGCGAGTACGCCTTCTCGAGCTCTCTTCCACAGCTCCGCATCGACACCGTCCGGCGCGTCCTGTGCCCAGACGCGGGTGCGCTCCCACATTGAGAGGTCGTCGTAGCGAGTGATGAGGACGGCTTCGTTCCCCTCGCCCAGGATCGTTGTCCAGAGGCCGATGATCTTGGCGCCCGCCGCCTCCAGCGCCGGCCAGATCTCGTTGTGCGAGAGTTGTTGGAACTGCGGCCAGGTGCCCGGCTTGATCTTCCATGTGCGCAGGACGTAGACGGCCACGAGCGCCCCTAGGCTGCCAGTACCGCTGCCAGCGTCGCCTCGTCCGCACCGGGGCCGACGAGCGACATCGAGAGGTTGTCGTTGCGGAAGAGCCGCTTCGCGACGCGCTGGACGTCGGCGGCGGTGATCGCTCCGATCTTGGCGACCACGTCGTCGATCGGCTCGATCTCGCCGAGCATGAGCAGCAGCTCGCCGGTGCGCTGGGCCAGCGCCATCGGCGTCTCCAGGCTGAGGCGGAAGCTGCCGATGCTGTAGTCGCGCGCCTTGGTCATCTCCGCCTCGCCGACGGGCTCGTCGACGAGCTTCATCAGCTCCGCCTTAATCACCTTCGTCGCCTCGGAGACATCCTCGGGGCTGA
Organism: Chloroflexota bacterium; assembly: GCA_022565155.1. GTDB lineage: Bacteria > Chloroflexota > Dehalococcoidia > DSTF01 > RBG-16-68-14 > JADFKB01. Next base: position 20,260 of record JADFKB010000037.1, on the reverse strand, counting down.
CGCCGGCGCTGATGCTGAGCGTGCCGGTGTCGTTGTAGCGCGTGACGCCGGAGCCGATGGCGTATGCGAGGCCGCGCCGCTCCCGTACCTCCTTGAAGAGGCGGGAGCTCATGCCGCGGCCGAGGATTGCGTTCAAAATCAGGAGCGCGTACCGATCGGGGTCGGTGCGGGAGAGCGCGCGGAGGCTGATCGCCATGTTGCTCTGGGTGATGTCGCGCGCCTCGACGATGACGTTGCGTTCCGGTGTGCCATCGGTCGCTGTCGACACCGGCGGCGGCGCTTCGCCTGTCAGTCCGCCGAAGAGATCGCGGGCGGCCGCGACGACTTCGGCATGCGTGGTGTTGCCGGCGACGCTGAGCACCATGTTCTCCGGCACGTACCAGGTGCTGATGTGGTTCGTGAGGTCGTCGCGGTTCATCTCCTCCACCGTCTCGAGCGTGCCCGCGACCGGCCAGCCGAGCGGCTGGTCGCCGAACGACGCCTCGGAGAGCAGGTGGCTGGCCCAGGCGCTCGGCTGGTCGTAGGCGCGCCGGATCTCCTGCTGCACGACGGTGCGCTCGCGGTCGACCTCTTCCTGTTCGATTTTGGCGTGCAGCATCATATCGGCAAGGACGTCCATCGCGAGCGTGAGCTTATCGAACGGCACCTGGTTCCAGTAGCAGGTGACTTCCTGGCTGGTGTAGGCGTTGAGGACGCCGCCGGCCCCTTCGATCGCCTCCGCGATGTGGATGGATGTCGGCCGTCGATCCGTGCCTTTGAACATCATGTGCTCCAGGTAGTGGGAGAGGCCGTTGGTGCGCGGCTTCTCCGCGCGGGAGCCGACGCCGACGAAGACGTTCACGCTCACGGACTGCGCCGTCGATACGGGTGTCGTCACTACCCGCAGGCCGGACTCCAGCGTTTCGATCTCCCAGGTCGTGGTCATGCTTCCTCCTCGGTGCGTGGACGTACATTGTTGATAATCGGAGCGTCTGAACAGCCATTATAAGCCATTCACCTGCGACGGCCCAACGGCGGCGGCGATGTACTTGTTCAGTACACTGGTGGCACATTGCTACCCTTGCCTGCGTGCGCAAGCCCCCGAAGGTACTGGCGCGGCGTTCAGTAACCGAGGGGCAGCACGGCCGCGCCGGAGGTGGACATTAGTTCGTGCGTCCAACCTTAGAACTGGCCCAGCCCTCGCCTTTTCTCCGCTCGCTAGTGTATAATTGGCTGTCGCGGAACCGCTGGTGGTAGCCCGCGATTCAGTAAACGACAGCAAGAAGGAGTGAGCGATGCTGAACGACGCCCTGAACGGAAAGATTCTCAACATTAACTTAAGCTCCGGTGCTATCGAGCCGGAGGAGATCCCGGAAGAGACGTATCGCAAGTACCTGGGCGGGTACGGCCTGGGCGTCCGCCTGCTCTTCGACAGGATTCCCAAGGGCGCCGATGCGCTGGGGCCGGACAACATCCTCGGCTTCTTCCCCGGCCTGCTCACCGGCACGCCGCTCTTCGGCATACGCTACCAGGCGGTCGCGAAGTCGCCAAAGACAGGCGGCTGGGGCGACTCGAACTGCGGCGGCGATTTCGGGCCGTTCCTGAAGCACGCCGGTTGGGACGGCCTGCTGCTGAGTGGAGCGTCCGACAAGCCCGTGTACATCCTCATCAATGACGACGAGGTGGAGATCAAGGACGCAAGCGACATCTGGGGCATGCTGGCGATCGAGGTCGAGGACGCCCTGAAGGAGCGCCACGGCAAGAAGGCCAGCGTCGCCTGCATCGGCCCGGCGGGCGAGACGATGTCGCACATGGCCGGTATCTGCAACGAGCGCGGTCGCTTGGCGGCGCGCAGCGGGTTAGGTGCGGTTATGGGTTCGAAGAAGGTGAAGGCGATCGTCTGCCTGGCCTCGCGCAATATCATCGCGGGCGAGAAGGAAGTGCGTAAGATGGTGCGCAGCTCGCTCGACGAGTTCATCCAGCCTGTCGCGACCTTCTTCCGCACCTACGGCACCACCGGTATTACTGCCGGTTCGGCTCTCTCTGGCGACACACCAATCAAGAACTGGGGTGGCGTCGGAACAGTCGAGTTCGCTGAAGAGGCTCCCAAGCTCGCAGGCGATCTCTTCAACGCGAAGATGGACAAAAACTACGCCTGCTGGCACTGCCCGCTGGCATGCGGCGCCGAGAGCCACGGATGGGACGAACAGGAGAGCCAGGCTCAGCTCCGCATCGCCAAACGAGGTGAAAAGCGGGAGAAGCTTCAGGCGGAACAGTCTAACGGTATTGACGAGGCGCGCACGAACGAGATTCATGCGGCCATACAGAAGATGGATCAGGAGGACGCAACCGACGCGGCGATAAAGAACAACCCGAAATACCCGTACCCGCACCACACGCATCGCGCCGAGTATGAGACGGCCGCCGCGTTCGGTTCTATGGCGCTCATGGCCGACATCGACGCGCTCCAGTACGCCAACCACCTCTGCAATCAGTATGGCATCGACGTCATCTCCGCGGGCGCGACGGTCGCCTTCGCGGTGGAGTGCTACGAGAACGGCCTGATCACGAAAGAGGACACCGGCGGCCTCGAGTTGACCTGGGGTAACACCGATGCGATCATCGAATTCCTGAAGCTGATGGGGACGCGGGAGAAGATCGGCGACCTCTTCGCCGACGGCATCAAGGTTGCAATGGAGAAGCTGGGCCCAGCATCGGAGCCGTTTGCGATGGAAGTCGGTGGCGAAGAGCTGCCGATGCACGACCCGAAGCTGCAGCCGGAGTACTACACGTCGTACAAGCTGGATCCCACGCCCGCCCGCCACACACAGTACGAAGGCTCACCGCGGCCGGAGTGGAACGTACCCGCGCGCGAAATGGACAGCAAGGTCTACGCCGGGCGCGGCGAGCACCACAAGGGCACGTCCGAATACATGCACGTCGTCAACGCCACCGGCATGTGCCAGTTCATTATGGTGGCCGGCCCCAACGGTCGTATTCCGGAATGGATCAACCTCACCACCGGATGGGACACGACGAACGAAGAGATCCGCCAGGTCGGCGAGCGCATCGCCAACCTGCGCATGGCCTTCAGCGTTCGTGAAGGCGACATCGTCACCAAGCGGCGGATCCCGGACCGGCTCATTGGCAAGCCGGCGCAGGAGACCGGTCCGTTGGAAGGCATTACTCTGGACACGGAGGCGTTGGAGTCGGACTTCCTGCGCGCGTGCGGCTGGGACGGCGATACGGCGACGCCCAGTCGCGCCAAGTTGGAAGAGCTGGGTCTGAAAGACGTGGCGGATGTGATCCACGCTTAAGCGCGCGAGACTTGTTCTCATATTGCAGGGGCTCGCTGAACAGGCGGGCCTCTGTGCTGTTATGCGCTCTTCTGCCTGAAAGTATCGGCATAGTAGCAACGGCTCAGCACAGCGCCGCTCCTCGCTCGGAAGCCGGGAAGGTGGCTGTGTTACACTCGATGTGCCATGATCCGAGTCAAGCTCTACAACTTGCTGGCGGAGCGCTCGCTCTCCGGCAAGGAGAAGTATGAGGTTTCGTTCGAACCTGGGATGCGGCCGATCGATCTGATTCACCGCGAGGGCTTCCGCGGCGAAGAAGAGGAGGCGATCGTCGTCATCGTTAACGACGAGCAGGCGACGCGCGAATCCACGCTGGCGGACGGCGACCGCGTGGAGCTGATGATCAATATGGTCGGTGGCTAGGTCCGACCGGTTGGAGGAGATATGACAAGGCGGCCCTTGGAGGGCCGCCTTGGTCGTGTCCGGGGGTGCCGCGGGGAGTCACTGACTGGTGGCTTGTTTGCGACGAACCCTCGGTAAAGAGGTCACTGTTAGTATCGCACGGAGCTGTTGAATCTCCATAGGTAAGCTGTGAAAAGAATGTAAAATCTGGCGTGCTTGACACTCCACCCACTTCTGGCTAGTATGAATATCGGGCGGCGCCCCTGGGGTGTCGTCAATTATTTTAATGCCGAAGTACATCTTCGTCACGGGCGGAGTGGTTAGCTCCGTCGGCAAGGGGATAGTGACAGCGGCCATCGGTCGCATCCTCAAGTCTCGCGGCCTTTCCGTCACCGTCCAGAAGCTCGATCCCTATCTCAACGTCGACCCCGGTACCATGTCGCCCTACCAGCACGGCGAAGTGTTCGTCACAGCCGACGGTACGGAGACCGACCTGGACTTGGGCCACTACGAGCGCTTCCTAGACGTCAGCCTGACGCGCAGCAGTTCTGTCAGCACCGGCCAGATCTACCAGTCGGTGCTTGGCAAGGAGCGGCGCGGCGACTATCTGGGCGGCACGATCCAGCCGATCCCCCACGTCACGAACGAGATCAAGGGCTGCATCCGGGCCGTTGGGCGGGAGAGCGGCGCGGACGTGGTGCTCATCGAAGTCGGCGGCACGGTCGGCGACATCGAAGGACAGCCGTTTCTCGAAGCGATTCGGCAGATGCGCAAGGAAGAGGGCCGCCACGATACGCTCTCCGTCCACGTCACCTTGTTACCGTACCTGGGCGCATCCGGCGAGCTGAAGACGAAGCCGACGCAGCACAGCGTTCGCGAGTTGCGCAGCATGGGTGTCCTGCCGGACGTGATCATCTGCCGCAGCGACCGGCCAGTGAAGAGCGAGCTGAAAGCGAAGATATCGCTCTTCTGCGACGTAGAAAGCCGCGGCGTTATCTCGCTGCTCACCATGCCCAGCATCTACGAAGTGCCGTTGGTGCTGGAAGAAGAAGGCCTGGGCGACTACATCCTGGAGTTGCTGCGCGTGTCCGATACAGAGCGAGACCTGGACGACTGGCGCGAGTTGGTGGCCCGCCTGCAGCATCCAACGGACGAGGTAACCGTAGCCGTCGTCGGCAAGTACGTGGAGCTGCACGATGCCTACCTCTCCGTGAAGGAGGCGCTGATCCACGCCGGCGTCCACTACAATACGGCGGTGCAGATCCGCTGGGTCCAGTCTGAATTGCTAGAGCAGGGCGACCTCAGCTCGCTAGACGGGGTGCAAGGGATCATCGTGCCGGGCGGTTTTGGCGAGCGAGGGGTCGAAGGCAAGATCCAGGCCGCACGATTGGCCCGCACGCAAAAAATCCCCTATCTAGGTCTCTGCTTGGGCCTGCAGGTGATGGTGATCGAGGCGGCGCGGGCGGCGTTGCAGAGCGAAGAGCCGAACTCGACTGAGTTCGCGCCGGAAACGCCGCATCCCGTGATCAGCCTCCTCTCTGAGCAGGAAGGCGTGACGCAAAAGGGCGCGACGATGCGCCTGGGCTGCTACCCCTGCCGCCTGGTGCCCGGCACCCGCGCGCATGAGGCGTACGGCGTCGACGACATCGAAGAGCGCCACCGGCACCGTTACGAGTTCAACAACGCCTATCGAGACGTGCTGGCGAAGGCGGGCCTCATCGCCAGCGGCCTCTCACCGGACGGCCAGCTAGTCGAGGTCTGTGAAATGCAAGACCACCCGTTCATGGTCGGCTCGCAGTTTCATCCGGAGTTCCAGTCGCGGCCGCTGCGCCCGCATCCGCTATTCCGCGAGTTCATCGGCGCGGTCGCCGCGTACGCCGGCCAGGGCGAGTCCGAAGGTAGCGAAGAGACGGCGAAGATCGTCTCGGACGTTACGAGCGCAGCCGCCAGCGGATCGTAAGTCGTAAGAAAGAGGAAGATACGGGTGATCCCTAGTACCCAATCGGCTTCTAAGTACGCTATACTAATAGCGTCTAACCACCCACCCCGGCGCGAACAGGTTGACGAGTAATCATGCGTCTCTTTTTAGACACAGCAAACATCGAGCAGATCCGCGAAATCGTCCGGATGGGCGTCCTCTCCGGCGTGACGACCAACCCGACGCTGATGGCGAAGGAGCAAGGCATCAGCTATCGCGACCGGGTTGTGGAGATCTGCGAAGCGGTGGACGGTCCGGTATCGGCTGAATGCACCTCTCGTAGCGTGGACGAGCTTGTAATTGAGGCGCGCGAAGTCGCTGCCTGGCACCCGAACGTCGTCGTCAAGATTCCGATCGACGACGTTGGACTCGAGGCGACCTCGACGCTGGCGGCGGAGGGGATCAAGATCAACATGACGTTAATCTTCTCCGCGAACCAGGCGCTGCTGGCGGCGACGGCCGGCGCCACCTACGTCAGCCCTTTCGTTGGCAGGCTGGATGACGCCGGCCACGACGGGATGGAAGTGGTACGCGAATCGGTGGAGATCTTCGATCGCTACCACCTGCCGGCGCAGGTGCTCGCGGCCAGCCTGCGCCATCCGCGGCACATCATCGAAGCCGCCCGCGCGGGCTCGCCGATTGCGACGCTGCCGTACGCACTGCTGAAATCGATGCTGAAGCATCCGTTGACGGATATCGGCATTGAGCGATTTCTTGAGGACTCACGTAGCTACGAGAAGGAATCCGCCCGCGAACGTTCCGGCTCTTGACATCTTCGTGACGTTTTAGGTATTGCACTAGTAGGAAGATTCGTTCATCATACGTATAGATAGCGGCCAACGCCTACATCTCCCGGCGGTTGGCAACCCTTCCAGCTAACCCGATTTGTGAATCATCGATAGCCAGTTCGAGAGTATTGTGCAGCAGGACTGTACGGTATTGGAGCAGCACGTGACCATAGCAGAATTAGAGAGCCAAACCAGAGAAGGCCTGATGGACCTGGCGAAAGACCTGGGTGTATCCGGCTACAGCAGCCTGAAGAAGCAAGAGTTGATCGTGAAGGTGCTGCAGGCGCAGACCGAAAAGGACGGCAACATCTTCGCTGAAGGCATCCTCCAGACCGTCGACGACGGCTACGGGTTCCTGCGCGGCGATTCCATGCTGCCGACGGTGAACGACGTTTACGTCTCCCAATCGCAGGTGCGGCGCTTCGCGCTGCGCACCGGCGATCTGGTGATGGGCCAAGTGCGGCCGCCCAAGGATAGCGAGAAGTACTTCGGTCTGCTGCGCGTGGAGGCGATCAACGGCCTCAACCCGGAGGAGGCGAGGCAGCGCCCGAACTTTGAGGATCTAACGGCGATCTTCCCGCAGGTGATGATCGATCTTGAGACAGGGCAGCCGGGCATGGACAACATGTCGCAGCGCGTACTGAACCTCATCGCGCCGATCGGCCGTGGCCAGCGGGGGCTGATCGTCTCGCCGCCGAAGGCGGGCAAGACGTACCTGCTGAAGGCGATCGCCCACGGCATCATGACGAACTACGACGACATCCACCTGATGGTCGTGCTGATCGGCGAGCGGCCAGAGGAAGTGACCGATATGAAGCGCTCCGTCGTCGGCGACGTGATCGCGTCCACCTTCGACGAGCCGGTCGAAGACCACACGCGCGTCGCGGAGATGGCGCTCGACCGCGCCAAGCGCCTCGTCGAGAGCGGCAAGGACGTCGTCATCCTGCTGGATAGCATTACCAGGCTAGTGCGCGCGTACAACCTGGCGGTGCCTTCCAGCGGCCGTACCCTCTCCGGCGGCATCGACCCGGTGGCTCTCTACCCGCCGAAGCGATTCTTCGGCGCGGCCCGGAACACGGAAGAGAGCGGCAGCCTGACGATCCTTGCGACCTGCCTCGTCGATACGAACAGCCGCATGGACGAGGTGATTTTCGAGGAGTTCAAGGGCACCGGCAATATGGAGGTGCACCTGGACCGCAGGATGGCGGACCGGCGCATCTACCCGTCGATCGATATCATGCGTAGCAGCACCCGCCGCGAGGAGCTGCTCATGGACGAGAAGACGCTCCAGCAGGTCTGGCTGATACGCAGGATGATGGCGATGATCGGCGGCAACTCGCCGAACGCGACGGAGGCGACCGAACGGCTGCTGGAGCGCATGGAGCGCACTACGAACAACCAGGAGTTCCTCAGCACGCTCAAGGACGAGATGTAGCGTCCGGATCTAAATGTGATACAACGGAACGCCACCCCCGCGGGGGTGGCGTTCCGTTTGAGCAAACGAAATCTGAAGAAACAGCTTGGAATATAGAAGAGTTACATAATAGATATAGATGCTAATGTGACTTAGGGCTTCACCCTCGCAAGGTGGTGGTGTAGAATACTACGGACTTGTGAGAAGAGTTCAACAAAGTTGCAACTGGAGGCAGCGGTATCTACGTAGCTGACAAGCGCACGCTGTTCGAGAGCAGCGCTGACGTAGTACACGAAGCCCATCTTCCATCAACGTCCGGCGTCGGAGCGATTTCCGGCGTGCGGGTATATGCCCTATCGAGAAGCCGGCGCCGGCCGCTGCTGCATGCTCTGATATTAGGGCTGATCGTCTTCGGCGTGCTGGCCTCATTCACAATCTCGAAGAACGTCTCGTTCCAATCCCACGGCGGCGCGCCGATTACGGGCCTTTCACTGCCGAGCGTCGGTGCCGTGTCATCGGAAGCAACGGTGCTCACCACCGATGTGCTGCCGGACACGGTGCGGCGCGAGGAGGTGGGGGACGCGCTGTTGGCGCTGGCCGGCCAGGCAGTGCTGCCGAACGCGGCGGTGCCGCAGGCCGTGGAAGCGCCCGCGGTCGTGACCGAGCCGTACGACCTCTACGCCGTGCAGTCCGGCGATTCCGCCAGCGCTATCGCCGCCCGCGCCGGCATCGATCTACAGTATCTGCTCTGGGCCAACGCAGACCTGCGCGACGGCGAGCTGCTGTCGATTGGACAACTGCTTATCGTGCCGGCCGGCAACGGGCTGCTGCACGACGTTCGCTTTGGCGAGTCGCTGAGCATGATCGCGGATCGCTATGGCGTCACCGTGGACGACATCGTCGGCTGGACCGGCAACGGCATCGTCTCCGCCGATCAGGTGGTGGAGGATCAGTTGCTCTTCGTGCCTGGCGGCGTGCTGCGGGCGGCGATTATCCCCGAAGAGCCGCTGCTGCCCGCGGACGACGTTTTCGTGGCGGCGCCCGCTCCGCCGGTGGACGCCGGGCCCGTCTCTAGCCTCGGCCTCTCCTGGCCGGCGTACGGGCCGATCTCCAGCTACATGGGCCCATCGCATCCATTGGGCATCGACATCGACCTCTACAACAACGTAGGCTCAGCGATCGGCGCCGCTACATCCGGCACTGTTATGTTCGCTGGCGGCAATCCCTGCTGCTCCTACGGGCTGTACGTGGTGGTGTTGAGCCCGACGGGCGTCGAGACGCTCTACGCCCACTTCTCCAGCGTCGCCGTCTCCGTCGGCCAGCAGGTCGTACAGGGCGAGACGGTGGGCATGGCCGGCTGCACCGGCTACTGCACGGGCACCCACCTCCACTTCGAGGTGATCGACAACGGTGTACGGGTGAACCCGCTGGGCTACCTGCCGTAGCCGTATTCCGCCTGCTCCCAGTTAGAAACGGCTAGATGTGGTATCGCGCCGCCGCGTCTGCGCGCAGCTCCGCGCGGAAGTCCGGGTGGGCGACGGAGATCAGCTCCTCCGCCCGCTGCCGCACCGTCTTGCCATGCAGCGTCGCGATGCCGTACTCGGTAACGACGTAATCGACGAATGTGCGCGGCACCGTCGTCATCGTGCCCTCCGGGAAGACCGGGACGATGCGCGAGTGACGCTCGCCGTCGACGGTGGAGCTGGACGGCACGGCGATGATTGAGCTGCCGCCTTCGCTGGAGGCGGCGGCGACGGCGAAGACCGTCTGGCCGCCCGGTCCGCTGTAGACCTGGCCGTTCAGCGTCTCCGCGGTCACCTGGCCGGTGATATCGATCTGGAGAGCGTTGTTGATGGCGACGAAGTTCTCTTCGCGCACCAGCGTCCGCAGGTCGTCCGTGTGGGTGAAGTCCCATAGTTCAAACTTCGGGTTCTCGTTGATGTACGCCAGCTCTTCGGGCGGCAGCGGCGTGGCGAAGGCGGAACCGACGACCTTCCCCGGCGCGATCTGCTTGTGCTTGCCCGTGACCACGCCCTGCTCCACCAGCGGCGCCACGCCGCCGGGGATCAGCTCGGTCTGGATGCCGAGGTCGTGCTTGTCCTCCAGGTAGAGTGCCATGGCGGCGGAGACATCGCCGAGGCCGATCTGGAGCGTATCGCCGTCATGTATCAGCTCGCTGGCGATGAGGGTACAGATCACTTCGGCTGCGGCGACGACTTCATCGGAGCGCGGCGGGATGGGCGGATCGCGGTCGTCCGCGGTCTTGTGTTCGACGAGGTGCGCTACATCCGAGATGTGGATGTAGTTCTCGCCATAGGTGCGGATCAGGCGTTCGTCCACCTCGCAGATGATCTTCTTCGAAACGTCGCAGAGCGTGCGGTTCGTCCAGAGCGCGGTGCCGAAGCTGAGGAAGCCGTTTGCGTCCGGCGCCGATGTCTTGACGAAGCAGACATCGATATCGCCGAGCAGCGCCTTGACCGCCGACTCGCGGAAGTTGCCGACGGGTAGGTAATCGGCCATGCCCATCTGCACCTGCTTGCGGTCTGCGGGGGTGGTAAAGGCGGTGATGAGATTGAAGGCATCGACCGTCTCCGGCGTCGCCCAGACGAACGGCGCGACGAAGTGATAGATGGTGACGTCGCGTAGCTCGGTGTGGCGGGCGAAGAGGGCCGTCGCCAGCGTCTCCGGGCTGCTGGCGAACATGCCCAGCGTCACCGTGTCGCCGGAGTTGACAACCTTCGCCGCGTCTTCAGCTGATGCCAGTTTGTCTGCGTAGCGCTTTCGCCAGTCCATGGGACGCTCCTTTCGGTCTCAGCGGCGCGATGTGTGTTATGGATGCGCCGCCAGGATAGCGGGGGTGGGAAGATTCGTCAAAGGCTGGACCCTGTCTGTCCGCCCCTGGCGGGAAAAATCCAAGCTCTGCAATTCCACCAAAGAGACCCTTCGACAAGCTCAGGGTGACGTATTCTCGAGATTCGAGGTTCGACGTTCGAGATTCGAACGGGCAGCTTCTAGGCGCCCTGGCCCTTGTAATCCAGCACCAGTACTTTGGTCTGCTCCGGCAGGGTGCTCGTGGTGACGATGAGCTTCGGCTGGCGTTCGTTCAGAGCGCCGTCAGCCCCCATCTCCTTGAGGAAGCGGTCTAGCGGCTCAAGCTTCGCCTTCGCCGCGGGCGTCTTGTAGTGCATGGGGATCACCAGCTTCGGACCGATCAGGCTCACGGTCTCGGCCGCCGCCGTGGCATCGATCGTGCTGCCGCCGCCCACCGGCGCGAGGAGCACATCGACGCCGCTCAACTCCTCCACCTGCTCCGGCGTCGGCACGTGGCCGAGGTCGCCCAGATGGCAGACGCGCACGTCGTCCACCTCTATGACGAAGGCCGTATTCTTGCCCAGTTCGCTGCCCTGCTCATCGTCGTGATAGGTGCGGACGCCCATGATCACCACGCCGGCGATCTCGAACTCGCCGGGGCCTTTGACGATGTGGGGATCGCCCGTTACCGCCGCGATGTTGCTGTGGTCCGGGTGGTCGTGGCTGACCGTAACGGCGGCGGCTGTCAGCCTGCCGATAGAATAGCCCGTGCTCTTCGGGCAGGGGTCTGTGACGATGGCGGCTTCCCGGCCACGCAGCCGGAAGCACGAGTGTCCAAGCCAGGTGATCTCCATGTAGATGATCCTCCCTGTTCTCTAGCTTACGGCGCGGAGAAGCAGAGCGCCACGTGATGCCCGCCGAAGCCGTAGGCGTACGACATGGCGTGCTGTACGGGCTGCGTCACCGCGCGGCCGGGCGTGTAGTCAAGATCGCAGCCGTCCGCCGGCCGCTCCAGGTTGATCGTGGGTGGGATGACGCCGTGTTCGATCGCTTTCAGGCAGATGATGGCGTCGATGACACCGGAGGCGCCGAGCGAGTGGCCGAGCATCGATTTCGGCGCGCTGATCGTCAGCTTCGACGCCGTCAGTTCGCCGAAGATGCGCTTGATCGCGTCCGTCTCCATCCTGTCCAGCTCCGGCGTGCCGGGCGCATAGGCGCAGAAGTAGTCTATCTCCTGTTGGAGCAGCCCCGGCCTCCGCAACGACGCCTGCATCGCCCGCCCCGCCTCTCGCGGGCTGAGGGGCTGGGCCGCTGGCTCCGTAACGTTGGCAGAGCCGGAAAGCCGGGCATAGACGCGCGCCCCCCGATCTCGAGCCAAGGCCTCGTCTTCCAATAGCAGCGCCGCCGCGCCTTCTGAGAGCGAAAAGCCGTCCGCGTCTGCGTCGAACGGGCGGCAGGCGGTGGCCGGGTCGTCGTTTCGAGTGGTGAGGACGCCCATCGCGCAGAAGGCCGCCAGCGCGGGCGGGGTAATCGGCGCATCGACGCCGACGGCGAAGGCTACCTGCACCTCGCCGCTGCGGATCATCGACGAGGCGGCGTCGATCGCGACGTTGCCCGATGCGCCGCCGGCTGCGACCGCCAGCGCCGGCCCGCGCACGCCGAGCGCGCGTGCCGTCTGGGAGGCGGGGGCGTTCGGCAGCGTACGGGCAATGTAGCCTGCGCGCATGGAATCGCTGCCCTGTTCGCGGAACGCCTGCTGGCCCTCCCACACCGTCGTCTCGCCCGGCCGCGCGCAGCCGACGGCGAGGCCGACCTGTATTGCGTTCTCCTGCGTGATGGGCAGGCCGGCGTCCGCGAGCGCCTGGCGCGCGGCATCGATGGCGAAGAGAGCGCCGCGGTCGAGGCGCGCGGCCTCCTGCGCGGGTAGCGTAGATTCGTAGTCCGCGATCTCGCCGGCGATGCGGCAGGGGTAGGGCGCGGCGTCAAAGCTGCCGATCGGCTTGATCGCGCTGCGCCCGGATATGAGAGCGTCCCAGAGCGCGTTTACACCTACCCCGAACGGCGTGACGGCTCCTATGCCGGTGACGACGACTTCGCGCTCTTCGGTCATAGGCGGATGGACGCAAAGAACCTAGATTGCGGTCCGGAGAACGTCATATGTTGTCGTTGCTCTCGGTAGATGGTGCGCTAGCTACCACTGGCGGTGGTGGCGTGGACGGGCGCTGCCTTCGGCCGCACCGGCCCGACTGCGCTCCACTCGAAGATCATGGCGCCCCAGACCAGGCCGCCGCCGAAGGTGACCATCGCCAGGCGATCGCCTTCATGCAGCCGGTCCTGCTCCCACGCCTCGCGCAGCGCCATCGGGATCGAGGCGGACGAGGTGTTGCCGTAGCGGTCGACGTTGATCATCGCCCGCTCCGGTGGCAGGCCGAGCGCCTTGGCCGTGGCTTTGATGATGCGCAGGTTCGCCTGGTGCGGGATCATCAGGTCGACGTCGCTTAGGTCTAGGCCGGCCTTGTCGATCGCTTCCCGGATCGCCGATTCCATCGCCTGGACGGCGAACTTGAAGATGCGGCGGCCGTCCATGGAGATGAAGTAGCCGTCCGCCTCCAGGCCGTTCGGCGCGCTGCAAGGGCCATGCGCATATAGGCTCGACGCGCCGCTGCCGTCGCTGTGTAACACGAACGACAACGGCCCGCCCTGTTCCGCTGCCTCCAGCACCACGGCGCCGGCGCCGTCGCCGAAGAGGACGCAGGTGTTCCGGTCGTTCCAGTCGATGATGCGCGAGAGCACTTCGCTGCCGATGACGAGGATGCGCTGGTACGTGCCGGTGGCGATGAACTGGGACGCCGTCGCGAGAGCGCTGAGGAAGCCGACGCAGGCGGCGTTGATATCGAACGCGCCTGCGTGATTCGCGCCCAGGCCGTCCTGGATGCGGGAGGCGATGGCAGGGAACATCCCGTCTGGAGATGTCGTCGCCGCGATGATGAGATCGAGGTCGTCCGGGCTTACTTCCGCCTGCGCCAGCGCCTGCTGGGCCGCCAGGATGCCCATCGAGCTGGCGGTTTCGTCGTCGGCTGCGATGTGGCGCTCGCGGACGCCGGTGCGCTCCTGGATCCAGGTATCCGATGTATTGACGAGCTTCTCCAGGTCGAAGTTGGTGAGAACACGTTCCGGCACGTACTTGCCGATGCCGGAGATGCGGGATCGAATGGTCACGGGCGCTCGCTCCGTTCTGACGATGATCCGCCTGTGGATTCGTACGAAGGCAGTATACCACGAAGCTGCTGTAGCCAAGAATCGGCGACGATGAACCAGCCTGAAGACCGTAAACAGTAACTCGCCTACTCGGTTTAAGGTATCTAGCCCTTGACAGTCCTATCGTCTAAATGTTAGATTTGAATAGCAGCAAATTAGCAGTCTCTCCATGAGAGTGCTAACAGAAACATAGGAAAATCTGCCATGCTGACTGAGCGCCAGTCGCGCATCCTTGAATTCGTCATCAGCGAATACGTGGAGAGCGCCGCGCCCGTGGCCTCGCAGTACATCGGGCAGAAGTACCCGGTCGGCGCCTCCCCAGCGACGATTCGCAACGAGATGGCGGAGCTGGAGGAGCAGGGCTATCTGAATCAGCCGCACACGTCCTCTGGCCGCATCCCGACTGATAGAGGCTATCGCTTCTTCGTCGAGTCGCTGATGCACGAAGAGGAGCTCTCCTGGGATGCGCAGCAAACCATTCGCCACCAGTTCCACCAAGTAGAGCACGGCCAGGAGGCGTGGACGCAGTTGGCGGCGTCCGTATTGGCGCAGGCGGTCGAGAACGCCGCGCTGGTGACCGAGCCGCGCATGGACGCCTGCCGCATCAAGCACCTGCAGCTCGTCAGTCTGCACGACTTCACGATGCTGCTGGTGCTGGTGCTGGACGAATCGCGGCTGAAGCAGCAGGTGCTGACGCTGGACGAGATCTTTACCCAGGAAGAGCTGACCGAGACGGCGACGCGTCTCAACCAGCGCTTCGCCGGTTCGAGCGCGGCGGAGGTCGTCGCGGCGGACCCGACGCTGAGCCAGGTCGAGCGGCTGGTGATGGACGCGGTGATCGAAATCATGAGCTCCGTCGACGCCGGCAGCTTCGACGAGGCGCATCTGGAGGGGCTGCGCCACGTGCTCAGCCAGCCGGAGTTCTCCGGCAGCGACCAGGTGCTGGGCCTCCTGGAGCTGCTGGACGAGCACAACATCAGCCAGGCGATTCCGCTGCGGTCGCTGGCGCGCGGCGGCGTCACCGTCATCATCGGCGCCGATAACCCGCAGCTCCCGCAGGCGAACGACGCCCTGCGCGCCTGCAGCGTCATCGTCAGCACCTACGGCTCGCCGGGCGATGCGTCGGGCGCGCTCGCCGTCGTCGGCCCGACGCGGATGCGCTACTCACGCACCATCTCCACGGTCCGCTACCTCGCCGGCGTGATGAGCGAGCTGCTGGCCGAACACTACGAATAGCACGTAACTGAGGTGTACTGATATGACCGACGAAGAACGGCCGCCGGACGCTGAGGCGACTCCGGTGGCGGAGCAGCACGAGCCGCAGGACATCGAGGGCTTGCAGGCGCGCGTCGCCGAGGAAAAGGAGAAGGCGCAGACCTTCAAGGCCAACTGGCAGCGCGCCGCCGCCGACATGCAGAACCTGAAGCGGCGCATGGAGCAGGAGCGCTCCGAGGTAGGTCGGCTGGCGAACGCCTCGCTGGTGATCAACCTGCTGCCGCTGATGGACGATCTGGAACGCGCTCTGCACGAGGTCGACGTCAAGCTGGCCGGCCTCACCTGGATCGACGGTATCCGGCTGATCTATCGTAAGTTCGAGGCTGTGCTGCAGAACGCTGGCGTCACCGAGATCGAGGCGGACGGCCAGCAGTTCGACCCGAACGTCCACGAGGCGATCAGCGAAGCGCCCGGCGAAGAGGGCAGGATCGTCTCCGTCGTCCAGCGCGGCTACAAGCTCGGCGACCGCGTCATCCGCCCGGCCATGGTGGTGGTCGGCAAGGGGGCGGCAGGGCCGCCAGCCGAAGAGAAGGAGCAGGCGGAAAGTGAGGAACAGGGCGCCGGCGAGGAGGAGAACAAGCTGGCGGAAGGCGAGGACTAGGTGCAGAGAATGACGAAGACAGGAACTGCCACGACAGCCAATGCGTTCGACGAAAAGGTCGCTCGCATGAAGACTGCGATCTTATCCCAGAACCGTCGGAATGAATACAATGCGTGGTTGTCCTCGCGCGATCCAGCCCGCGGCTTCGGAAAACGTGAGCTGTATCCCCTTGGCTTCAAGATGGCCAGTGATGAACTAATCGAGCATCTGCCAAAGAGGGGAGCGCCGTCTCACTTGAATGAGGCGCTCATCTATCCGATCTTCTACGGCTATCGGCACTACATCGAGCTGCGTCTAAAGAACCAGATTTGGCGACTGAAAGGATTCCCGAAACAAGATCCCGAATCACTGAGAGGGCGAGAGGGACACGAACTTCTTACTCTGTGGAGGACTCTGCGCGAGCTGCTAGAAGAGCAATATGGAGAAGACCGAAATGGAGAAATCCGATTCCTTGAGAACTACGAAGGAATCCATGCCTACATCCAGGTGCTCCATGAGCTGGATGAAAAATCATTCAGCTTCCGATATGCCGATGCAGACTTTCCCGTTCCTGATGAGGACATCGAGCCGGTTGTAATCAACCTGGAGGAGCTCAAGAGCCACGTCGCGAACCTTAGTAGTGAAATGGATGGAATTGGGCTGAATTGAGCGACTGAGGTTCAACTCGGCTAACAGGAGGACGATATGCCTAAAGTAATTGGAATTGACCTGGGTACCACGAACAGCGTGGTCGCCGTGATGGAGAGAAGAGACAGGTAAGAGGTACCTCGCAAGGAGAACAGAGAAACGGAGAACATCATGACAGAACAGACAGTCATCGACGAGTGGCGAGAGCGCAGGGACCTGACTCTCGTGGTCAAGGAACGCGTCGAGCACCAGCTTCGTGCGCTGGGCATCGAGATCGCGCCCGTAGAACATCCGGACGCAGATATCGTGGCACGCCTCGAAGACTTGCAGCTTGAGCTGAACCAGCTACGGGAAGCCCACGAGGAGGCCGAAGGGAAGTACTTGACGTACTCGCGCGGGGCAAGCCCTGGCGATGAAGGAGGCAGTCATGCCTAAAGTAATTGGAATTGACCTGGGCACCACGAACAGCGTGGTGGCGGTGATGGAGGCGGGCGAACCGGCCGTCATCCCCAACTCGGAGGGCGGGCGGATCACGCCGTCCACCGTCGCCGTCAGCAAGACCGGCGAGCGGCTCGTCGGCACCGTCGCCAAACGGCAGGCGGTGACGAACCCGCAGAACACCGTCTATTCGATCAAGCGGCTGATGGGCCGCAAGTTCGACGACGAATCGGTCAAGCGCGACGCCGAGCTGCTCTCCTACAAGATGACGAAGGCGGCCAACGGCGACATCGAGGTGTCGATGGGCGAAAAGAGCTACTCGCCCGCCGAGGTCTCCGCCATGATCCTGCAGAAACTGAAGACGGACGCGGAGTCCTACCTCGGCGATACGGTGACGGAGGCCGTGATCACCGTCCCCGCCTACTTCAACGACAGCCAGCGCCAGGCGACGAAGGACGCCGGCGCCATCGCCGGGCTGGAGGTGCTGCGCATCATCAACGAGCCGACCGCCGCCGCGCTCGCCTACGGGCTGGACAAGAAGGCGGAGGAGATCATCGCCGTCTTCGACCTCGGCGGCGGCACATTCGACATCTCGATCCTGGAGCTGGGCGAGGGCACGTTCCAGGTGAAGTCGACGAGCGGCGACACGCACCTCGGCGGCGACGACTTCGACCAGCGCATCATCGATTGGCTGACCGAGGAGTTCAAGAAAGACCAGGGCATCGACCTGAAGCAGGACCCAATGGCCCTCCAGCGGCTGCGCGAAGGCGCGGAGAAAGCCAAGATCGAGCTTTCGACCGTGCTGCAGACGGACGTCAACCTGCCGTTCGTGACGGCGGACGCCTCCGGCCCCAAGCACCTGAACATCACGCTGACGCGGTCGAAGCTGGAGCAGCTCGTCGGCGATCTCGTCGAGGACACACTCGGCCCCTGCAAGCAGGCGCTGACGGACGCCGGAATCGCGGCCAACCAGGTGGACGAGGTCGTCCTCGTCGGCGGCCAGACGCGCATGCCGAAAGTCCAGGAGACGGTGCAGCAGTTCTTCGGCAAGGAGCCGCACAGGGGCGTCAACCCGGACGAGGTAGTGGCCATCGGCGCGGCAATTCAGGCCGGCGTCCTGAAGGGCGACGTCAGTGACGTGCTCCTGCTGGACGTGACGCCGCTGACGCTCGGCATCGAGACGCTGGGCGGCGCCGCGACGCCGGTGATCTCCCGCAACACGACGATTCCGACGAGCAAGAGCCAGACGTTCTCTACCGCAGCCGATAACCAGCCGGGCGTGGAGATCCACGTGCTGCAGGGCGAACGGTCGATGGCGCAGGACAACAAATCGCTCGGCCGGTTCATGCTCGACGGCATCCCGCCCGCCGCGCGCGGTGTGCCGCAGATCGAGGTGGCGTTCGACATCGACGCCAACGGCATCCTCAACGTCAGCGCCCAGGACAAGGCGACCGGCCGCGAGCAAAAGATCACGATCACGGCCGGCTCCGGCCTGAGCAAGGAAGAGGTGGAGAAGCTGCGTCAGGACGCGGAGGTGCACGCGGCCGAAGACCAGGTCCGCCGCGAGGAGATCGAGCTGCGCAACCAGGCCGACTCGCTCGCCTACACGGCGGAGAAGACGCTGCGTGAGCAGGCGGAGAACGTCGCAGACGATTTGAAGACCGAGGTCGAGGCGAAGGTGAAGGGCGTACGAGATGCGCTAGCAGGCCAGGACGTGGAGGCGGTCCGCCAGGCGACGGCGGCGCTGGGCGAATCGATGCAGAAGATCGGCGCGGCCATGTACCAGGACGCGGAAGGCGCCGTGCCGCCGGGCGCGGACGGCGAAGCGGCTGCGGAGGGAGACGGAGAGGCCGAGGCGGAAGGCACTGTCGAAGGTGAGTTTCGCGAAGTGAAGGAAGACGAGCCTGAGCCGGCGGAAGAACCGGAAGCCGAGAAGGAGCCGGAAGCCGAGACCGAAAAAGCGTAACTACGGGTTGAAGGTGAGCACTTCGTGCCTTGTGAAGCCAGCCTCGTTGGCAAAGTCTATGGCAGACCAGGTTTCGGACAGGAACGAGAGCTCGGCGATAGGACGCTCCACCCCGGTTCTGACCGTCAGGAAGATGCCGGTGAGGATGTTATCGGCGCTGCCGATCGGGCTGATTCCCGGGCCTTTCGGACCGCCTTCCAGACCGAGAAAGTAAAAATCGCTGAATCCTTCGTCATGCTGGTTTGCGCGGGAGGCGAACCGCAGCGCCGGCGGCTCTCCCGCCAGCAGTTGCGACAGCGTCGGGCGCAGCGTGTCCGCCGTTACATAGAAAGGATGCGACCCCGCGACGTTGACCATCGGCAGCTCCGTGCCGGCCGCGACGCCTTCAGGGCAGAGGCTGGTGTATCCGCGAGGACTGCCGCAGGGCCAAAGCTCCCAGTCGATCAGTCTAAGAAACGCATCCGCATCACCGCCAGCCACCGCGCGCAGGACGTCGCCGACGCCCGGCACCTGGAGCAGCAGTTGCTCGGCTTCTTCTGGGCTCACCGCGTTCCGCAGATCTGGAGTCGCAGTCGGCGCGGCGAAGGGTGGTGGGCGATGCCCGTCGATCGTGCGCGGGGTGGCGCCTGGCGGGGCCACCTGGGCTAACGGAGGCACGTTCGCGCCGGCTGCCCACAAGATGCCCAGCCCCTCGCAGAGGTCCTCGCGCAGCTCGCCCTCCTCGGCGAGGCCCAGGCCGGCGTTGGAGACGATGAGGTCGATGTCGTCCGTCGGCGCGTCCGGGTCCTTGATCGCGATGCCGTGGCCGTTGTAGAAGGCGATCCGTTCGCCGTCCGGCGACCATGTAGCGCCGCATCCTTCCGCGACGACGCGGCTGCCGTCAACGTCTTCGACCTCGATCACACCGAACGGCGTGGGGCTGCCCAGCGTGGAGGTGATCAGCGCTCTCTCGCCGTGAGGGTGAGCGTGGGAGGCGACGGCGGACCGGCTTGCCGTCACTGGCAGACCCGTGCCTACCGGCTCCCCGTCCAGATCGTAAATCGTCGCGGTGAGGCCTGGGTCGGCGGCCACGACCAGGATGCGGGCGGGTTCGCCCAGCGCCCCCGGCCACCAGGTCGCTTCGATGAACAGTCCTGACGTCAGGACGATGCGCAGGTCCGTTCCACTCACGTTCATCACCACAACGTCGGATACGCCGCTGCCTCCTAGCCGCTGACGCGTGACGAGCAGCATCTCGCCGTCTGGCGACCAATGGACAGCTATCGGGCCCATTGACCAATTCGACGCGATCGGCGTGGGTGGCGTGCGATCGACGAAGAGGTCGATCTCGGAGAGGACGCTGGCGACATCCGAGGCGTCCGTGACCAGGACCCGCTTGCGGTCGATTATGTAGGCGAGGCGTTGGCCGTTAGGGGAGAGCGCCGGCG
>JADFKB010000036.1 GCA_022565155.1 Chloroflexota bacterium | reverse complement strand
GACATATGCGGCGCCCGCGTCGCTGCCCCCGTCATCCTCTAACCACGCCCCCACGACGGCGGTGTCGCCGCTGACCGCCACGCTCCAGCCGAAGAGGTCGCCGGCCTGGGCGTCGGAGGCGAGGAGCTTCTTCACCTCGCTCAGCAGCGCCGCCTCGGCGCTCTGCGGCTCGGGCCCGAGCCCGGCCGGGCCGGACAGCAGCCCGCCGGCGATCATGACCAGCAGCGCGACGATTGCGCCGCGCACCAGGAACGGAACGATGATTGATGAACGCATGTCTGCTCCCTCCTCAGCTTCGTTTCGGGGCCGGTTGGCCTTGTCGAGCTGCGCGCCTGGCCCCTGTGCTCCAGTGGCGGGGCTGATAATACAGCGGGGCTATGTTTCGTGGAGAGTTACTCCACCAGTCTCGGTGAGTATAGCACTGAGGCGGAGATTTGCATTCCTAACACGGCTCGTGCTCTAGCCGGCACAGCGGGCAGCGGTGCGGCTCGCGCAGGTAGCGGGCCTTGTGGTAGGTGACGCGGCAGCTCGGTGTGCAGAACCTCTGCGGCCGCCCACCCGTCTCCCGTGGCTCGAAGGTATCACCCGCAGCAGGCGCATCCGTCTTCCTGGCTGGGCAACGTATAAACGTTGCTACGCCCCATCGCTGCCGTCACCGAGACTAGGCAGCGACCTCAGTCACAGAGAGGAGCGCCCCAATCGGGACGCCCCTCGTTCTAGACTACTTCGCGCCTGGAACTATCTCACCCAGCGCCTCCGCGCGTACCAGGCCGCGCCGCCTAGGCCTACGTGCACGTGTGGCCGAACTGCGTTAGCAAGGCCAAGAAGTCACCCAGCGCGATAACTCCGTCCGGCGGGCCGGACTGCCACGGGTTTTCGCCGGGTGGGGCGCCCGTATTGGCGGCTGAATAACTTTGGACGGCGAACAGCGTATGCCGCTGCGGCCATAGGCGCGTAAGGTAACCTCGGAGTTGAAGGTGCCATACGTTCTTTGGGGAAGAGACCACTGAAGCCGCGCAACAGGAAGAGGACGGCTATGGCCGTCCTCTTCCAAGCGCTATTGCGTACTGCTCAGTCGGCTCCGAATACCGGCACGGAGACGGGCGCACTTGTCTGCGCTGGGGGCTCATCAAGCTGGGCCCCCTCCATGTTGATCCTGGGCAGCCACTCCAGCCAGTTGGGCAGGTACCAGTTCCAGTCGCCTAGCAGGGTCATGCTCGCTGGCACGAGAATAGAGCGCACGATCGTCGCGTCCAGGAAGATCGCGACCGCCAGCCCGAAGCCGAACTGCTGCATCCCCACCAGATCGCCCATGGCGAAGCCGCCGAAGACCGCGACCATGATCAAGGCGGCGCCGGTGATGAGGCGGCCCGTGGAGCGAAGCCCGAAAGCCACCGCCTCGTTGTTGTCACCAGTCTGGACGAACCGCTCGCGGATCCGGCTCAGCAGGAACACGTGGTAGTCCATGGAGAGGCCGAACAGGATCGCGAACAGGAACAGCGGAAGCCCGGTCTCGATGACATCCACCTGCTGGAAGCCAAGGAGGTCGGCCCCGACCCCTTTCTGGAAGACCAGCACCAGAAGTCCGTAGGTGGCCCCCACGGACAGGAGGTTCATGAGGATCGCTTTCACAGGGATAACGATAGAGCGGAACGCCACCGTCAGGAGCACGAAGCTGAGACCGAGGACAAGGGCGAAGACGATGGGCGT
Organism: Chloroflexota bacterium; assembly: GCA_022565155.1. Classification (GTDB taxonomy): domain Bacteria; phylum Chloroflexota; class Dehalococcoidia; order DSTF01; family RBG-16-68-14; genus JADFKB01. The sequence continues at coordinate 19,384 of JADFKB010000036.1, read as the reverse complement.
GTAGGTGTCGACGGCATCAGTGAGATCCACGAGCCCGGCCGTTTCGCCCGTGACCATAGCGCTGGCAGGCACACCGTCGAAGGCCCCCGGGATGTAGTCCGATCGCAGTCGCTCTACGGCATCCATGGCCCGCGTGCTAGCTGGGTCGCCTGCCAACTGGGTGGAGAGGATGGAGAGGTCGGCCTCCGGGAACACCTCGAGCTCCGAGGTAACGAAGGCTGGGTCGGACGCCACGGCCGCTTCCAGGCGCTTGATGGCCGCCACCACGGACTCTGAGTCCGTCCGCCCGTCTATGACTACCACGGCCGGTAGGTTCATCCCGAACCCGAACTCCTCCTGGAGCACAATGAACGCCTCCTTGGACCTGAGGCTGTCGGGCAAGGCGCTCACACCGGTCGCTCCCAGGTTGATGTCGAAATACGGAACCGCTGCAGCCACCAGCAGGCCGGCTGAGAGAACCACGCTGACCACAGGCCGGCGCATGACGGCGCGGGTAGTCCAGTCCCAGAACCCGCCGCTGGCCTCGGCCGGCTGCCCGACCTTGCGGCGCTGGATCAGGGGTATCCGGATCGCGTTGATCCTGTCGCCCATCAGACCCAGCACGGCGGGCAGCAGGGTCATCGAGGCTAGCATGGCGGCGATGACGACCAGGATAGCGCCAGCTCCTATGCTTTGTAATCCGGAATGGGGCGTAATCAGCAGCCCAGTAAGGGCCAGTACCACGGTCATGCCGCTGACCAGCACTGTGCGCCCCGCGGTGGCGCCGGCGGCGGCGATGGCTTCGACCTTATCGAGTCCCTTCGCTCGCTCCTCCCGGTAGCGGGAGACGATGAAGAGGGAGTAGTCGATACCCACGGCCAGCCCTATCATGGTGATCATGTTCGTCACGAAGAAGGGGAGGTCTAACGCCTGTCCCACCAACGCTGTGGCCCCCAGAGCCACGACTATGGCGGCTATCGAGAGCACGATCGGCAGGAACGCGGCGGCGATGGTGCCGAACACCAGCGCCAGCACCAACAGCGCCACGGAGATCCCGATGCCCTCGCCGATCAACAGGTCCTTCTCGGCAATCTCGTTGATCTCCACTTCCAGCGTGGCCTCACCCGTGACGAGAACCTGAAAGGAGCCACTCTCGTTGGCCTCATCCACAACCTGGTGGACCTGATTGATCTCCCCCCTGGCGCCTTCCGGTATCACCAGAGGCAGGAAGGTTGTGTGGCGGTCCGCGGAGACCAGCGATTCGTCGCCTGTCAGGTAGTAGTGCGTCCCACCTGCTATGACCTCATTGCCTAGAGCCGTAAGATCGCCGTATAGCTCCTCGACGTAGCTCCTGTACGCCGGGTCGTCCACCGTCAGGGTCGTGGATCGGACGATGGCGATCTCGTCGATGGTGTTGTTGGATTCCCCCAGTCGCTCGTGCAGCAGGTTATCGGCCTGCACGGATTCTGGGTTGTTCGTGAGGGTCTCTTCCGTGGTCAGCGCGTCTCCCAGCAGCGTGCCCACCAGCACCATCGCTACTACGAGGACCGCCAGCCAAGCGCCGATTGTGAGCCAGCCATGTCGAGCGCTGGCGCGGGCCAGGTTTTCTGTAGATAGATTCAGTTTCATCTTGGGTCTCCTTTGATACTTGAGTTCTGTTTCTGATCCGCCGCCTTACACAGTGATGACAACCTTGCCTATGGCATGGTGGCCCAGCATGTGGGCGACCGCGTTCGCGGCCTCGCCGAGCGGGTATATCTTCTCGATGACCACCTTGACGTCGCCCGACTCGAGGAGTGTGGCGAGGGCATCCAGGTTCTCACGGTTCACCACACAGGTGACGAACTGCACATCGGTCGAGCCCCGCCCCATCAGAGCCGCCCGCGCCGCCCGCGGTAGGCCCGCGAAAAAGCCTCCCGTGTTCCCGATGCTGTTTGGAATGAGCATCCCAGCGGGTGTTAGCACCCGAGCCGTCGCGGAGGACGGGTGGTTCATCACGTTGTCGAGGATGAGGTCGTAGCGCTGCTCGCCGCGGGTGAAGTCCTCCTCCGTGTAGTCGATGACGTGGTCCGCGCCGAGGGACCGGACCAGCTCGAGGTTCCTGGTGCTGCACACGCCAGTGACTTCCGCACCGAGCGCTTTGGCGATCTGCACCGCAAGCGTCCCGACGCCTCCCGACGCGCCGTTGATCAGGACCCGCATCCCCGGTCCGACCTTGCCCACGTCGCGGATGGCGATCAGCGCGGTGAGGCCCGACATGACAGATGCTGCAGCGTCCTCGAAGGTGAGTCCGACAGGCTTCTTGATGAGCTGGGACGCCAGAACCACAGAGAGCTCTGCGAACGCGCCGGCCCGTTTGGGGAGGTCGTTATCCCACGATGACCCGAACACCTCGTCGCCGGGCTGCAGGTCGGTCACGTTGGTACCGACGGCCTCCACGACCCCGGCGACATCGGTTCCCCGCACCGGGGTCGACGGCTTGAACGGCCCGAAGGCCAGCCGGACGATGTAGGGGACTCCAGTCACTGCGATCCAGTCCGGGGTGTTCACGCTGGTGGCCCGCACCTGAATCAGAACATCGTCGTCGCCGACCGATGGTCGGTCGACCTCTTCCAACTTGAGCACGCGCTCCGGCGCCCCGTACCGTTCCTGGACAATGGCCATCATCGTGCTCCCTTGATCCGGCGCCGGCGCCGAGGCCGGCTCGTGGCGCATCGCTGATCCCGACCCAGACCGAGCTTTGGGCGAGGGCGGTACGGCGCGGGCCAGGCCTTCTGTGGATAGATTGAGCTTCATTGTGTGCCTCCTTTGATACTTAGGTTTGGTCTCTAATCTGGTGCGTTCACCGTCGACTGCCTCAAATCCCCATTTTTCCTCCTTATGTCTCTGTCGAATCTCCAGCCGAACTACCCCTGTTACGTATTGCTGTGCGGCCCCGCAGCTCGCCTCACTGACAGCAACGGCAGGCCAAGATCACGGATTCGAGCGATCACGCCATGCAAGGCGGCCTGGTCGACGACCGGTCCGACCAGCAGGGTTGTACCATCGTCTTGAAGGTGTATGGCCAGGCCCCCAAACCACTCCGACCAGCGGTCGTCGAGGTGACCCCTCACTCGAAAACAATACGTGTCGCCCAATGTCCCAACTCCTCGATCGGTCATCGTCATAGGGACAATCTTATAGATGTGGGATGCCCGTCACATCAGCCGAAGGGTGCAGTCGGGGGTGTAATTAGGGGGTGTAATTGGCGATGCGGGAGATGAGAGTTAACGAGGGTGTCGGATCAGGAGACGGTGATGTGAGCCGCCGGACTGAAATAGGCGACACAGACGCTGTCGAACCTCTTACAGCAGGTTCAGCTCGTTTGCCCGCGCAACAGCTTCGGTGCGGTGACCGACGCCCAGCTTGCCGTAGGCATTCGCGACGTGACGTTTGACGGTGGACAGGCTGATGAACAGATGATCGGCAATCTCCTGGTTTCTCATTCCGCCCGCAATGAGACGCAGGATCTCGACCTCTCGTGCCGTTAGCGGCTCGGCGAGACGAGCCGCCGCGGCCTGGGCCGGGGTGGAAGCGGGCTGAGCCGGCTCATCGAAGGCGGACAGCAGTCGCCGGGTATAGGAGCCCGCGATCCCGCCTGCAGTTGCGTGGCGAAGGAGGCCGCGCATCGCCTCCCCTTCGTCCACGAAGATTCGGACGTAGCCCTCCGGCTCGGCCAGGGTCAGGGCACGTTCCAGCGGCACGAGAGCAAGGGGGATCTTGTCTTGCGCCTCGTAAGCGAGCGCCTGCTGCACCAGGATTTCGATCACGCTCCCCGTCCTCTCACCCGCTTCCGCCGCTTGTAGAAGGCGCTCCAGCAGTCCCATCGCCTCATGAATGGAGCGATCTTCCTGTTCGCTCTTGTACTGGGCGACGAGCACCCGCACCAGGGTGACGTGCTCGAACTCGCCCAGGTAGCTGAGGTCGTCCTCTACGGACAGGCCCCGCTCACTCACCCAGCCCTGGGCTTCAGCCAACCTGCCCTGCAAAACCCTCACCCGCGCCTTCAACGCCGCTACGGGGCGCACATCAGGGATGACGCCCCCCGTATACACGCGCTCTGCCTCGTCGAGCAGGTCGAGAGCTCCGTCCAGGTCTCCCTGGGCCTCCTTCATCCGAGCCTGAGCAAGGCGCGAGCGATACTGGTATGCGTCATGCGCAGCTTGCTCGCCCAGCTCCTTGCTTGTCAGCAGGTGCTGTGTGGCGGCCTCGAGGTCGCCCCGCTCAAGGTGTAGCTCACTCAACCCCACATACAGGTCCGCCGTTCCCCGTAGTACAGGCTCGCCCTGGTCCGTCGCGAGCTGCAATGACTGTTCATATGCGTTTACTGCCTCATGTAGACGGCCCTGCGCCGTCAATATGTAAGCCAGGAGAGATGTGCCACTGATTGCGCTAAAGGTGTTGCCGGCCATCCGCATATTCGCCATGCTATCGGCGATCAACCTCTCCGCTGCCCCCAGCTCTCCGCTTGCCCAGTATCTGAGCGCCAGGATCCCAGATGGGATTGCGCGCCGGAAATAGTCACTCTCCGGCAACAGATCGAGTGCCCGCCGAGCGTACTTCTCGACGCCGGGGACATCGCCGAGAGCCTGGGCATGAAAGGTACGGGCAGAGGCTATCGTCGCTGGTAGAGACCGAAACTCCTCTTCGTCCACGACTACCATCTTGGCCGACGGGGCGTCCGGTCGTTCACCCGTATCTGCCGGAGCCTCCAGCCACCGTTCGGCGTCCCGCAGGCGGGCCTCGGCTGCCTCCAGCTCGCCGCCCATCAGTAACGTCCAGGCATACCCAACGCTGACCACAGGCCTGGCGCGGACCAGCTCGTCCGGTAGCGCCTTCACCCAGCCAAGCCAAGTGGCCTCCTGATCACTCATGCGCATTGCTGGCCATGCCAGCTCGATCAGAGCCGCCGCTCGCTCGAAGTCCTCGGCGGCAAGCGCGTGGCGGACCGCATCGGACCTCAGACCGTTCCGCTCGTACCACTCGCTCGCCCGCCGATGGCGGATAGGTACCTGATCGGGCTGCTCTTCCATCGCGTGCGCATGGAGAACGTCTCTGAAGAGGTGGTGATAGCGATACCACTGGCGCTTGTCGTCCAGCGGAACGACAAACAGGTTGCCTCGCTCCAGGGCCTCCAACAGCACTTTGCCATCTTCCTGTTCGGTGACAGCATCGCACAGCGGTCCACTCAACCGGTCGAGAATGGAGGTCTGGAGTAAGAAGCTCCGGACACGTTCGGTCTGACGCTCCAGCACCTCTTCGACCAGGTAGTCCACGATGTACCTGTCATCTCCGGCGAAATCCCTAATGAACCCGGAAACGTCCTCTCGCCCCCGCATCGAGAGCGCAGCCAGTTGGAGCCCCGCGATCCAGCCTTCGATCCGCGTCTCCAGGGCTGCCGCATCAGCCGCCGAGAGGTCCAGCTCCATCACCTCGTTGAGGAAAGCAGCCGCCTCGTCGGTAGTGAAACGTAGGTCGGAGGCCCGTAGCTCAGTCGATTCGCCGCGCCCTCGGAGGCGAGCGAGGGGCAAGGGTGGGTCGGAACGGCTGGCAATGACAAGGTGCATCTGAGGCGGCAGGTGATCAAGAAGAAAGGCGATTGCGCTGTGGACAGGCTGGGCATCGATAACGTGGAAGTCGTCGAGGATGAGAGCGAAGTCGTCCTCGATCGCATTGATTTCATTGATCAAGGTCGTCAAGACCGACTCAATCGGTGGTGGCTGAGGCGAATGCAGCAAAGAAAGCGCGCTCTCGCCAACCTCGGACTGGACCTTCTGCAGTGCTGTGATGAAGTAGGCCCAGAAGAACGCGGGGTCATTGTCGCTCTGATCAAGTGAGACCCATCCTGCGGCCCGTTGGCTGGCCGGGGTAGCTGTAAGCCATTCAGCCAGCAGCGTAGTCTTGCCGAAACCGGCAGGCGCCGAGACGAGAGTCAGCTTGCGCTCGATCCCCTGGTCCAGGCGTTCGATCAGTCTCGGGCGCGACACGAGACCGGGACGCCACTTGGGGATGTAGAGCTTCGTCTCAAGTAGTGGGCTTGTAGCGCCCGTTCGTCCTGCTGATTCAGCCATAGGCGAATTATACGCCAACACGACAACTGAACACGTTTCGCTCGCTTTGCCAGCTACGGTGCCACAGCGCTCAGGCCCAGATAACTTCTAAGCAGCGTGTCGGATAATACGTCGAGTTAGATACGAACGTGCGCTTACGTCGCGGGACGCAATCATCGCCAATCAGGCCTCCATGGCGATTTTCCAAAGACGAACCTGTAAGATATTTCGCTCTGCTCCGTCTTTTTGATAGAGACCAACGCAACCGAGGAGCTGGGGCCAACTGAGGAGCCGACAACTCCAGGTGATTCCACCCTCTTCGGCAGCCGCACAGGGCGGGGAATTCTCGCTCCACCGGCGCCGCGCCGGGAGGCAAGGAGAGGCGGATGCTTATTCTCACGCGGGGGAGCAAGCAGGAAATAATCATCTCAGGAAACATCTACGTGCGCGTGCTGGGAGTCCGGCGGGACCGCGTCAAGATCGGTATCTCCGCTCCGATGGAAGTCACGGTGCTGCGCCAAGAGTTGCTAGAGCGCGGAGGGAAGGACGGCCCGCAAAGTCGGAGAGCGCCATACGAAGTCTCTATCACTGGCCAGTCGGTTCCTGGCCCAGTCACCACGCGCGAAGAACCACCGGGGAGCGACAGCTAACGGACAATCACAAGGGTTGTCCGACCACTTAGCGTCTTATGAGGACAGCATACATGGTCATGACGGTCTGCCCACAAGATCCAGACGAACGCACCCTATCGGAGCCGTCTGCGAATGGAAGTCCACAGCCGACGTGCCGAACGGTAGACGGTAGCGCCGAGGAAAAAGTGAGACTTCTTCTGCTCTACACGGACGCGGCACAAGCCGCTGCGCTGATTCAGTGTCTCCCGGGAGAGAGTTACGACGTCTTCTCTTGTCCCGTGTCTGCGATCGATCGCTGGCTAGAAGATCTTCAGCCTGCCCTCATTTTGCTGGCTCCGCCCTCCGAGCACACGCAAATCCTCCGGGCCTGCGAAAGCCTGCGGGCCCAGACCGAGCGCCCCATTGTGGTGCTGTCGGAGCGAAGCGAAGAGCTGCTGGTTACACGAGTTCTCGCTGCTGGCGTCGATGACTACTGGGTCCTACCCATTGGCGTCCGGGAGCTAGCCGCCCGTATCGAGGCAAAGCTCCGGCGCTACGCATGGTCTAAAGAAACGCACCAGGTGGGCGACCTGATTCTGTCGCCAACTGATATTTCCGTCGAACGCAACGGACGTAGAGTTTTTCTTACACCAATCGAGTTCCGTCTCCTAGCCTGTCTCGCCTCGGCGCCGGGCAAGGTATTCACTCACCAGACGCTGATGGAGCGCGTCTGGGGGCCTGAGTACGTGGATTCGCGCCACTACCTGCACCTCTACATCCGCTACCTGAGAGAGAAGCTCGAGGATGATCGAGCCAGGCCTCAGATGATCCTCAACGAATGGGGCGTGGGCTATCGGATTCAGCCACCTTGACAAAGCTTGTTTACACGTTATCATTATTTCCGTTACTGAACCTGTTAGGTTTCATCGATGCAGGCCATAAGCCAGTTCAAGCAAGAATCGGACGAGGAGCTGGCGGACCGGGCAAGCAGCGGCGACCGGGACGCTTTCGCCTTGCTCTACGAGCGCTACTTCCGTGGCATTCACGACTTCGCCATCAGAATCCTGCGCAGCCCGGATGCGGCGGCTGATGTCGTCCATATAACCTTTGCCAAGGCTTGGCAGAACTTGCACAAGGGGAATTGTCCGGCGAACTTCAAAGCCTGGCTGTACACCACGGCCCGCAATAGCGCGATCGATGAGCTTCGCCATAGGAAACGACTCGTCTCGTTGACCACGGGGGAGAGCGAGGAGAGCGGCCCCGTCGACTACGCCGAGGTCGATGCCAGTAAGCTGTCTGATCCTCAGGCAGTCGTCCTGGACAGAGAGCTGGTGGAGCTGGTCTGGACTTCGGCAGCAGCCCTCAATCCCAAAGAGTATTCCCTCTTGGACATGAGTCTCAGGCAGGGCTTCAGCGCCGATGAACTTGCAGATGCCCTCGGTGTGAACAAAGGCAACGTCTACACCATGCTCTCGCGACTGAGGGACTCCCTGGAAGAATCGGTAGCGTCGTCTCTGCTCATGCGCCGCGGGCGCCGAGAGTGTGCCGATTTGGACGGCCTGCTGAACGAGCTCCACGCCACCGAGCTGACAAGGAACGTGCGGCGGGCGATCCAGCGCCACCTGAAAGAATGTCCTCGCTGCCAAAGGAGCAAGCGCCGCTACGTATCCCCTGTGGAGATCTTCGCTGGCATTGCTCCCGTGCCAGTGGCACTGGCACTCCAGACCTCGATCTGGGAGAAGCTCTCCTCACAAAGTGATGCGGGCTCCGCCGGCGAACGAGCGCCGGGCCGAGCTCGGCTGTCCCTCCGTTGGCTGTTGAATGTGCCGGCGTACCTCCGAGCCCTGGTGGTTGGCGTCCCCATCGTCGCGGTGGCAGGCATCATCGCGGGCGTCCTCTTGTCGCTCTCCGGAGGGGGCGCGGGTGACATCACTGACCCTGACGATGTACGAAGCGTCAGCCATGCGATCGGGGTGCCTTCGGATAACAACGTGATCCGAGTCGTGTGGTCCCGACAGTCGGACGTTCAGGGCTACTCCGTCCTCTGGAGCAGCAAACCGCGCGACCTGCCTGACGAAGGCGCCGACCTGCCGGGGAGCGCCACGAAAGCGAATAGCGGCCCATTGGCAACAGGAACCTGGTACTTCCATCTGAGGACGCAAGGCGAGAAGGGCCAGTGGACCAGCACAGTTCACCTCGGCCCGTTCCTGATAGCGGCGTTCGTGGAAACTCCGAGGACAGGCGCGTCGCCGGCGGCCAACGTCACGCCGCCGAGCGAAGCGACCAGCGAGGTCGCGGGCGTCACAGCATTTCTCTCCAGGACACCTACGTCAGCGGCGAACGATGAACGCCAGGCGTCCGAGCCGCCGGCTCCACCATCGGGCCTGCCGCCGATCACCCCCACCAGTACAGCTTCCGCAGTTCCGCCCACGCCCACTCCAACACCTACTGGCACGCCGATACCGACAAGCACGCCCACGGCCTCGCCGACCGTTACACCCACCCTTACGCCCACCAGCACGCCAACGGCGACGAGGACATCGACCCCGACCAGCACGTCAACGTCCACGAGTACACCCACTCTTACGCCCACCAGCACGCCAACGGCTACGAGGACACCGACCCCGACGAGCACGCCAACGGCGGTGCCCACCAGCAGGCCAACGGCGACGAGGACACCGACCCCGACGAGCACGCCAACGGCGGTGCTCACCAGCACGCCAACGGCTACGTCGACCAGCACGCCCACGCCGGTGCCGCCCACGAGTACGCCTACGGCCACCGTGACGTCGGGCGCAGGCATCGTGTTCGTTCACCCGCCGACTCAGACTGTCTCCGGCCCGACCGTTTCCGTGGACGTCAAGAAGGCGGGTGTCCAGGACTTGGGCGGCTACGGATTCGTCTTGAGCTGGGATGAGACCATTCTGACGTTCGTTAGCGTGACTGACGGGCTCTTCCTCCGCTCGACCGGCCGCACCGTGACCTGTCCTGCGCCGGTGATCGGTGTCAATAGCGTCACGTTTGGATGCAATACAACGGGCGCCCAACCTGGACCGAACGGCGCCGGCATCCTCGCCACAGTCGAGTTCGGGACCCTGAGCCTGGGCACCTCACTCGCCTCGCTGTCCGGCGTGACCCTCACAGATGCGTCCGGAACGCCACTCAGCCTGACGACTAACGACGGCACGATCACGGTGCAGGACGACTAACGACGGCACGATCACGGTGGCAGCCGTCGGTGTCCGGCTAGCTATTCTGTCTAGCTGGAGGCCGCAGGCCGGTCTTTCTCGGCCATCCCGGAGCCCGGAACTATGCGATAGACGGGGCGCCGAATCATGAGCGAGGAGTCGCCGACCTAGATCACCCCGGTCTTGACCAGTGCCCAGGTGTTCCACGACATCACGGTCACGGGATTGTATGAGAACGGATGGCCAGCCGCAACGGGGCATGAAAGAGCGCCTTTTTTCGCGCTCCGCTCATATACGTGGCACTTACTAGCCCTATTCATAGAGCGCACCAAGGCGACCAAACTGCATAAGATTTGACAGCCAGTTTGACAGCCACACCGATGGACTGACAGCCACGAGGACGGACGCCGGTGGACAGAGGGAGGGGATTCCGTATCTACCCCGTACGGTTGCGGACGGTGCTGGACGACCCGATTCGAATTAGGAAACCGTCGCCCGCTGCGGTGCCGCAGCGCTCAGGCCCAGATAACTTCAAAGCAGCGTGTCGGATGACACACGACGCAGACATAGTGTAGGCTGAGGCTTTTCGCGGCTGAGTCGCGCGGCCCGATTTCGCGTTGACAGACCGGGCCGCACTGCTATGCTAACAGTGACTGAGGTCATAGGTATGGTCATCACTAGCAAGATCTCGCTGAAGACCCTCGGCAACGCCGACACCCACGACATCACCGAGGCCGTGGCCAGAGCCGTCGCCGAGTCCGGCCTGACGTCTGGCACCGTCACCGTCTTCTGCCCCGGTTCCACCAGCGCCGTTACGACCATCGAGTACGAAGAGGGCGCGGTGGCCGACCTTCAGCGGGTTTTCGACGAGGTGGTGCCGCCCAGCCGTGACTATCGACACAACGAACGCTGGGGAGACGACAACGGCCACTCGCACGTGCGCGCGGCCCTCCTGGGCCCGTCGCTCTCCGTCCCGTTCGTCGGCCGTCGTCTGACGCTGGGGACATGGCAGCAGATAGTCTACGTAGACTTCGATAACCGCCCCCGCGAGCGTGACATCGTGGTGCAGATCATAGGGGAATAGGACGTTCGGCAGCCCTCGACTCTATTGGCACATCGTGCCGTCTACGTATGCTGGACCAGGACTGACTCGCGACGGGTATAATGCTAGGGCCACCGAGAGCCTTGACGGTGACACGCTTCTCGGCGAAGGAGGGGACTATGGATGACCGATACGCCGGCAGCCTGACGATCGAGATCAAGTACTGCGTCGTCTGAGGCTACCTACCGCTGGCCGCCTGGATGGCGACCGAGATCTGGCATGAGTTCGGCGACGAGGCCCCGGTGACGATTATCCCCGTAGCCGACGGCCGTCTGGAAGTCTCTGCCAACGGCGAAATGCTGTTCGACCGGAAGGCGGAGGGCGGCACCTACCCCGAGATGAAGCGCGTCCGAGAGATTAAGCAAGAGATCAAGCGTAGGCTAGAATCCAAGATCTCGGCCTAGCAAGACTTCCCAGGCTCACACGATGATGAAATAGTGCACGCTCCTGTGGTACTCTCACGGCGACGTCGATCACCGTGGAGCACGATAGCGCTGGCATAGAAAGCTGGAGCGCATGAAGCTTGGGACCATCTTCCCCCAGACCGAGATCGGTAACGACCCATCCGCTATCAAGGACTACGCGCAGGCGGCGGAACAGCTCGGCTACAACCACGTTCTCATCTACGATCACGTCCTCGGCACGCACGTCGATCGCTTCAAAGACATCGGCTTCCGGCCGCCGTATAACCACGAGACGCCCTTTCACGAACCGTTTACGCTCTTCGGCTTCCTGGCTGCGGCCACGGAGAAGCTAGAGTTGACCACCGGCATCCTGATCCTCCCGCAGCGCCAGACAGCGCTGGTTGCCAAGCAAGCTGCCGCGGTCGATGTCCTGAGCGGTGGCAGGCTGCGCCTGGGCGTCGGCATCGGCTGGAACTTCACGGAGTACGAGGCGCTGGGCGAGAACTTCAGAAACCGCGGCCGCCGCGTCGAAGAGCAGATCGACCTGCTCCGCAAACTCTGGACGAATGAGCTGGTCGACTTCGACGGCAAGTATCACTCGCTCTCGCAGGTGGGCATCAACCCCTTACCCGTCCAGCGGCCGATCCCAATTTGGATGGGCGCAATGGCCGAGGCCGCCGTCCAGCGTGCGGCGCGCATCGCCGACGGCTGGTTTCCCCAGTTCGGGCCGAACGCAGACGGCGAGGCGGCGATCGAGCGCTTCCGCGGCCATGTCCGCGACGCCGGCCGCGACCCGGCCGCCGTTGGCGTCGAGGGTCGCATCGGCCTCGGTCGTGGTTCCGAAGAGGACCGTGGCTCGCTACTGGAAGGCTGGAAGCGGCTAGATGCGAGCCACGTCTCATTCAACACCATGGGTGCAGGTCTGGCGTCGCCACAGGGCCACATCGACGCCATCAAGGACTTTAAGAAGCTGGCAGATACGATTATCTAGAACGGGGGATAAATGAACTATCGAAGACTAGGCCGAACCGGACTACGCGTCTCAGAGATCTGCATGGGGACGATGACCTTCGGTGGCGTCACGGATGAGGCCGAAGCGAAGAAGATCTTCGACCGCTGTCTGGAGGTTGGCGTCAACTTCTTCGACACTGCAAACGGCTACACCGGCGGCCAGAGCGAGCAGATCCTCGGCCGGCTGGCTAAGGAGAACCGCGACGACCTCGTCATCGCGACGAAAGTCTACAACCCGCAGGGCCAAGGCCCGAATGACATGGGACTCTCACGCAAGCACATCATCCAGGCCTGCGAGGCGTCGCTGCGGCGGCTCGACACCGACTACATCGACCTGTACCAGGTGCATGCGGACGACCGTGAGACGCCCTTGGAAGAGACGCTGGCTGCGCTCGACCAGCTCGTTCGCGACGGGAAAGTGCGCTACATCGGCGCATCGAACCACGTCGCCTGGCGTCTCAGCGACGCGCTCTGGACATCGGAAATGCACGGTCTTACACGCTACGAGTGCCTGCAGCCGCTCTACAACCTGATCGAACGCGGGCTGGACGCGGAACTGCTGCCGCTCTGCCGTGCGAAGGGCGTCGGTGTGATTACCTGGAGCCCGATGGCCGGCGGCTGGCTGACGGGAAAGTATCGAGGCGAGGTGCCGGAGGACGCGCGACTTAATGAGCCGGGCCAACCACCGATGGGCGCGACGGTCGACCGCGAGAAGATCCTGGACACGCTCCTCAACGTCGCACAGGGCCTGAACGCTACTCCAGCGCAGGTCGCGCTCAGGTGGGTGATGGACCAGGAGGGCATCACGTCCGCGATCATCGGCGCGCGTAATCTCGAACAACTAGAGGAGAACCTCGGCGCGGCGAACATCGAGATGGACCAAGACGCCTGGAAGGCGCTGGACCGCGCGTCCCGGCTACCGCTCACGTATCCGTCGGGTCTAGCCCTCATGATGCAGCGCCGCCGCCAGGCGCAGCTCGATCGACCAGAGGCCTAGCCGGCACTGAGCAGAGGTGCGGCCGCGATCGGTAGGTTCTCCCCAAGCAGAGGGTCGCGAGTTCCAGTCCCTCCTCCGGCTCGGCCGATAATGGACTATTCACGGCAAGCGGCGCTACACTATCCGTTGTTTCGATTTGGTCGGAGGGCTCCATGTGCTGCGGTTTTCGAGTGAGCGTTGAGCCTGGCGACTGGCGGTGCCTTACTGACGCCCTCCGCGAGACCTATGGCTACGATCTGCCGCCGTACATCATGCCCATCAGCGAGCGGCAGGGCATCAGCTTTCGGGCCAACGGCTATGGTCACGACGCTCAGCCTGCCAGCTGGTTGCGGGCGCTCAAGGCCTCGGTTGGATTGTATGAGGAGCTTCGGCGGCGCGGGGTCCGAGTTGACCTATTCCAGCGTGAAGACCCTTGCGAGATGCGGGTGCTGGCAGAGAAAGGTCATCCGGTGGATTTGTCACGACTCTGTCGAGCGGTGATACCGAGAGCGGCGGCGGCTCAGTATCTGTCGGCATTCACCGCCATGCGCCACACTCAGAGACCATAGCAGCATCTCTCTCCCCTAGGAAGGTGAAGCCAGTGGCTTCGCGAAGCTGAGTTGATGGCCGTCCGGATCGGTGAGGTGGAAGTAACGTTCGCCCCATTCAGCGTCGCGCGGGGCAGAGTCAGGGTTCAGGCCGTTGGCCAAGGCACTTTCGTAAAGGGCGTCGACGTCGGAAACGTACAGGATGATACGTCCCCACCAAGACCACTGCCGATCTGTAACTTGGCCGATGAGGTTCAGGTACGAGGAGCCGACGGAGAAGCTGGTGAAAGCCGAATTCTCCCCTCCGTACCGGAGGGAGAAACCAAGGCAGCGGTAAAATCGGACCGCGCGAGCCATGTCGTGAGTTGCTAGGGTGACGGCGCTGATCGAGTTGATGGCCGGGGCCGCATCGAAGCCCGTGTCTTGGCGGTCTTCTGGGAAATTAGGCATGACGGCAAGATTGAGGCGGGTCTATAATAGCATAAGGTGCGAAGCGCAGTCTCGGGGAAGTTCGCCGAGTAATCGGACTAAACATGAGGAAGGTGGCCATGGTATCAGTACCGGACGACCTGAAAGAGCGGGTCCTGTCATACATCGCGCATCAGTCGGAAAAGCAGCCCGAAGGGATTGCAGGTGTCGTCGAGCAGGGCCATGACCAGCTCGTCGGCCTACTCGAAGGCCTCTCGGATGAGCAGGCCGCATTCAAGGCGAGCGCCGAAGACTGGTCGGTCCTCGAAGTGCTCCGTCACGTTGTCGGCAGCAAACGAGGGGTGGCTCGGCGCTGCAGCGTGCTCGCCAGGGGCGAGGCGTCCGCCAGCTTCGAGCCGGCCGACGAGGTCGGGTCGTTCGCGTCGCTGTCCGAGGCGCGCGCCGCGCTCGACGCCGGCCACCGGGAGTTGCTCGCCTCGGTGCGGGCGCCGACGCCAGACGCGAACGTCGACGTGACGTTCGACCACCCATTCTTCGGGCCGTTGAACTGCCGCGAGTGGGCCGTGTTCCAGCGCGTCCACGACGGCGACCACGCCGGCCAGATCGAAAAGATCAAGGCTGCAGATGGCTTTCCGGCCTAGGTCAGGATGACCGGCAAGGAACTAACCATATGACCCCATCCGAACGCCTGGCGTCCCACTACACGAACCACCTCGGCCAGCCCGTCGGCGCGCGTCACTGATCCGCGCGTTTCCGAGCTCATGGGCCTGGCAAGCACAATAGCGTTCATGGGGACAAGTAAAAAGGGCGCACCGCTCTCCAGCGCACGCCCGAGAAAGGCGAGCCGACAGGAGGTACCGTATGCCGCTGCCGACCGGCGAACCCGATAGCCTTCAGGCCGTCGCCTCCTGGGTGCACGACCGGACGCAGAGGCACGACCACTTCGCACACATCCATCGCGCCTCGGAAGAGCATCGCGTGCGCCATGGCCCGATCTGCACCGTGTATCCGACTGGCAGCGGGCCCACCCTGGGGACGCTGGTCGCGGCTATCGATGGCAAGCGCGTCCTGGAGGTCGGCTGCGGCCTGGGATACAGCTCCCTCTGGCTGGCGTTCGGCTCATCGCCGGACGGGCTAGTGGAGACGATTGAGCAGGACCGAAGTCACGCAGAATTCGCTCGGCGGCACTTCCAACAGGAAGGTTACGAGAATCGCATCACCGTCCACCAGGGGCACGGCGCCGAGGTGTTGCCTCGCCTGACCGGCCCCTATGACCTTATCTTTTGCGACGGCGACATCGACGAGTACCTGGTCGACCTCGACCACTTTCTGCGACTACTGCGGCCGGGCGGCCTGCTCGTCACCGCTAACCTCTTCCTCGGCCAGCACGATCCCGACCTCCCCGGCCTCGAACAGGCCGCCGCCTATCGCGAGCGTATCCTTGGCGAGGACCGACTGCTGACAGCGTTTCTGCCGACCGGACTGGCCCTGAGCGTGCGCGTGGTACCTCCGGCGACTTCGTAGACCATCTGCTCGTTAGGCAGACCGCCTGATGGCTGGATGCTCTTCAGGATTTTCTGTTGGTGATCTTGTATGATACGTCCATCTTGGAGGTGGGGCTGATGCCCGAAACAGCGAAACGCATAGCGATCATCCCGGGCGACGACGCAGCGCCAGAAGCTATGTCGCCCACGCTCGCGCTGCTCCGTCAGCTAGAGCTGCCCGTTGAGTACGAGGTGTTGCCGGATGGAGAGGAGCTTGAGGCGACTACGTCCCGGGACGAGCGCGAGCGCCTCATCCGCGAGACGGTGGACTCTTGCGACACTGTCCTCTTCGGGGTGACGAGTGGTAAGACCGGCGGCATCGGCTACCTCAGGTGGGGCAAGGATACGTTCGCGAACGTCCGGCCCATCCGCTGGCGCCCAGGTTACCGGTCGCCGCTCCGCGAGCCCGACGGAATCGACTATGTAATCGTGCGGGAGAACATCGAAGACCTCTACCTAGGCCTTGAAGGCCATCTGGCCACGCTGTTGGAGTCGGGCCTGCCCACGGAATCGCGCTTTGGTGCGCCGGTTGCCGCGGATGGCGACGAAGGGAGGTACGCCATCAAGGTGATCAGCCGCCAGCGCACTGAGCGCGTGGCTCATTTCTCCTGCCAGCTTGCCCAGCGGCGACGGAAGTTAGGCCACCCAGGAAAAATCACGTGCTCCGCGAAGTACAACGTGCTCTGGCAAAGCGATGGCTTCTTTCGCCAGATCGTGCGGCGCGTCGTCGAGGGGTATCCCGATCTGACCTATGAGGAATTCATCGTGGACGACCTCGCTCAGCGCATTGTCGCCAGGCCGCAAGACTTCGACGTCGTCGTCCTCCCCAACCTCTACGGCGACATCCTCGCCGACGAAGCAGCCGGCACCATCGGCGGCCTCGGTCTCGCTCCCAGCGCCTGTTACAGCGACGACTTCGCCTATTTCGAACCAGTTCACGGCACCGCCCCAGACATCGCCGGTGAACACGCGATCAACCCAACTGCCACGATACTCTCGGCGGCCATGATGTTAGAACACCTTGGGTTTGACGAGGACGCTCAACGTGTCGAGAGCGCCATCAACGAGACCTACGCAGAAGCCGACAGCCTCACGCGAGATCAGGGTGGTTCGTCCACCACCGAAGAGTTCGCGCAAGCTGTGATATCCCGCCTCTAGGGCCATGACCGAGTCAAATTCACCGATCACGCTACGCTTGGGCGACCTACGTGAGTTCGGCCGGCGCGCATACGAACATGCTGGCCTGAATAGCCGTGACGCCTCGACAGTCGTGGACGTGCAACTGGAAGCGGACCTGCGCGGTGTCGATACGCACGGCTATCAACGCCTGCCTTCCTACGTGGAGAGGCTGCTCTCCGGCAAGAACAAGCCCAACGCCACGGTACGCGTCGATAAGGAATCCTCGGCCAGCCTGGCGATCGACGGCGACAACGGGCTCGGTCAGCTCGTCTGCGTTCGTGCTATGGAGCTCACGTTGGCGAAGGCGTCCGTCAGCGGCCTGGCTGTGGCGACAATCAGAAACTCGAACGACTGGGGCTGCGGCGCGTACTACCCAATGATGGCAGCGCGTAGGGGTACGTCGCGTTCTGCACGACGACCAGCGTGCCAACGCTCGCGCCCTACGGTGGACGCGACCGCCTTCTCGGCAACAACCCGTTCTCCTTTGCCGCGCCGCGTCGAGCCGCGCCGCCGGTCGTCCTCGATATGGCGCTCACCCCCGTCGCGCTGGGAAAGGTGATGCGTGCCAGCGCTGAGGGGACTGAGATTCCGCTGTCATGGGGCTTTCTTGATCGCGACGGCAACGCCACGACCGATCCAAGGACCGCTCTGCGCGGTATCATCCCTGCGATCGGCGGCTACAAAGGCACCGGACTCAGTGTCATGGCCAACGTCCTCGCGGGCGTCCTATCCGGCGGCTCACATACGGGCGACGTGGACGTCGGCAAGCGCGGGCAGTTCTTCCTTGTTCTCTCGCCTGAGCTCTTCGGCGACGTCGACTCGTTCGCTGAGGAGATCGAGAACATGGTACAGCAGATTAAGGCGAGCGACCTGCTTCCCGGTATCGACGAGGTGTACCTGCCGGGAGAGATCGAACAGCGGGGCTACGAAGAGCGCATTGGTTGCGCAGCCATCCCCTACCCCCGTTCCGTCGTGGACACACTAAAGACGCTGGCCGGGGACCTGGGTATCGACTTCGTGACGGAAGGAGGCAGCACATGACGATCTACTACTCCTGCGACTCCCATGTTGTGGAACCACCTGAGGTGTTCGCGGGGCTGGAGGAGCGATTCGGGGAGCGCGCTCCGCGCGTAGTAAATGAGATAGGCGGCCGGAAGGGCACATTCCTCTACTGGCCTAAGCAGAAGCGTCCGATTCCGGTAGGACGTTTCGGTATCGCCGGCCACCGGCTCGACGACCCAGAGACGCAGGAACGCATCCTCAAGGGATGGGACGGGATGAACCCTGGCGTCCGCGACCCGGATGCGCGGCTCAAGGAGCAAGAGCAGGACGGCATTGTGGGCGAGGTGATGTACCCCAGCCTGAACATGCTGACCTTCTCGATCGAAGACCGCGAAGTCGTCCAGGCTGTGTTTCGCCAGCATAACGACTGGATCCTGAACTACTGCAGCGTCGCGCCAGAGCGCTTGATCGGCGTGGCCTGCCTGCCCCTGCCGGACATCGACGAGTCGATCGAAGAGCTACAACGCGTCGCGAAGATGGGGATCCGCGGGGCGGCCATCCCTTGCACGGCGCCGCTCGACAAGCCCTACAGCGACCCGATCTATGAGCCGTTCTGGAGCGCCGCTGAGGAGGTCGGGCTGCCGCTGACGATGCATATCTTCTGCGGGGCCACCTGGGACATGACGTTGCCGGCCCACTGGGGCAACGCCGGCGGGGCGATCGTCGGCTACACGCTCTCGCACGCCGCCATCTGGCACACAGTGAGTACGCTGATCACGTCGGGCGTCGCGCATCGCCATCCCAAACTGCGCTTCGTCTGCGCGGAGTGGGAGACAGGCTGGCTCGCGCACGTGCTTCAACGTGTTGACCATGCGACCTATCGGGCTCTGGCGGAGGCTTCGCCGGATCTCGAGATGGAGCCAAGCGAGTACTTCCGACGACAGTTCTATGCCACCTTCGAGGACGATGAGATTGGCGTCCGTACCCGCGACCTGATCGGCGTTGAAAATCTGGTCTGGGGTAATGACTACCCGCACCACGATTCGATCTGGCCTCATTCAATGGAGATCCTAGATGAGATCATGGCCGGCGTGCCAGAGGAAGAGGTCGAAAAGATGGTCTACGGCAACGTGAGGGGACTGTACGATATTAAACTGCCTGCGCAGATCGCCTAGCCAATCTTAAGGAAACACGACAATACGTAGTGTCACGCGGTTCCAGCTAGGTCTGGTCTGCTTGATCTTCGCAACATAGTGTCACGGATACTGCAACGGCCAGTACTATCGCTAGAATGGGAAGCGCTACTCTTAGTCGGGATGACC
>JADFKB010000156.1 GCA_022565155.1 Chloroflexota bacterium | reverse complement strand
GTTGTTGGATCATCGTTTGTCTGAGCGGGTTGCCTTTTTCCCACAGATGTCGGCGTTATCGATTAGGGGGTCCGTGTCGTCACCCAACCGGGGATGAGTACAGGTGATGGTGTCTTCGTGGATGGTTCGACGCTCGGTGGTCACGTGTCCATCCGGACAGATGTACCGGGATGTGGATGGTTTCATGATGTCGAGTACAGGCAGACTTGCAGGCCTCCTGCTGTGTGAACCAAGTCATCGGTCATTAGGCCACCAGCGTCCTTGACCAGTAACCTGCTCTCATAGCCTGAGGCAGTGCTCGACATCCGTACCAGGTCGGAAACCATGCGACCCTCTGCCGACACGATCACGCTGCCATTTGCTGCGATGATTCTGACGATGTCATCTGTGCTCTTCATCGGTACTTCCTTTCTCTCTCGGACGCCACCGCAGAGGATGCCACCTCCTGCTGTGGTGGACGGAGTGTAGCACCGCCTGGCAATGCCGTACCGCGCTATTCGGCCGGAGAGGTCGGTTTGGCACCCGGCGGAGAAGAACTAGCGCAACCCAGATGAACCTCAATCCCTCTCTGAGTAGCTAATTCCTCTAGGCCGTCACACGCCGCTATGACCCGCTCCTGGATTTTCTTCAAGGGGTTCAGGTCGGGAAAGTCTGGGGACTGAGGACGGTCGGCAAAGTCCTGCAGCACCTGAGTGTAGACTTCGAGTGCGTCCACCAGTTCGTCGTGAAGGACTTGAGCTTCGCCAGGCGGACTGACGCCCGCAATGGCACTCTGAAAATCAGCGTTTAGACGCGGAGCGTCGAACCCACCTGAAAATTCGGCTTGCTCCTTTAGTTCGGCTTCGACCCGCTCGAATTCTTGAAAGTATTTGGCCAATTTCTCCTGGCTGCTGACGCCCTCGCCACCGCACGCCACGACAATGAGCGCGATAACGATGCTTGCGAGTGCTGCTGCGAGTAGCTTCATGCTGTCAATCTTCTACTCTGGTGGACGGAGTATAGCACGCGGCTCCAGCAGATAAGAAAAATGGGATTGGTCGGGGCGACCAGACTCGAACCGGCGACCTCCTGACCCCCAGTCAGGTGCCCTACGCCCTCGTGTGAACTATCTCCTGGGGCGGTTCGCATTCGTGCTGTATGCTGGACTCTGTTGAAACGCTCTACCGGCAGGCTAACCGCGCCAACGGCGCGTTCGTGCATCATTAATATGAAAGGGGAAACCACATGACTCAGGCAGCGCCACCAGCGGAAGAGGTTCAGAAGCAGGCCGGGAAGGTACTCTCGCACGTCGCGGGCTACATTGCTGTGGAGACGATAAATATCGGCCTCCGCCACGGCCTGCTCGAGGAGATCGGCAAACATCCCCAAGGCATCACCGCCAGCGCTCTTGCTGACGCGGTCAAGATGGATCCGTTCTACTTAGACGTCTGGTGCCGCTCCGCGTATGGCGCGGAGGTGCTGGAGTTGCATGGCGAAGCGTACAGCCTGGCGCCACACATGGACAAACTGCTGCTGGACATCGACTTCCCGGGCTACATCGGTGCCTTGCCTGAGATCTTCACCCAGCCGGAGATCTTCGACCGATTCTCGGAGAACCTGGCGTCCGGCAAGCGCATCTGGTGGGACGAGTGCAGCCCGGAGTGGATTCAGTGCGTCAGTATGACCGCCCGGCCGTTCTACACGCGGCTGATCCCCGGCGGCCTATCGAAGGTTCCCGGTCTCAGCGAGCGTCTGGCGGGAGAAGCGCGCATTATGGACCTGGCCTGCGGCGTCGGCGTTGGCCTGATCCGCCTGGCCGATGCCTATCCCAACGCCACGCTCGCCGGCGTCGACGGCGATGCACATTCGCTGGAGAAGACAGGCGAGCGGTTGCGTGAGGCGGGCCTCGATGACCGCGTTTCGCTCATCACCAGCATGTTTGAGGATCTGGACGCCAGCGATGAGTACGACGCGATCATCATCAACGTCTCGATGCACGAATGCCGCGACATCGACAAGGTGACGCAAAACGTTCTCCGCGCCCTGAAGCCCGGCGGCTACTTCGTCATCTCCGATTTCCCCTTCCCCGACTCGGTCGAGGGCTGCCGGACGGTGCCGGCGCGGCTCATGTCCGGCATTCAGTTCTTCGAGGCGATGATCGACGATCAATTGCTGCCTACGCAGGCGTACGTTGACCTGCTGAACAAGCACGGGTACCGCGATGTCGGCTCGTTCGACATGACGCCCGTGCACGCCGTCACCTACGGCCAGAAGTAGCTCGTTCTTGTTCCGCCCGCTTGCGCTGCGTATCATGCCTTCGCATGATCATCGCAGTCATCGGAGGGAGCGATCCGGCGCCGCAGGCGCTCGAGCAGGCTGAAGCTGTCGGTCGGGGGCTGGCCGAACGTGGCCACACCGTTATCTGCGGCGGCCTCGGCGGCGTCATGGAGGCGGCCTGCCGCGGCGCGCGCGAAGCCGGCGGCCACACGATAGGCGTGCTGCCCGGCGCCAACCCCGCCGCAGCGAACGCATACGTTGAGTTCCCGATCGCCACGAACATGGGCGTCGCCCGCAACGCGGTCATCGTTCTCACCGCTGCCGCGGCCATCGCCATCGATGGCTCCTACGGCACCCTCTCGGAGATCGCTATCGCGCTCAACCTCGGCAGGCCCGTCGTCGGCCTCGGCACCTGGCGCATCAGCGCCGACGATGGCGTCGAGGATGAGCGCATCCTTCGAGCAGCCGACCCCGCTCAGGCGGTCGAGTTGGCAATCGCCGCCGCCGAACGCGCACCGGCCGGCAGCGCGGCATCATCCAGCGCGGCTGCAGGCACGGCGCTGTGACGGCGGAGCGAAGCGCGCAGGAAGAGCTGCTCGCGGCTATCGATGGCCTGAGCGAGGAGCGGGCGCGCGTCGTCCTCGGCTGGCTGGACGTCTTCCGGCGCGAGGGAGGAACGCGGGCGAAAAGCGAAGCCGAGAGCGTCGGTACGCTGGGCGATCTGCTCGGCATCGTCACTGAGTCGCGGCAGGCCGGCGGCGCTCGTATGCGCCTCACCGTCGATCCTGCCCTGAACAACCCGAACGGCGTCGTCCACGGCGGCGTTATCTATACGCTTGTTGACTACAGCATGGGCCAGGCCGTGCAGTACGGCCTGCCCGAAGGCGAGCACTGCGCGACCATCGAGATCAAGATCAGCTACCTGACGTCCGTGCGAGAAGGAACAGTGACGGTGGAGACCGAGGTCGTGAAGCAGGGACGTAATATCGCCTTCCTGACATCGAAGGTAACGGACGACCAAGACCGCCTCGTCGCTACGGCCAGCGGCTCGATGTTTATCGTTCGGGCGGAAGGGTAGCGGTGCGGAGGAGCTCCAGACGATGACCTGTAGACGATGAAGACAAAGATCAGCGCCGTTCACGCCCGCGAGATCCTCGATTCGCGCGGCAACCCGACGTTGGAGGTAGACGTGACGCTGGCCGGCGGGGCATTTGGCCGCGCGGCCGTGCCGTCGGGCGCCAGCACCGGCGTCCACGAGGCGCTGGAGCTGCGCGACGGCGATCCCGATCGCTACGGCGGCAAGGGCGTGCTGAAGGCCGTTGGCCACGTGAACGAGGAGATCGCAGGCGCCGTCACCGGTCTGGACGCGGGCGATCAGGGCGCGCTCGACCGGGCGCTGATCGAACTGGACGGTACGCCGGCGAAGTCGCGGCTCGGCGCGAACGCGCTGCTGGGCGTCTCGCTCGCCGCCGCCCACGCCGCCGCCGCCGCGCGCGAGGAGCCGCTATATCGATACCTAGGCGGCTCCGACGCAACGCTGTTGCCGACGCCGATGTGCAACATCCTCAACGGCGGCCAACATGCGGAAGTGTCCACCGACTTCCAGGAGTTCATGGTGATGCCGGTCGGCGCGCCCACGTTTGCGGAAGGGCTGCGCATGGCGTCCGAGGTCTACCACGCGCTCCACAAGCTGGTTGGCGATAAGGGACTGCCGACGACGATAGGCGACGAAGGCGGTTTCGCGCCGCCCGGCCTGACGAACACGGAGGCGATCGAGCTGGTGACGGAATCGATCGAGGCGGCAGGCTACCGGCCGGGCTATGACATCGCCATTGCGCTCGACCCGGCGACGAGCGAGCTGTTCGAGAATGGAACCTACCGCCTCGTCCGCGAGAGCCGCGACCTTTCGGCCGAAGAGCTAGTCGACCTCTGGGAGGACTGGTGCGGCCGCTACCCTATCGTCAGCATCGAAGACGGCATGGCGGAGGACGATTGGCCGGGCTGGCGGCGGCTCACGGAGCGGCTGGGCGACAAGGTCCAGCTCGTCGGCGACGATCTGCTCGTTACTAACGTCGAGCGCATTCAGCGCGGCATCCGGGAGAAGGCGTGCAACTCGGTACTGATCAAGCTGAACCAGATCGGCACGCTGACCGAGACGCTGGCGGCGATCGAAACCGCGCGCGACGCCGGCTGGACCGCGGTGATCAGCCATCGCAGCGGCGAGACCGAGGATACGACGATCGCCGACCTCGCCGTGGCAACCGGCGCCGGCCAGATCAAGACCGGCGCGCCCGCGCGCGGCGAACGGACGGCCAAGTTCAACCGTCTCCTGCGAATCGAAGAAGAGCTGGGCGCCTCTGCCCGATATGCCGGCCGCGCCGCGCTGCTGCAGGGTTAGGCGACCGTCCCTGTAGGTCGGGGGTCTTCAGACCCCGACGGCGGTCATACGAGGGTCTAAAGACCCTCGCCTACGTTATGCTTGCGTGG
>JADFKB010000155.1 GCA_022565155.1 Chloroflexota bacterium | reverse complement strand
TCTATCCGCCGCAGGCGGGCGGAGCGGAAGGGCGTCCCGTGATTATACAGCAGCCGTGAGGAGGAGTGGTGCGGTGCCGCCCCGCCATCCTGAGCTTGCCCGCCGCAGCCGAGGCTTTTCTCCCTCATCCCCTGCTACAATACTCCCGCCATGCTCGACACCCTCGTCTCCACCGCCTGGGTCGCTGACCAGCTAGCCGCGTCCTCAGGCCAGGCCGCGTCCCAGACACGCATTCTACTCCTAGAAACCTCCAGCACCCGCCTCGACGGCTACGCAGCCGCCCACATCCCCGGCGCCCTCGTCATCGACTGGCTCCGCGACCTCGTCGACCGCGACGACGAATCCTCCGGCCTCGTCATCGACCCCCAGCGCTTTGCCGCCCTCGCCTCCAGCCTCGGCATCCGGCCCAACGACACCCTCATCTTCTACGGCGACATGGGCGGCCGCCACGCCGCCCGCGCCCTCTGGACCTTCGAGTACTATCGGCACCCCGGCGACCTCCACCTCATGGACGGCGGCCGCGAAGCCTGGCAGCGCGAAGGCCGCCCGATGACCGCCGACGTCCCCAACATCCTTCCGGCCCGCTACCCCCTGCCGCCGGCCCCCGACGGCGCCCTGCGCGCCACCCGCGACGACATCGCCGCCGCGATCGGCAGCGGCAACTTCGTGCCGCTGGACACCCGCACCCGCGACGAGTACGACGCCAGAGACATCCGCGCCGCCCGCGGCGGCCGCATCCCCGGCGCGCAGCACATCTTTTGGAAAGACAACGTCGCCGAAGACGCGACGTTCAAATCCAAAGCTGAGCTAACGCAGCTCTATGCCGCTATCCCCCGCGATGCCACCGTCGCCACCTACTGCCAGCTCGGCATGCGCGCCGCCCACACCTGGTTCGTCCTCCGCCACGTCCTCGGCTACCCCAACGTTCGCAACTACGACGGCTCGTGGCAGGAGTGGGGGAATGAGTCGGAGACGATTATCGAGAACGAAACCGCTCCTTGAGCCTGCTCACCCGCCCCATGTAGGGGAAGGCTTCAGCCTTCCCGCCACGCCGCCCCACCACGCAAAGCGTGGCATCAACAATGACCCTGGGCGAACTGGATACGTAACTCGACAAGAACTGAAGACCGACGCTGAGTCGCGCTCGGCCTCGTGTTGGCGCCTAGCACACGCCGCCCGATTCGTTGCCTGCCAAGCTACCATAGGCGTATACTGCTGGTGTACACGGACAGCAAAACTTACCCCGTAAGGACTTGCCCCGCCAGGAATTCGCCCCGCCAACGTATTCCTCACTATCAAACGCGAGGAGACATGTCTAAGCATCGAGCGATTGGGCAGCCACGAGGTCGCCGGTCACTCCCGCCCGTCGGCCCGGGCAGCGATGCCGGCAAGGGCACCGGGGCCATCGACTATCCTAGCACTGAGCACTTCGATACCGTGGTCACCGACCGGGTTATCGAAGAGCCGTGGGTCGTATCGAAAGTCCGACCGGGCGAGCGGCTGCTGGACGTGGGCTCTGCCACGAGTCGTTATCTACGAGAGCTCCCTACCAGCTGTCGAGTCTGTGCTATCGACTTACGGCCGACGCGCGCCCAGCCCGGCGTCACTGTTCTCCGGGGCGATCTGTTTTGCGCTCCCTTCCGCCCTGGTAGCTTCGACGTCATCACGTGCGTCTCGACGATTGAGCACGTAGGACTCGACGTATACGATCAAGGCCCGGACGAGTTCGGCGACGAGGTGGCTATGCGCCACCTTCGACATCTCCTTCGGCCAGGTGGCCGCCTCCTGCTAACGGCGCCATTCGGCCGCCCCGTTGTGTCTGCCTGGCTTCGTGTGTACAACCAAGCCCGATTCGGCCGCCTCATCGGCGGCTACCGCGTCCTCTCGCTGGGGTATTACCGCCTCGAGGGCGACCAGTATGTGCCCTGCCGGCGTGACGAGACCAGTGACGCAGGCTTCGACTTTCCCAACATGCGCTCCGGTGGCTTGGTACTGGCGGAGCTAACGCCTGTTCACGGGCTGGCCTTTCTCTTGGCCCGCCTTTCGCTCCGGATTCGGCGGACGTGGCGGCGGCTCACCCGTCGAGGTCCCTTCTGGGTGGATCCAGGGTCGGGCGAAAACGCCGCTGCGTGGCTGCGCCGGCAGCGTGACACACTCGCCAAGAAATCTGGCCGTTAGTCACCGTTTGAGCCGCCAATCCAGACCGTCTGCCGCCCGCACCTGGTTCGTCCTCCGCCACGTCCTCGGCTACCCCAACGCCCGCAACTATGACGGGTCGTGGCAGGAGTGGGGCAACTCGGAAGACGTGCCAATAGAAGCGGAAACGAAGCCGTAGCCTGTCCGCCACTCGAAGAGTGGTATCAACGGCGGCCCTGCCCACCACGCAAAGCGTGGCATCAACGCCGGCCCTGCCCACCACGCAAAGCGTGGCATCAACAATGACAAGCCAGCCCGCCACTCGAAGAGTGCAATCAACAATGACCGTGGCAGGAGTGGGGCAACGACGCCAGCACTCCGATAGAAGCGGAGGCCGCACCGTAACAGCGGCGTCTCGTGTTCTTGTTGACGGCCTTCATCAGAGGGCGTTATCATTTCGTGCAACATACTCACCTGCTACTACTACAGGTAGGGGAGGACAACGTGGCAGACGACAACAACGCGGCGGCCATCGATCCCTCCGAATTAGCCCGGCAAGGCAGGGACGCTGTCGCGCGCGGAGAATGGCACAAGGCGCGCGATCTGCTCTCGGCCGCCGACGAGTCCGGCAATCTCACACCGGAAGACCTCGACGCGCTTGCGGAAGCTACACTGTGGTGTGGACAGGGCGACACATCGATCGGAATCCGCGAGCGTGCCTTCGCCGCGTTTTCCAAGGCAGACAACAAACGTCTCGCCGCACATGCCGCTCTTCGTCTCTTCGGAAGCTACGTGGCGAAGCATGCTCTCTCAGTCGGCATGGGATGGTTCAAGCGGGCTGAACGCCTACTGGAGCACGATCCAGAATCCGCAGAGCACGGTTACTTAGAGTACGCGCGAACGAACATCGCCGTGTCACTCGGCGATCTCGACGCTGCGTTCGAGCACGCTACCAACACGCTCAACATCGGGAATCGCCTTGGCGACCCTGACCTCCAGACCCAGGGCCTGTTCGATCAAGGCAACGTCCTCGTCGCAAAGGGTGAGCTAGCCAAAGGCATGGAACTGTTGGAGGAAGCCGGCGTCGCCGTAGTAAGCGGCCAGCTAGGCCCGTCGGCTACCGGTATTATCTACTGCTCCCTGATCTCTACCTTTGCGCGTCTGGCCGATTATGGACGGGCGGCCGAATGGACCGATGCCGCTCAACGCTGGTGCGAGCCGATGTCGACAGGCGGTTTCCCGGGCCTCTGCCGCGTGCGCCGCGCCGAGATCATGCGCCTGAGCGGCGCCTGGCACGATGCCGAAAAGCAGGCCCGGCAGGCCCATGACGAGCTGCTGGACTTCGAAGTCGGCGCAGCGGCACAGGCTCTCTACGAAATCGGCGAAATCCGCCTGCGAATGGGCGACCTTCAGACCGCGGAAGACTCGTTCCGGCAAGCGCACGAACTGGGGCGAGACCCGCAGCCTGGCTTAGCCCTGCTCCGCCTGGCGCAGGGCGATGCCGAGGCGGCTTCGACCATGATCAAACGCGCCCTGGCCGACCTCACCTGGGACCGGCTGGAGCGTGCGCGCCTCCTTCCCGCACAGGTCGAAATTGCGCTTGAGATAGAGAGCCTGCCGGGCGCGCGCTCGGCAGTCCAGGAGCTCACCGACATCGCCGGCGTCTACGACACCACCGCCATGCAGGCGTGCGCTGACTGCGCATCAGGAGCGCTCGAACTTGCGGAGGGCAACGCCGAAGCCGCCATCGGAAACCTGCGCCGAAGTTTGCGTCTCTGGCAGGAGATAGACGCGCCATACGAGGCCGCGAAGGTACGGCTGCTGCTGGCGGCCGCCTACGATAGCTGCGGCGACGCTGGCGCTGTCCAGCTCGAGCTGGACGCCGCGCTATCCACCTTCCAGCGCCTGGGCGCCGACCTCGACACGAAACGCACGTTGGAACTTCGCGAGCGCGGTTGGCAGCCCAAAGCCGCGCCTCCCGAACATCGCAGAGCCACCAGAACCTTCATGTTCACAGACATCTGCCGGTCGACACCCCTCACCGAAGCGATGGGCGACGATGCCTGGCAGAACATACTCAGTTGGCATGACCAGGCGTTGCGCTCCCTCTTTTCTGAACATGCGGGCGAAGAAGTGAAGCAATGGGGAGACGCCTTCTTCGTCGCGTTTGATAGCCAACTACAGGCGATCCACTGCGCCGTCGCCATCCAGCGCGCCCTCGCCGTGCATCGGCGCGACCACGGATTCGCTCCCGATGTCCGCATCGGCCTGCATGCGGCCGACGCGACACGGAGAGGCAGCGACTACAGCGGCAAGGGCGTCAACCAGGCCGCCCGCATCGGCTCGCACGCGGTAGCCGGAGAGATCCTGGTCAGCAAAGACACGATCTCCGAAGTAGACGGAGATTTCAGTGCGTCCGCACCGCGCTCCATCAGCCTAAAGGGCATCGCCGACCCGGTCGAAGTCGTCGCCGTCGATTGGGCTTAGCGTTTGTCGCCGCGCGCCAACGGCACGTCCCGATTCTATGATAAAAGCGGAAACGAAGCCGTAGCCTGCCCTCCGTAGCCGAGGCTACCCTCACCCCGACCTCGCGGTCACCCCTAGTTTACTCCCGCCGGCGAGCTTGCCCTTCGCGGAGCGGAAGGGCGTACCACGCCGCGCCGCCCAGGGCGAGCGCGAGGGCAGAACTCCCTGCGATGACGCC
>JADFKB010000035.1 GCA_022565155.1 Chloroflexota bacterium | reverse complement strand
CCTGCGCATCGGAGGCGGTGAGCTTCTTAACTTCGCCCCAGTTGTCCGCGCCGCCCTGGCTGCGTTCGAAGACATAGGCGGCATTGCTGGTGAGCGTCCCCACGACGGCGGTGTCGCCGCTCACCGCCACACTGAAGCCGAATTGGTCACCAACCCCGACCGCGGACCCGTCGGAGGCGACAAGCTTTTTCACCTCGCCCCAGTTGTTCCCGCCGCCTTCGTTTCGCTGGAAGACGTATGCCGCGCCGGCGTTGCTGCCCCCCCCGAAGCGCGCTCCCACGACGACGATGTCGCCGCTGATCGCCGTGCTCCAGCCGAACCAGTTGCCGGGCGTGGCGGGATAGGCGTCGGAGGCGGTGAGCTTCTTCACCTCGCCCCAGTTGTCCGCGCCACCCTGGTTGCGCTGGAACACATATGCCGCGCCGGCGTCCGCCACAGTATCCTCGCGGTATGCCCCCACGACGGCGGTATCCCCGCTGATCGCCACACTGGCGCCGAAGATGTCCTCGGTCTGGGCGTCGGTGGCGAGGATCTTCTTCACCTGGCCCCAGAACGCCAACGCCGACGTGGGCGTGGGGCATGGCCCGCCGCAGGGCGTGGCTGTGGGCGTAGCAGTTGGAGTGGGAGTATTAGTTGGCGTTTGTGTTGGCGTTGGCGTTGGCGTCGGCGCGACGCAGTTGATGATCAGCGAGTTAACCTTCGGCACTACATTCGTCGCCCCATCCGGCTCCAAGAACCCGGCGCCGCTTGTTCCCGCGATCGGGTCGCCGATTGGCAGCAGGCTGATCGGCGCCTGTAGCGACGACGACGACACCGGGCAGGTCATTTGAATGGAAAGGACGTTGCCCTGGAAGGTGCTGGTGGGCGGAGCGATGAGGCCACTCGCGCCGCCATGAGAGAGGAGCCCTGGCCCAAATTCGGCCCGTAACGCGACTATCGGTTCTAGGTCTGGCCAGGTGATCTCGTCCGCAACCGCGGCCGGCTTGTAGACGAGGTCGACGGTGACGCAGTCCGCGTCGAAGCGGTCAGCCTTGAAGTCGACGCCGCCGTTGTCGATGCCGTCGCTACAGCTATTCGGCCCCGCGCCGTCCTCGCTTGCCGCTGGATTGTATACGCCAAAGTCGATGAACGTCGTCATTCCGATATAGCCTGCCGCCGGCGCGGTCACCACATCAACCGCCAGCGTAAAGGTGGCCCCGGTCGCAACCTGACAGACGCCGCCCGCGCAGGCGCCGCCCGCTGTCACGTCCAGCGCCATCTCCGGCCCGCTGCCCGCGGCGGAGACCGGAGAGGAGCGGTCGGCGGGACCTGCAAACGTCGCCAGGACGAACAACGTCAGAACACCGATCCCCGCTACAAGCACCAACAGTACCCGCATTCGAAGAAACGCGGTGTGAGGTCTGTCTAGGTTGTCGGATCGCGTTCGCACTCCGCACCTCCGGCTGATCGGGGAGTCCGCAGGTTCCGCCGCAGTATAACAGCGCCGTTACGTTTGTCAATTCCGCCGAGGGTGAGGGGGGGCCAAACACCATGCCACGTTCTCCACTGCTGTTGTACACTGAGGGCATCATGGGCCAGCTACGACACCAGATCCAAGAGATCACAGAACGCATATCCCACATCCTGGTGCGTCTTTGACGTACCCGCCTTAGAGCAAGCCGCCCGCAAGCTGGAGGAGCAGTCGGTTCAGCCCGGCTTCTGGGACGATGCCCAGGCGGCCCAGGCGACGATGAAGCGCCTGGCCGACCTCAACGACACGGTCGAGACGTGGCGCGGCCTGGAGCGGCGCAGCAACGAGGCGAGCGAACTCGCCGCGCTGGCGGCTGCTGAAGGCGACGAATCCCTCATCGCCGATCTCGAGCGCGATGTAGCGGCGCTCGTCAGCGAGCTGGACGGGCTGGAACTGGGGCTCAGCTTCTCCGGCCCCTACGACGCGCGCGACGCGATATTAGCCATCCACGCCGGCGCCGGCGGCACGGAGTCGCAGGACTGGGCGGAGATGCTGCTACGGATGTATCTGCGCTGGGCGGAGCGTCGCGGGTACGAGACGCAGGTGCTAGATATGACCTCCGGCGAAGAGGCGGGCCTGAAGAGCGTGACAGTGGAGGTGCGCGGCAAGCTGGCGTACGGCTACATGAAATCGGAGCGGGGCGTCCATCGCCTGGTACGCCTCTCGCCGTTCGATTCCGACCACGCCCGCCACACCTCGTTCGCGCTCGTCGAGGTGATGCCGGAGGCGGAGAGCGCGGCTGAGGTGACGCTCGACCCCGACGATCTGCGCATCGATACGTTTCGCGCCAGCGGCCACGGCGGCCAGAACGTGCAGAAGAACTCCACCGCCATCCGCATCACCCACATCCCGACGGGCATCGCCGTCGTCTGCCAGAACGAGCGCTCACAGTCACGTAACAAGGAGAGCGCGCTGCGGGTGCTGGAGGCGCGCCTGCTGGAGGTGGAGGTCAAGCGCCAGGCTGACGAGCGAGCCAAGATCAAGGGCGAGCACGTGGACGCGGGCTGGGGCAACCAGATCCGCAGCTACGTACTGCACCCGTACAAGCTGGTGAAGGATCACCGCACGGACTTCGAGGTGAGCAGCGCCGAAGCCGTTCTGGACGGCGATCTGGACCCGTTCATCGATGCCTACCTGAAATCGACGATGGGATCGGGAGGATCATGACGCGCATCCTCACCGCCGCGATAGCTATCCTCGTGCTCGGCGCCGCCGCCGTCGCCTCGCTCTCGACCGCTGGCGCGCAGAGCGAGATCGACGTGCGCGTGAACAACGCCCGCAGCGACTTCCCGAACGGCATCGTCTTCAACCTCACGGCAGCGACAGCCGGCGGCCTGGACGAGGTGCGGCTGATCTACAAAATTGCGCCGGACGGCGTCCGCGCCAGCGCGGTGCCGCAGTGCACGGGAGAGGCGGTGGCGAGCTGCCGGTTCGATCTGCTGGCGTCGCCTCGCAACCTGCTCATCCCCGGCGCGCAGGTGACCTACTTCTGGCAACTCACGTCCGGCGATCTGAGCGAGGAGACCGCGCCGCAGGAGGTGCTCTACGAGGACAGCCGCTTCGAATGGCGGTCGTTAACCGACGGCAACCTGACTGTCTGGTGGTACAGCGGCAGCGAGGACGAGGCGCGCGGCATCCTCACCGCCGGACAGGAAGCGCTGACCGGCATTGGCGCGCTGCTGGAGACCAGCGTCGATTTTCCGGTGAAGATCCGCTACTACGCTTCGGCGGCAGACATGCAGGCCGCGATCATCTCGACCAGCGGGCCGGGCGTCGTCACACGGGGCGAGGTGGTCTACTCCGATACAGCGATGGTCTCCGCCGACTCCGCGGCCGGAGAAATCACCCGCCATGAGGTGGCCCATATCGTCGTGCGCGAGGCGGTGCGAGGGCCGTTCGACGTGCCCGACTGGCTGAACGAAGGAACTGCGGTCTTCGCGCAGAACCAGCCGCTGGGCGACCAGCGCTCGGCTCTGGAGGCGGCGATCCGGAGCGGGAACGTCTTCTCCGTGCGCAGCATCAGCTCCGCCAGCGCCGGCGCGCTCGGCGGCACGGTGTCTCTCTTCTACGGCCAGTCCTGGAGCCTGGTGCGGTACCTGATCGATACCTACGGCGAAGCGCAGTTTGCGCAGCTCTTCCGAACATTCAAAGAGGGCGACACCACGGCCGGCGCGCTAGAGGCGACGTACGGCTTCGATCAGGACGGGCTGGAGAACGAGTGGCGGGCGTCCGTCGGGCTGCCCCCGCGAGCGGCGCCGCCGCCGGGCGACGGCGTTGCGGAGCCAGACGAACCCACACCCCTCGCCGACCCTGCAGCCGATTCGACCGGCGGCGACGGCGCGCCGGTGGCGCTGATCATCGCGATCGTCGGCGTGACGGCGGTGCTGGCGGGCGGCCTGGTGGTGGCGGGGATGCTGCTCGCGCGGCGCGGGCGCTAGCGATCAGTCGCGGCGGTGCCGGCGCCCAGCGACGGATTGTCGCGGCTGAGCTGGAGTTCGAACGCCCCGAAGTAGCCTGGACGATAGCCGTAGACAGCGAACGTGCTGCGGGCGGCGTCCGCCGTGTAGTAGATGAAACGGCCGTCTTCCTTGTAGCGCTGGAACGTATCGAAGTCTAAGAGCCAGACGTACTCGAGCGTTGGCTGCGGGCCGCAGATCGGCTCGCAGGCGTGGCCTTTGTCGGAGAGCTGGCTGATGGCGGAGAGATCCTCCTCCAGCACCTCAATGTCCAAGTCATCCTGGAAGAGGGTAACCAGCTCC
This sequence comes from Chloroflexota bacterium, assembly GCA_022565155.1. GTDB lineage: Bacteria > Chloroflexota > Dehalococcoidia > DSTF01 > RBG-16-68-14 > JADFKB01. The sequence goes on along the minus strand of JADFKB010000035.1, from coordinate 17,295 downwards.
GGGTAGATGAAGCCGACGACGATGGTCGCGGGCGTTTTAATACCGCGATGCGTCGTCGTCAGTTCGCGTAGCTCTTCAGCGAAGTCCTTCTGGTTCCGCAGCGTATCGATGTCCGACAGCAGCATCCCCTTGCCGAGCCGCGCGCTGGTAAACGTCGACGCATCGATGCCGGCCGTGTCGTCCGGAGACGTGACATCGACGAAGCCGGCGACGACGATAACGGCGAGCACCGCCACCAGCAGCGGGCGGCTGAGGTAGCGCGCCAGGAGGAAGTACCCGAACGGGAAGATTGGGATCAGGTAGGCGATCTCGTGCGGCAATCGCGTGTAGGACGCGAAGAGGACGCCGATCGCCGCTACCCACATGAGCACATGGGCGTCGCGCAGCAGATCGAGCGGGAAGCGGATCAGCCGCTTGATCGAGAGGAGCAGCACGAACAGAATCGCGACGCCGCCGATGATGCCCAGGCCGTCCTTTCCCAGGCGCTTGATGAACTCCTCGATCTGAACGTCCTGGTCGTAGAAGTTGAGGAAGCGAAGCCCGTAGGTCGCGAACACCGGCAGAAACGCCAGCGCAGTGGTGGCGATGGCGGAGATGGCGAACGTCCGGCCCTGGTCGCGATTGGGCATCCGCCAGAGCAGCAGCAGAAAGACCGGCAGCATGAACAGAGAGGTGAGCCGGAAGCCGGCGGCGATGCCGAGGCTGATCCCGCCCAGAGTCGGCGCACGATGCAGCAGCGCCAGGTAGGCCGCCAGCAGGAACGTCAACGCCCACATGTAGTCCATGGTCATCACGCTGTTGATCCAGAGCAGCGGCGCGAAAGCGAAGCCCAAGGTGAGCGCGCCCCGATTTGGCAACTCTAGCTTCTTAGCGAGCGCGGCGAAGACGTAGACGCCGGCGAGCGAGATGATGACGGTGCTCAGGTTGGTCCAGATCCAGCCCTGCTTGACAAGACCGGCGGTGACTAACTCGTGCAGCGGATAGCCGGGCAGCCGCGAAGGCAGGTACTCCCCCTTCGCCCAGAGATGCTCGGCGACCATGGCGACGCGCCAGGCGTCCGGGTCGGTGCCGTAGCCGAGGTTGAGCCAGTAGACACGGGAGCCGATGTAGGCGATGGCAAGCAAGATAAACGATAGCGGCGCCGTGAAGTCCAGTTCGACGATGCGGACAAGCCAGCGGCCGATCTTCGCGGCCGTGCTTACAGACACCTCGGCCGGCGTGGGAGCGTCGGCCAGAGTTTCGATCTCGCGTACACCCATGCTCAGCGTGGCAGGATCAGTCCGCTTACGGAAGGTGGCGCCGACTCAGGCGCAGCGCTCGTGGTGGCGCCGCCGTGGCTGGCCGGCGCATCGAGTGAGCCGCTCCCCGCCACCTTGAGCACCGCCTCCAGCAACCCAGCCTCGTCCACAGCGCCGGCGATCGCGGGCTGGCCGTTGATCACGGTCAGCGGCACGGCCTGGACGCCGAGCCGTTGGGCCAGACGGGGAAACTCGCCGATTACGACAGCAGCCGCATCGATGTGCGCGCTGGCGAGGGCGAGGCGATACGCGGAGCGGACCACGCCCGGACAGTGAGGGCAGGTGGGCGTGACGTAGACGTCGATCGAGACGTTGTCCTTCAGCTTTTTGAGCTGCTTCGCGGTCTCCGCGCCCACCTCGGCGCGCTGCTTCGAGATGTCGAGAATCGACTCGATGAAGTTGGGGAACTCGTTACCGGCCGGCAGGCCGAAGAAGCGCAGCGGCCGGTTGGCCGGGCCGCGCAGGACGATGCCGGGCACCTTATCCACGCCCAGCTTCTGCGCCGCCTCCAGTTCGCTCGCGAACTCGTGCACGGTGAGGATGAGACGCGGGCTGAGCGCGGCCACCTCCTGGATCAGCTTTCCGGCGTCTTCGCAGGTCGCGCACTCCTCGCGGCCGGGGACGAAGATCGCGGAGGCTTTCTGGGTGAAGAAATCGATCTTCACCTTGCCCGCCAGCTCCCGGGCGAACCGTTCGCGGATGTACTCCTGCTCTCGCAGCGGGATCACGGTTGCTTCTCCTCGTTGTCTTTATCTTGCCGGGCCACATCTGGCGGTGTGGTCTGCGGCTCTTTATCTTGCCGGGCCGCGTCTGGCGGTGTGGTCTGCGGCTCTGCCGGCTCCTTCTGGAAGCCGTTCCAGGCGACGTAGAGCCGCTGGACCCCGGTGGCGATGGCCATGACGGCTAGGATCCAGAGGCCGATGCGCACCTGACTAATGATAAGGGCAGCGGCTAGTAGGATCACACGTTCCGCTCGCGTGAACCAGCCGTCGCGCAGGTCGAGACCGTGCGAGAGCGCCTGAGCGCGCACGTAGCTGACGAAGAGCGAGCCGGCGAGCGCGGCGAAGCAGAGGACGGTCTCCTCTGTCTGATGGCGCTCCGCGAAGTAGAACGTCAGCCCGCCCAGCACAGCCGCCTCCGACAGCCTATCGAGCGACGAATCGAGGACGGCGCCGAACTTCGTCGCCCGGCCCGTCGCGCGGGCGAGCGCGCCGTCGAGTAAGTCGAGCGCGCTGAAGACCAGCATCAGAACGCCGGCCTGCAGGAACTCGCCGCGCGCGGCAAGGACGGCCGCGCCTAGGTTGCCCAAGAAGCCGAGAATGCTAAGCTGATTGGGCGTTACGCCTGTGTGCGAAAGCAGCCGGACGATCGGGCCGGTGATGCGCTCCGGTACATGGTGGGGGAGGAATGTGAACGACTTCAGGCGCGACATCGTCTGCTACCCGGCCTGCGCTGACTCACGGCCACCGCTGGTGAGCTGCCGTTCGTGCAGCAGCCGCTCGTAGTAGGAGAGCACTTGCTGTGATACGCGCGGCCAGGCGAACGCCTGCGCCCGCCGCTTCGCCTGGTTCGACATGCGCTTGCGGACGGGCGCATCGGAGAGGAGCTGGAGCAGGGCATCCGCCAGGCCCGCGCCGTCGCCCGGCAGCACCAGCAGCCCCTCCACGCCGTGCGTGAGGACGCCAGCGTAGCCCTCGATGTTGCTGGCGACGATCGGCAAGCCGGCAGCCATCGCCTCCAGCAGGACGATACCTTGGCTCTCGAACCCCGTCGCCGGCGCGCAGAAGACGTCGGCGGCCTGATGATAGCGCGGCAGATCCTCGTCCGGCACATAGCCGCAGAACTCGACATCGGCGAGGCGTTTCGATTTGACGCTGCGTTCGTAGCGACCGAACTTGCCTGCGCCGACGATGATTAGCCGCGTGTCCGGCCGCTGCCGCTTGACTCGCTCGTAGGCGTTGAGCAGGTGCTCCAGCCCTTTGCGCTTCTCCGGCCTGCCGACAAAAAGGATGTTTTGCTTGCCATCCTGGTATCGCTTCAGCGGCGGCACCGGCGTCGAGAACCGTTCGATGTTGACGCCGTTCGGGATGATGTTGTAGTAGCCGGGGAAGTACTCCTCCACGAAGCCGGCCGCCGCGGCCGAGACAGCGATCTTGCCATCCAGCCGCCGGAACCAGCGTCGCAGATGGCGGCGGCCCCAACTGTAAAAGAACTGCGCCTTCTCCCGGCTGGCGTGGAAGGTGCCGACGTTCACCGCCTCCGAGTAGCGCAGAAAATTAATCGGCAGGACGGGCATGAACGGCTCGTGGACGTGGACGATGTCGAACTGCTCCGCCGCCAGCACCCGGCGCACGGGCGGGCCGAGGGTAAGCGAGAGCGAGATGCGCGCCAGCGAGCCGCTGGCCGGTATGCTCACCGGCCGTTTCCCGATCGTGATCAGCCCTTCACTGTCTGTGGCGCGGGAGGCGGGCGCGACGATATGCACATCGTGCCCCGCCGCGACGAACTGCTCTCGAAGCTGGGCGCAGTGGCTGTTGACGCCGCCGGGCACCGTCCAGTCGTATGGCGAGACGAGGGCGATCTTCACGGCCGCACCCGTTTGAAAAAGCTGCCGATCGTCGGCAGCCAGCCCATCTGTCGCGGCGTCACCATGATGCCGCGGCACTGCTGCCGGACGACCTGGCTCAGCCCCAACTGGGCGCAGTGGCTGTTGACGCCGCCGGGCACCGTCCAGTCGTATGGTGAGACCAGGGCGATCTTCACGGCCGCACCCGTTTGAAAAAGCTGCCGATCGTCGGCAGCCAGCCCATCTGTCGCGGCGTCACCATGATGCCGCGCCACTGCTGCCGGACGACTTGGCCCAGCCCCAACTGGCGCAGGGACGGGTGGTGGCCGTTGACGCCGTGCGTTTGGTGTTGGATAATCGCCTGCTTCAACTCGGTGGCTGTGGAGCCCTCGAATGCTGTGTAGGACGAACCGATCGCTTGTAGGAAGTGCGCGTCGCTGCCGCCCACCTCGGCCAGGTGGTAGCGCTCCTGGTTGAGTCGGTGGGCCTTCTTCGCCGTCACCCGCGCCGCCAGGCTGCCCGATCGTTCGATGCCATCGAAGCGTACGCCTTCGTCACCCTCCGCTATGATGCGCTCGATGGCGCGCTGTCCGACGCTGCGGGTGAGCCAGCTCATCGGATGGGGGATGATGCAGAGGCCGCCCTGGGCATGCACCGCTTCCAATGTGGGCGCCAGCGGCTTCAGGCCCGGCACCGGCTCTTCGATGAAGAGCGCAAGCAAGTGGCCTTCGAGTGTCGTCACCTCCTGGCCTAGCACGACATCGAATCGATAGCTGCCCCGCGCCCACGCATCTCGAGTGGCGAGGGCGGCGCGTAGCTCATCGTGCTCGGTGACGGCGACGAGCGAGAGGTCGGTGTTCTCCTCGACGTAGGCGAGCAGCTCCGGAATCTCCGCCATGCCGTCGCCGAGCGCGGTATGCACGTGCAAGTCGGCTGTACCCATACCGCCCCGATTGTACCGCATGTTAGGAATCCGGCCGCTCGCGTTCGTTCTGCGGCCAGACCGACTCCAGCACCGCCCACTGGCCGGGGTCGGAGCGAATCTGCTCCTCGAGCGCGGCCAGCACGCGCTCTGCAATGGCGCGCACGTCTGCATCCATATCGCCCGTGCGAACAACCTTGAGCGGCGGTTCTATCTGAACCAGAAAGCGATAGCCGGGGAGCCGCCACGACTTAGCCAGAATCAGGTCGGCGCCGGTGCGGAGCGCGAGTTCGATGCCGCCGACGGGAATCTTAGCCTCCGTGCCGAAGAACGGCATCAGCGTGCCGGTGCCGGTTACGTCGCGATCGAGCAGGACGGCGATCAGGCCGCCGCGCTTGAGGCGCTGCATCGCCTCTCTGATCGCGCGATAGCCAACGGTGCGATAGACGTGGCCGTGGTGGGAGCGGAGCCAGTGCGTGAAATCGGAGAGGGCTGGCGGCTCTAGCGGCTCCGTGAAACCGAAAAACGTAAGGCCAGCCGCGGCCACGCCTTGCACGGATATTTCCGGGTTGCCGAAGTGCGCGCCGACGACGACGGCGCCGCGTCCGGACCGGTGCGCCTCTGCCAGATGTTCGATGCCTTCAATGTCCACTCTATCTTGAGCGAACGCTTGAATGTCTAGCCGCTGAATCTGCAGCAGATCGGCATAGTAGCGCGCCGCATTGCGAAAGACCTCTCGGGTTGCCCGCCGAACTTCTCGCTCGCTGGCCTCCGGGCCCATCACGTGACGCATGTTGGCGGCCACGGCCTTGCGCGTGCCGGGGCGGACGAGATACGCACTATCGCCAGAGGCGCGGGCGATGGCGTAGAGCATGCGCACAGGCAACCGGCTCAACAGCAGGTTGGCGAGCCGCAGCATGTAGTATTTCCACACGATGCTGGATTCTACCGCTTGATGGCTATCGGCGTCGCCGGCTCTCCGGCTTGCGGCCAGAAGTGATCGAAGAGCATCCACTGGTCCGGGTACTTTCGGATCATCGTCTCCAGTCCAGCCATGATCAGGGTGGTGAGCGCCCACACGTCCTGCTCTTCATCGCCGGTCGGCTCGTAGCGCGCGGTGCGAAAGTCCAGCAGCGGCCTGATGATCGTGTCGCGCTCCGGTCCGCGCAGGACGATAGCGGGCACGGCGTGGGCGCCCGTGCTAAGCGCGATGCGCGCGGGCACGGCTGACACCGTCGTGGGCGCGCCCATGAACTCGACGGTGACCGTCTGGCCGGCGGAGGGGGTATCGATCAGCATCGCCAGGATCTCGCCGTGCTTGAGTGCACGAAAGGTGCTCGGCCCCACGCGCTCTCTGGGGATGACATCCATGCCCAGCTTTCGCCGCGAACCGTGCACCAACTCGTCCAGCTTGGGATAGCGGAAGCTATCGACGATCGCGTGCACCGGGTAGTCGTACGACGCCAGCGCGGCCGCGCCCAGGTCCCAGACGCCGCAGTGCATGGTGACGATGAGCACGCCGCGGCCCGATTCGACGGCGTCGTCTAGCTCCGTCCACTGGCTAAAGACGAGGCGGCGGCGCACCTCCTGCCGGCTCATCGAGGGGAAGTGGACGAAATCGACGACGAACTTGCCGAAGTTCCGGTAGGCGCGGCGGGCAACACGATCGACGGCACGGCGATCGCTGGAGTCGAGGACGCGGGCGAGGTTGGCGTTCAGCGCGCGGCGCTGCCGATGGAAGCAGTAGTAACAGATCTGGGCGACGATCGCCGCCAGGCGGTAGCCGAGCGAGAGCGGCAGCGGCCTTGTCAGGAAGATGGTGAGCCGAAACAGCCAGTAGATGACCATTCGTTACGCTTCGCCGATATACTCCTCCACCATGGTGCGCGCCTGCTCATCCGTGTACTGCCTGGGCGGCGACTTCATGAAGTAGGCGGACGGCCCGGCCAGCGCCCCCACGATGCCGCGGTCCAGGGCAAGCTTGCAGCAGCGAACGGCGTCGATGACGACGCCGGCGGAGTTGGGGCTGTCCCAGACCTCCAGCTTTAGCTCCGCGCTGAGCGGCACGTTGCCGAACGTCGTGCCCTCCATCCGGATGTAGGCCCACTTGCGGTCGGAGAGCCAGGGAACGTAATCGCTCGGGCCGACATGGATGTCGCCCGCCGGCATCTCGTTATTGAGTTGCGAGGTGACGGCGTTGGTCTTGGAGATCTTTTTCGATTGCAGCCGCTCCCGCTCCAGCATGTTGAGGAAGTCCGTGTTGCCGCCAAAGTTGAGCTGGTACGTATGGTCCAAGCGCACGCCCCGATCCTGGAAGAGGCGCGTCAGCACGCGATGGACGATCGTCGAGCCCACCTGGGACTTAATGTCGTCGCCGATGATCGGCAGGCCGTGCTCCTCGAACCGCCCCTGCCAGTAGTTCTCACGGGCGATGAAGACCGGGATGCAGTTGACGAAGGCGCAGCCGGCGGCGAGCACCTGCTCCACGTACCACCTCGTCGCCTCTTCAGAGCCGACAGGCAGGTAGCTGATGACGACGTCCGTCTCCGTCTCCTCCAGGATACGGACGATATCCGCCGTCTGGCCGGGCGCCTTCACGATCACCTCTTTGAGATACTTGCCGAGGCCATCGTGGGTCATGCCGCGGGAGACGCGGACACCGGTCTTCGGCACATCGGCGAACTTGTAGGTGTTGTTCGGCGGCGCGTAGATCGCTTCGGCGATGTCCTTCCCCACCTTGTTGACGTCGATATCGAACGCTGCGACGAAGTTCAGGTCGCGGACGTGGTAGCCGCCCAGTTTGACGTGCATCAGACCAGGGACGGTTTCATCGTCGCGCGCATCCTGGTAGAACTCGACGCCCTGGACGAGTGATGAGGCGCAGTTCCCCAGTCCAATGATGGCGACGTTGATCTTGCCGCCGCTCTTCTTCGCTTTCGGCATCCCTACCTCCCCTGCCTCGCGGCGCTGCCTTGCGCCGGTCCTCGTATCGAACAGTTCGTTCTCCGGCAGCGCCAGCGCAGCCGACACCGCTTTCATAAAGCGGCGGCTGGGCGGCTTCGCGCCGGACTTTACCTGGGATACATACGTTTCGCTGAACGAGTGGCCGTCCTTGCGTAGCCGCGCCAGCAGCCAGCGCTGGGTGTGACCGCGCTCCGCCATCACATCAAAGAGCTTCGACTGTGCTACCATCGTTCGTTCCCCGTAAGTAAAGTTTTCGTTACCTACAGCAGTGTATGGGAGAGTTACGGGCCTGTCAACAGTAAAGCTAACTTTACTGAGGAAACTGCTGGCGCAGCCGACTGAGGTCTGAGGGAAAAAGATGGGGGTGGCGCGTGGGCCACCCCCGGAAGGTTTCCTATGAACGTCGCCGGCTTAGCTCTTACCGATGCGGTACATCTGTGTGCTACACGTTGGGCAGGTTCCTTTGGTGGCCGGCTTGCCGTTCTTCATCGTTACTTGCTGCGGGTCCTTCATCTCCCGCTTGGTCCTGCACTTCAGACAATACGCTTCCATACCGTGTTCCTTCCTTTCCTATCGCGCTGTGCGGCTGTCGCCTTGCCGCGGGGCCTGGGTGCTGTTCTACGCCCGTAAGTCGACGCCCTCGCCGGCTAGATTCCGCTCATATCTGCCGCAGACGACTGGCCGTAGATTCGTTAGGTAGAATCATAGCCCTTTTCCGGCCGATGTCAAGGGTATCTGAGGCGAATTAGCGGATGATATTTTACAGTGCAGAGAATACTTTCTCTGGATGCCAGCGATTTGCGCCGCGATATCTGAGGATCGCAAGGAACTCTCCGTCCTCCGAATAGGCGCGGCACGGTGTATCGAGATCGATGTGTTCTGAACCTACCGGCGTCAGCACGAGAAGCTGGCCGTGCTTCACGTCCCGGCTATGCGGCTCGCCTAACAGCGCAGCGTGCCACGACTCCAACACCCGATCAGCCGGCAGCAGCAGCGCTTCCCAATCGCCGTGCTCCACCGCCGCTTCCAGCTCGCCGAGCTCCACGGCTGATTCCAGCGTGAACGGCCCGCTCCGCACGCGGGTGAGCTGCTCCATGTGCGCGTGGCAGCCAAGCTGCTCGCCCATATCGTGGGCGATGGAGCGAACGTAGGCGCCCTTGCCAACCTCCAGCTCGATCTCTACGACTGGAGAATCGAACCTCAGCAGCTCCAGCCGGTAGATACGAACCGTGCGCTCCTGCCTCGGCACCGTCTTGCCGGCTCTGGCGTACCGATACAACGGCTGGCCCTGATACTTCAGCGCGCTGTACATCGGCGGCATCTGCTGGATCTCCCCGACGAAGCTGGCGAGCGCCTGCTCGACATCATCTCGACTGACACCGCTCGGATCGCCGGTGGCGACGACTTCTCCCTCGCTATCGTAGGAGTCGGTGGCGACGCCGAGCCGGACGGCGGCGCGGTAGAGCTTCGGCTGTCCGACGATGTAGTCGACGATGCGCGTCGCCGGGCCGAGGCAGATGGGAAGCACCCCGTCCGCGATGGGGTCGAGCGTGCCGGCGTGGCCCACCTTCCGTATGCCCGTCAGCCGCCGGACGAGCGAGACGACGGCGAACGAGGTCATGCCGCGCGGTTTGTTGACGTTGAGGATGCCGCTGGTCACGGTTGCGGCTGCTCTGAGGATTCGTTCGCCTGCTCCAGCAACGACAGGATGCGCGCGCCCTCGCTGATCGAGTCGTCGGGGAAAAACGTCAGGCCGGGCGTGCGGCGCAGCGTCAGCCGGCCGCGCAGCGAGCGCTGGACGAAGCCGGCGGCGGAGCGCAACGCCTTGAACGTGGCCGTCTTCTCTTCGTCGCTGCCCATGACGCTGACGTAGACTTTCGCCTGGCGCAGGTCGGGAGAGACGTCCACTTCGGTGACGGAGAGGAGCCCGCCGATGCGCGGATCCTTGATCTCGCGACGGAGGATATCGCTGATCTCCTCTCGCAACAGGTCGTTGATCCGCTCGGTTCTGCGGGTCATAGGAGGGCTCCGAGGAATACGGCCGCCGGGCTACGTCTCGCGTTCGCTGTGGTAGAGCTCGAGGAGATCGCCTTGCTTGAAGTCGGTAAAGTTTTCGAGAACCACGCCGCATTCGAAGCCGGTCCGCACCTCTCGCACGTCCTCCTGAAAGCGGCGCAGGCTGGCGATCGTCGTGTCCGCGATTTGTTCGTCGTCGCGGATAACGCGCACGAGGTCGCCTCGTGTGATGGCGCCATCCAGGACGTAGGCGCCGGCGACCTGGGCCCTGCGTCGCACCTGGAAGACCTCGCGCACCTCGACGTGGCCGCTGATGACGTCCTTGTATACCGGATCCAACATGCCTTTCAACGCGTTCTCCACGTCTTCCGTGATGTTGTAGATGACGTCGTAGTTTCGCAGGTCGACGTTCTCCTGCGCGATGAGCCGTTCGGCGCCAGGCTCCGGCCGTGTGTTGAAGGCGATGATGATGCCGCCGGAGGCCATCGCCAACATGACGTCCTGCTCGTTGATCGTGCCGGTGCCGGAGTGGATGATCTTGACCCGCACCTTATCCGTGCTCAGGTGCTCCAACGACTGCCGGATCGGCTCGATGCTGCCCTGGACGTCCGTCTTCAGGATCAGGTTCAGCTCTTTCACCTTGCCGGCGCTGATCTCGCCGAAGAGCGTATCGAGCGTGACGCGGGGCCGAACGTGGAGGGAGGCAGCTTGCTTCTCCCGCGCCCGCCGAACGACGATCTGGCGGGCCGTTTTTTCGTCCTTGACGACGGTAACGACATCGCCGGCGCGCGGTACATCCCGCAGGCCGAGGATCGCCGCCGGTTCGCCCGGGCCGACCGCCTTCAGTTTTCCGCCGTCTTCGTCGAACATCGCCTTGATTCGCCCGGACGTCTCGCCGACGACGGCGACATCGCCGACGCGGAGCGTGCCGGTCTGCACCAACACCGTCGCGTTGGGGCCGCGCGTGCGGTCCATGCCGGCCTCGATCACCGTGCCGATGGCCGCCCGGTCCGGATTCGCGCGCAGCTCCAGTATTTCCGCGGCGACGAGGATGTTTTCCAGCAGCTCCGTCATGCCTTCGCCCGTCTTAGCTGAGGCGGAGACGCAGATGACATCGCCGCCGTATTCTTCGATGTTAATCTCTTGTTCGGCTAGCTGCTGCTTCACGCGATCGGGCTGCGCACCCGGCAGGTCGATCTTCGTGATGGCGACGACGATCGGCACGCCGGCGGCGCGGGCGTGGTCGATCGCTTCTTTGGTCTGAGGCATGACGCCATCGTCGGCGGCGACGACGAGCACGGCGACATCCGTGATGCGAGCGCCGCGCGCGCGCATCGCCGTAAAGGCGGCGTGGCCGGGCGTGTCCAGGAACGTGATCGACTGACCGTTGGCTTTTACCTGGTAGGCGCCGATGTGCTGGGTAATGCCACCGGCCTCGCCGCCGATCACGTTCGTCTTGCGGATGGCGTCCAACAGGCTGGTCTTGCCGTGGTCGACGTGGCCGAGCACCGTGACGACGGGCGGCCGCGGCTGTAGCTCGACGCCCTCTTCTTCGATGACGGCGCCCGTCTGCCCCATCTGGGAGATCTCCGCTCGCTCTTTCGGAGCGGCCTCCTCCGGCTCAAAGCCGAGGTCGTGCGCGACGATCGCCGCCGTCTCAAAATCGATGCTCTGGTTGATGGCGGCCATAACGCCGTTCTTCATCAACTCTTTGATCACACTAGTCGGCGGCAGCTCCATGAGATCGCCCAGCTCTTTCACGGTGAGGACGCGAGGGATCTCGATCGGACGGGGGGCGTTGGTCTCGGTAGCGTTCGCTTCCGCCGGGGCGGCGGTCTCTGTCGCGGCGGCGGCGGCCGTCTTCCGCTTCGCGTTCGCCGGTTTTCGGCTCCTGGCCTGAGGCCTTCTGCGCTTTGGAGGCATCGCTGCTAGCTTCCTACTGCCGCTGCCGATTCAAGCTGGCTGGCGTAGCTGCGGAGCGCATCGCGGTCGTGCGCGGAGATCGTCGCGCGGAGAGCAGCGGCGAGCCGGCCGTTCTTCAACGCCTCTTCCCAGCAGGATGGCCGGGCGCAGAGGTACGCCCCGCGACCGTCGCGTTTGCCGCCGGGATCGACCTCGACGCTGCCTTCGGCTGTGCGGACGGCGCGGACGAGCTCGCGCTTGTCGCCGGTGGTGCGACAGGCGACGCAGGTGCGCTGGGGGATGTGCTTCCTACTGCTCACCGTCCGCTCCTGCTACGGGCTTTCGTATTCGTACTCTTCGTCCTCTTCCTCTAGGATAACGCGCTTGGAGCGTTTGGGTCGCTTCGCCTTGACGGCGGTATCCCGCGCCGGGCCCGCCGACTTCTTCCCTTTCGACCATGTCTTCGTCTTGGGCGGCGCCTCCGTCTGCTCGCGATCGCCGACGAGTATCTCCTCGGCGAAGCGGATTTGGGGCGCGGCCGGGGCTGCGGGCTCGGGCTTCGCGGCTTCGACAGGTTCATCGACGGTCGTGACCTCGGCCGCCGGCTCTTCGGCCTCCGCTACGGCGGCCGGCTGTTCGCTGGCTTCGACCGTCTCCGCAACCGCGGCCTCTTCCAGCCCCTCCGCCTCTTCTGCCGTTTCTTCCGCGGCCGCCTCTTCAACAACCTTTTCCTCCGCCTCCGGCAGGCCACCCATGATCTCTTCGTAGATCGCCTGGCCCTTGATATCGATGCGCCAGCCGCTGAGCTTGGCCGCCAGACGGGCGTTCTGGCCCTCCTTGCCGATGGCCAGCGAGAGCTGGCGGTCCGGCACCACCACCTCGGCGGTGTTGGTCGCTTCGTCGAGACCGACGTGGACGACCTGGGCCGGGCTGAGGGCGTGAGCGACAAAGCGGCTCGGTTCCGGGTTCCAGAGCACGATATCGATACGTTCGCCGTTCAGCTCGTTGACGATGTTCTGGATGCGAATGCCGCGCAGGCCGACGCAGGAGCCCACGGGATCGACGCCTTCCTGGTCAGACCAGACGGCCACTTTGCTGCGGAAGCCCGCCTCACGAGCGATCGCTTTGATCTCGACGATGCCTTTGGATATCTCCGGCACCTCCAGCTCAAAGAGACGGCGGACCAGGTTCTTATGGGTGCGCGATACGACGACTTGGGGGCCCTTGGCCGCCTTGTAGACCTCCAGAATGTAGTACTTGAGCCGCTGGCCGGAGCGGTAGTGCTCGATGCGCACCTGCTCGGAGCCGGGCAGCAGCGCCTCCGCCTTGCCCAGATCGATGATGACGTTGCGGCCTTCCATGCGCACCATCTCGCCGGAGGCGATATCGCCCTCCTTGCCGGCGTACTCTTCGAAGACGACCTCGCGCTCCGCCTCCCGCAGCCGCTGCAGCACCACCTGTTTCGCGGTCTGGGCGGCGACGCGGCCGGAGTACTGGGCGGCGATCTCCGTATCGATCCCGTCTTCCATCTGCGCGAGCGGGTTGCTCTTGCGCGCCTCATCAAGCGTGATCTGCGTCTCTTCGTCCTCCACCTCCTCCACCACGGTCTTGCGGGTAAAGACGCTGGTGGCGCCGGTATCGGGGTCGATCTTGACGACGACGTCGCTGGTAGCCAGATCGTCCCGCTTGTAGGCGGAAGCGAGGGCTGCCTCCACCGCCTCGAAGACTACCTCCTTCGGCAGGTTCTTTTCAGCAGCGAGTTGGGTGATAGCGACGAGGAATTCGTTCTTTGCCATGCCTAGTACCTCTCGTCCGGATTTATAGGCGTTACTCGAACAAAAAAGTGGGCAGAACCCACTTTTTCTACGTACGCCGTGGTCAAGATCAATATACCACGACCACTACATCGCTGCAAGACAACGGATGAACTTGGCAGGCCCGGATAAGCGCGGTATGCTGGACGCCGTTGAGTGAGGCGTGAGGGTGTGGCCGCGCCGTCCGCGCAACGCGCGCCCCGCGCAAGGCGCGTCCGGCACAAGAGACAAAGGAGAGAAGATGACTGACGTGTTCGATATCGACCGGCTGGTTGACGGGAAAGAGCGCGGCGCGCAGTATCTGGTAGGCCGCCAGCGGAAGGACGGCGTCATTGGCGATCCGGCCGGCGGCCTGGGCTGCTACTACAAGGCGCCCTGGGCGCTCGCCGCATCCGGCCGCGCCGCAGAGGGCGCGCGCGTCGTCGCCTGGATCCGGCGCAACATGCTCTCGTCAGAGGGCGACCTGACGAGCGAGGGCGAGGTAGGCCGCGGCAAGCAGTTCGACCGCGTGTACGCCTATCCCAACGCCTGGATCATCTGCGGCGCCCAGAAGCTGGGTCAGTTCGACGTCGCCGCGCGCGGCATGGAGTTTCTGACGATGCTTCAGCACAGCGAAACGGGCGGCTTCCGCACGAAGCTAGCCGACCCCGAGAGCCCGCAGGACGTGATGTCCGCCTGCCAGGCGGGCGCGGCCGCGTTGTACACAGGCCACATCGAGGTCGCGCGCGGCGTGGGCCGGTTCCTGAAACGCGTGTGGGATGAACAGCCGGACACCGAGCACGCGCTCTACTTCATGCTGCGGCCGGATCGCGGCCTGATTACCGAGTTCCCAGCGGATCGCGCGCGCGGGGCCGTGGTGCGGGCGAACGAGGAACACCAGCTCTATTTCCAGATGGGCATCGGCGCCGCGTTCCTCAGTAAGCTGTCGCTCACGACGAAAGAACCCGAACACCTCGAACTCGCTGCCAACTATCTCGACCTGGCATTCCGCTGCACCGATGGCATGTACACCACGGCGCAGGTAGGGAAGGTCGGCTGGGGCGCAGCGCTGCTCTACGGCGCGACGGGCGACGAGCGCGTCGGCGGACTGGCGGCTCGTGTGGCCGAGGCGCTGCTGCAACAGCAGAACAGCGACGGCTCCTGGTACAACACAGGCGGCTACAGCACCGACGCCGTCACGGACGAAGTAACAGCGGAGTTCGTCGCCATCCTGGACGAGATGATCCAGGGCCTTAGCTCGGCCTAAGCGCGATTTCGCGGCGCCCGTTGAAGCTACCGTTTACTGGTTGCTTTTATCGTAAGCACATACTAACATAACCGGTATGGACCTCGCGCTGCGCGCCATCGCCGAACCGCACCGCCGTAAGATTCTTCGTCTTGTGCAGGATAGGGAGCTGCCCGCGGGCGAGATCGCCGCGCACTTCGAAGTGACGCGCCCGGCGATCTCGCAGCACCTACGTGTGCTGAAGACAGCCGGCCTCCTCTCGGAGCGGCGGCAGGGCACGCAGCGGCTGTATCGGGCGCGGCCGGAGGGACTGGCGGAGGTGCGCGAGTTCCTGAACGAGTTCTGGGAAGGCCGGCTCAGGCTGCTAGCCCGCGCCGCCGAAGCGGAGGAACGGAGGATGAAGGAATGACGATAGCAAGCCAGAGCGACGTACTGGAGCTAGAGATGCGCGTTGCGGCGAGTCCCGAGACCGTGTTCGGGTTCCTGAACAACGGGGAGGGGATGGCCCGCTGGTTCGGGTCGCAGGTGGAGCTCGATCCGCAGCCGGGGGGCGCGATCCGCGTCCAGGTCAACGAGGGGCAAGTAGCGCGCGGCGAGATCGTCGAGATCGTGCCAAACGAGCGCGTAGTCTTCACGTTCGGCTGGGAGGGCGAAGACCAAGTCGTCCCGCCCGGCGCCAGCACGGTCGAGATCACCCTGGTCGAAGACGGCGATGGAACGATTATTCGTCTAAAGCACAGCGGGCTGACCGCAGAACAGGCAGCCAGCCACAAGGAAGGTTGGGAGCACTACCTGCCGCGCCTGGTGGAGCTGGCAGAGGGCGGCGATCCCGGGGCCGACCCGTGGGGTTAGGGATAAGCTACCGTACGGGGCCGTGTACGGTACGATTGGCCAGTTCTTAACGGGCGACGGTCGCTGTTGAGCACGAAGGAGAGCAACTATGAAGGTCGACCAGTTCGTAGTCAACATCAACAGCGAGCAGCCAGAGACGCTGATCGCGTTCTACCGTGATGTCGTCGGCCTCACACCGAACGAAGAGATGGGACCAGGCGCGTTCATGGCTGGTTCGTCGTCGTTCATCGCGCTCATCATCGAAGGCCACAGCGAAGTGAAAGGAGCGACGAAGGAGCCGCAGCGAGTGCTCCTGAACTTCCTGGTCAGTGACGTGGCCTCCGAAGAGACGCGTCTTAAGGAGCAAGGCGTCCAGTTCATCATGAGCGCTACAGTAAAGCTCCACGGGGTCTTCGCAACGTTCCTTGATCCCGACGGCAACTACTGTCAGCTCGTGGAGCTAGACTCGTAACCACGCGGGCTGCGCATGGCGACGCTGAAGGACCCGGAAGGCAACCTGGTCCAGCTTTTCCAGTTTACGGCACTGATGTAGCGCACGTTCGGTTGGCGAAACATTAAAGGGGCTCGCGATGCGAGCCCCTCTTTTCTTAGCTGGCCGGTCTTAGCCGGTTGGCGGGCGCTACCAGGTCTCCACATGCTCGCCGAGCATAGCCTTCA
The DNA here is from genome assembly GCA_022565155.1 of Chloroflexota bacterium. Classification (GTDB taxonomy): domain Bacteria; phylum Chloroflexota; class Dehalococcoidia; order DSTF01; family RBG-16-68-14; genus JADFKB01. Next base: position 1,079 of record JADFKB010000035.1, on the reverse strand, counting down.
CCTCGGCGTCGATCGCGGCCAAGCCCTCCTCGGTCTTCGATTCGAATCGCACCGTCAGGTTGGGGCCGGTGTTGGAGGCGCGCACCAGCGCCCAGCCGTCCGGGAAGGTGGCGCGGATGCCGTCGATCTCGACGGATGGGTAGCGCTCCCGCAGCACGCCGGCGACGGCATCGACCACGTCCCACTTGCGGTCGTCCGCGCAGGGCACGCGCAACTCCGGGCTGGTGTACCAGCGGGGCATGTCCGCTAGGTGGGCGCTGAGCGGCTTGTCGCTCTTAGCGAGGAAACTAAGCAGCTTGCAAGCGGCGAAGAGGGCGTCGTCGGCGTAGAAGTTTTCCGCGTAGAAGATGTGGCCGCTCGCCTCGCCGGCCAGGGGCGTCTCCTGCTCCCGCATCTTGATCTTGATGTGAGAGTGGCCGGTCTTCCAGACTATTGGATTGCCGCCGTGTTCGGTGATGTCATCGATCACGGGCTGGGAGGTCTTGATGTCCACGATCACGCTGGCACCGGGCTGCTCGGCGAGGAGATCGCGCGCCAGCAGCATCAGGATGTAATCGGCCTCGTGCCGTTCGCCGCGCTCGTCGATCACGCCCAGCCTGTCGCCGTCACCGTCGAAGGCGAGGCCGATATCGACGCCGGTCTCCCGCACCTTCTCCTGCAGATCGACGACGTTCTCCGGCATCTGGGGGTCCGGCAGGTGGTTGGGATAGCTGCTGTCGAGGTCGCAGTGCAGCTCGACGAGGTCGCAGCCCAGGTCTCGCAGCAGCGGCGGCGCGAAGAGGCCGGCGACGCCGTTGCCGGTATCGACGGCGACGCGGAAGGGGCGCGTTATCCGTGCCGACTCCTTCACGCGCGCGAAGTAGTCCGGCTTGTGGTCGAGCGGCTCGATGCGGCCCTGGCCGCTGCGGAAGTCGCCGGAGTCGATGATCGCCTTCACCTGCTGGATCTCGTCGCCGGCGATCGGCCAGTTGCCCTCGCCGACGAGCTTGAAGCCGTTCTCGTCCGGCGGGTTGTGGCTGCCGGTGACGTTGACGCCGCCAGTCAGCTTGCGATGGCCGACCGTGAAGTAGAGCGCGGGC
>JADFKB010000154.1 GCA_022565155.1 Chloroflexota bacterium | reverse complement strand
GGTGATGATGGGGTTGTTTCGGCTAATTCCCAAATTCCGTACACAAACCCGTAGGGTGAGTGACACAATACCCGCCGGCCGAAAACGGCCCAGTGTACGCAGACAGCCTCACAGCTAGGGGCTGACAGGATAGTAGGGGGCGGGGCCCAGGTGGCCCCGCCCCAGCTTCTGGCGCAGGCGTAACTGGGGTCGAGAACCAACCCACTGAAGATGGGACCAATCACATGCCGCCGACTTCGGTCCGCGGTACTGGACGATATTCGCCCGCCATTCGTGGACTAGATACTCGCTTCCTCATCGCGCTCTATTCGCCTGGCCCGTTGTGCGAAGCGGATGGCGCCTCGATTACAATGAGGTGGTCCCCGGCTCTGTGCGGAGGCGATGGCAGTCTACGATCCGGGAAGTTCGCCAACCCTCAGTAGTGGCGAATGTCGCGGAAGACCATTCGCCACGCGTCTTTCAGTGCCTTTGCCCTCACCGCGCCACCTCCTTGGTAGGGTAGTTGGATTGTAGCCGGAGGGCCGATGAGCAGGCGTGAAGCTCAAGGGCCACGGGGCATACCTCCCCGGAGAGCGTTGGTCAGGCAATTAATATTGCTCGGACTCAACCGATGCAGCTTCGTCCGATTAGCACCTAGAGGAGCCCGAACGACAGCTCTGACAGAAAGAAGACCACATCGCCCCGCCGTCCTCCCCCAACCCGATTCATCCAACCTCCCTTCTTGTCGGGCATTCACCCCCACAACCTGCGCCACCCGCGCCAGACCTGCCCAGCTAGTACAGCACTTGCTCCACCATCAGGTCGGCGATCTCTTCGTCCGACAGGCCGAGGATCTCCTTGCAGACCTGCTCGTTGTGCTCGCCCAGGCAGGCGGCGGGGGTGCGGTACTGCGCCGGTGTCTTCGAGAGGCGGAAGCCGGGGCCGTCGTAGGCGGTGCGGCCGGCCTCCGGGTGGTCTAAGTAGACATAATACTCGCGTTCGCGCAGGTGGGCGTCGGCTTCGAGGCAGTCGCGGGCGTTCTGGATCACGGCGGCGGGCACGCCGGCCGCCTGCAGCGTCTCCATCACCGCTTCCGGCGAGCGCTCGGACGTCCAGGCGCCGATGCCTTCCTCCAGTTCGTCTTCGTGCTCCTTGCGGCCGGCGTGGGTGTCGAAATCGGCTCGTTTGGCCCAATCCGGGTCGCCCATTGCGCTGCGGAGGGACGCCCACTGGCCGTCGCTGAAGCAGGCGATGACGCACCAGCGCCCTTCGTCCTGTTCGCCAAACACTGTCTCGATCTTAATACCCTGGCAGGGGAACGCGCCGTGGGGCGCGGCGTGCGGGATGCGGTTGCCGGCGCGCGTCTGGACGCGCCCGTTCGCCGCGTAGTCCATCACGGCCGGCGCGAGCGATGCGACGACGGATTCGAGCTGCGACAGTTCGACGCGCTGGCCCTTGCCGGTGCGCTTTCGATAGCGCAGCGCGGCGAGTATCGCTGTCAGCGTGTGCTGCGGGTTGATGACGTAGTCTGGGTAGTTGGTGCCCATTCCGGCCGGCGGCCGGTCCGGGAAGCCGGTGAGGTGGTTGATGCCCGTGATCGGCCCCAGCACCGCGCCGAAGCCGAGAAAATCACGGTGGGGGCCGTCGAAGCCCTGCATCGGCTGGTAGACGGCGATGATGTCCGGCCGCGTCTTTACCAGCTGGTCGTAGGTAAACCCCCAACGCTCGATGACGCGCGGGGTGATGTTGGTGATGAAGACATCTGCCCAGCCGACGAGCCGCATCGCGAGGTCGCGGCCTTTCTCGGTGTTCAGGTTGAGCGTGACGTTGAGTTTGTTGGCGTTGTAGTTGTTGTACCAGCCGCTAACGTTGTAGCCGGTCTTGCCTGTGGGGAACGGGCCGACGCCGCGCAGGCCGTCCATGTGCGATTCCGATTCGACGCGGACGACAGTCGCGCCGTGGACTGCCATCGACTCGGCGCAGATCGGGCCGGCGGCGAACCAGGAGAAGTCTGCGACGTTGAGGCCGGTCAGCGGTTGCTGGCTGCTGTTGGATGGCATGATTAGGTCAGCTCTCCCAGCACTTCCGTGGTGTGCTCGCCGGCCTGCGGCGCGTGCGTAGCGATGCGCCACGGGGTCTCAGAGAGCCGCACCGGCGGGCCGGGGTAGCGAATCGTCGCATTCAGCTCTTCGTGGCGGACGTCCTGGTACCATTCGCGAGCGTCGAGCTGCGGGTTCTTCACCAGGTCCTCCGGCGTGCTGACGATGCCGATCAGCAGCCGCCGTCCCTGGCCCTGCTCGTACAGCTCCCACTTTGTCTTGGCGGCGCAGAACCGGGTGAACACTTCGTTGAGATGGCCGAGCGTTGGCAGGTGCTTCTTGCCCTCCTCCGGGTTGAGCGCCAGCCCGGTGAGGAAACGGATATCTAGCTGCTCGATGACGCCGCGGTAGGGCTCGTCGCCCAGGTCTTCCGCCTTCCCCTCCTCCTCCATCCATTTCAGCAGCTCGGCCCAGGGCGCGCCGCCCGGCGTGCCGACGTAGCTCCAGATCCAGCCATCGCTCGTTTCATACGGGCCGATGCCAGGGATCACGATCGGGATGTTGCCGCGCGCGCCGGTGCGGTTGCGTACCGACTTGTTCATGTCGTAGGTCTGCATCGCGTTCTCTTGCGCGATGAGCAGCGCCTCCTGCATCGATACGTCAACGTGCTGGCCCTCGCCGGTGACGTCGCGATGATAGAGCGCCATCATCGTGCCCGACGCCGCGTGGACCGAGGCGCTCACGTAGCCCTGGTTGCCGAACGGCAGGTTGGGCGGGTCTTGCGGATCGCCGGCGAGCCACATGATTCCGGCCATCGCCACGCCGACGATGTCGGGCGCGAGGTAGCCGGCGTGCGGGCCAGTCGCGCCGAAGCCGGTAATCGATGTGACGATGATATCCTTGCGCAACCCGCATAGCCCCTCGTACCCGAGGCCGAGGCCGTCTAGGTAGCCGGGCGGGAACGACTCGACGACGATATCTGCGGTTTTCGCCAGCTTGCGGAACGCTTCTCTATCGCTCTCGTCCTCCAGTTCGAGAATGACGCTGCGTTTGTTGGTATTGAGGTTAAGGAAGGTGAGGCTGGAGTCCGGTCCGGGCTGGTCGTGGTAGAACGGGCCAATGTTGCGCGCCGGATCGCCGCCGGGCGGCTCGATTTTGATCACGTCCGCGCCGAAGTCGGCCAGCAGCTTGGTGCAGTAGGCGCCGATCTCGCCCGTCAGGTCGAGCACGCGGACGTCGTCGAGCGCGGCAGGAGTATCTTCGCTCATGGCGTTACGGCTGATTCTACCCGAAGCGGCACAGAAGTCAACCCGGCCGCGCGCCCGCCGTTGGGGCGTGGCGGCGATTCCTGTAGGATAGTTGGGCGACGATGAAGATCGAAATTGAGGAAACGAAAGCGAACGACCGGCCGGTCGTCGAGCGGCTGTTGCAGCTCTACCTGTACGACTTCGCCGAGATCATGGGTGGCGATGTCGAGGCGGACGGCGTCTATCACTACATCTCGCTGGACGAAACCTGGAACGATCCGCTGGCGCACACGTATCTCGTGCGCGTGGACGGAATGCTGGCCGGCCTGGCGATCGTCATCGAGCGCAGCCACTTCACCGGTGCCACGGACGTCACCTGCATGGACGAGTTCTTTGTGATGCGCAAGTATCGCCGCCTCGGCGTCGGCCAGGAGGCGGCCACGCGCCTGTTCGATCTGTTCCCCGGCCGATGGGAGGTGGCGGTGGTGGCGCCGAACACCGGCGCGCTGGCGTTCTGGCGGCAGGTGATCGGCGAGTACACAGGCGGCCGCTACGATGAGCGATTCGAGGAGAGCGACTTATGGCACGGCCCCGTACAGACGTTCGACACGCGGCAGCGGGCATGAGGTAGGATAAGTCTGTCATGGAACCGCGCATCCTGTACGCCAAGACCGAGGATGAGGTGAACGCACTGATGGTGGGACAGTAGCGATGTTCGTTTCGATCGACGCCTTTCTCAAGTACTTCGATGCGGTCAATCGGCGGGCGCTGCGAGACATCGGGGCGCTGCCGCCCGAAGCGGATGGCTGGGCGCCGGCCACGGGCGAGGGCGAGCACGCATGGGGCATCAACCAACTCGTCGGACACATGGCTGGTTCGCGTCTGTACTTCGCAAGCGCATATCGAGGCGAGGGCTGGATCAGCCCGGAGCCTCCAGACGTCAGCGCTAAGGATCGGTGGCTGCCGGCGATCGCCGAGAGCGCCGAAGAGCTCCATCGCCAGCTCGACGAGACGCCGCACGCGTGGCTGGAACGGAAGATCCAGATGATCGACACTGACGACACCCTCTCGGGCTGGCGTGTGCTGATGATGATGCTCGAGCATGACATCCACCACCGGAGCCAGATCGACACCTACGCCGGCCTGAACGGATGGCCTGTTCCGGATATCTACGGACGCAGCGCCGAGAAGATTGGCGGGCTACAGGAAGCAGAGCGAGTGAAACACTCGTGATTACAGAGCAGGACTGATGGAGCCGCGCAGCTCTGATCGACGGCTCGATTTCAACGTCCAGCGCCCATGCGAGAGTCGCGATCTGGCCGATTCTCGTCGAATATCGGCGCGAATCTCGACACGCGGCGGCGGGCATGAGGTAGGATAGAGGCAGACGTAACCGCCGCCGCTCCCGGCCGTGCGTGCGGCCTCGAGATGACGCGACACCTGTCCGCCGGCAGACGGGGGCTAAAGCCTGTCCCACGCAAGAAGCACCGCAGGACTGACCAGATACACGCGCAGCGTTATCTGGGTGAGAGGAAGACCAGATACACGCGCAGCGTTATCTGGGTGAGAGGAAGACCAGATACACGCGCAGCGTTATCTGGGTGAGAGGAAGACCAGATACACG
>JADFKB010000153.1 GCA_022565155.1 Chloroflexota bacterium | reverse complement strand
TCCTCCAGGCCGGCACCCTCTGGTTCGGGGCCGTGGTGGTCATCAGGGGCAGCACCATGTGCTTTGCCGAACGCGTGTCCGCCGGCAATGAGCGCAACCGTCTCCTCGTCATTCATCGCCATGCGGCTGAACGTTTCGCGAATATACTTTGCTGCAGCGAGCGGGTCCGGGTTACCGTTCGGCCCCTCCGGATTCACGTAAATCAGGCCCATGTGGTCGGCGCCGAACGGTCCCTGGAGTTCCCCGTCGCCGCTGTGGCGCTCGTCTGCAAGCCATGTGTCCTCAGACCCCCAGTCAGTCTCGTCGGCCTCCCAGACGTCCTCGCGCCCGCCGCCGAAACCGAAGGTCTTGAATCCTATCGACTCCAGGGCACAGTTGCCGGCGAAGATTATCAGGTCGGCCCACGAGATCTTCCGGCCGTACTTCTGCTTGACCGGCCAGAGCAACCGGCGCGCCTTGTCGAGGTTCGCGTTGTCGGGCCAGCTGTTGAGGGGCGCAAAGCGTTGGTAGCCGGAGCCTCCACCGCCGCGGCCGTCGGTGATGCGATACGTGCCTGCGGCGTGCCACGCCATCCGGATGAAGAGCGGCCCATAGTGGCCGTAGTCTGCCGGCCACCAGTCTTGCGACGTCGTCATCACCTGTTCGATGTCCTTCTTCAGGGCATCGAGGTCAAGTGTCTTGAACGCCTCAGCGTAGTTGAAATCCTTGGCCATAGGATCTGACAGCGGAGAGTTCTGGCGGAGAACCTTCAGGTTTAACTGATTCGGCCACCAGTATTGGTTCGAAGGCATTTCGTTTCTCTCTTCGGCTATTTGCTGAGTATGCCGTGACTAATTACGAATCTGAGACGGCGGGGTAGTGCGGTCGTTAGCTGTTCTCGATCGGTCATCGTAACACTTCTTCGATTCGTGGGTGCGCTGATTCAGTGGGTGGGCTGCTGCACGCAAATGCGGTGGAGCCTTGATATCGTCCACTAGCGCTCATCCACGTGCTCCCCGCTCCTAGAGCTAATTCTAGTCACGGTGGCGTAGCGCGTCAAGGTCTATCTCCGTCTCAGCGAGGGCAGCGTAATCCTCCGCCAGGCAGCGTTCCCATGAGCCTCGCCGAATGCCTGCGCAAGAATCCTCACCGCACCTCCGGACGCAGCTGTCGCAGAGGCGCATAGATGGAGGGGCTACCCCAATGCTACGGGGGAAGTTTCACCGCCGTCCTCGCGGTGGAGGAAGACGAACTCGTAGACGAGCGCGGCCACTCCCGCTCCGATCAACGGCCCCAGCCAGTAGATCCAGTGGTCGGTCCAGATGTTGGCGACGATGGCCGGCCCGAACGATCGCGCCGGGTTCATCGATGCGCCCGTCAGCGGGAGAGCGACCAGGTGGTCGACGAGCACGATCAGCCCGTACGCCATCGGCGCCAGGTGCTTAAGGCCTTTCTTGTCGATCGCGGTGGCGAAGACGACGAAGACGAGCGCGAAGGTGAGCACCGCCTCCAGCAAGAGACCGGCGCCCGCGCCGTCGCCGACCTGGTCATCGAGGATGCCGAGCGAGTTCAGCCCGTGGGCGCCAAGGCCAGCCTCGAATGGCCCCGCGATGATGCCTTTAAGCAGCAGCACGCCGAGGATGGCGGCACCGAGTTGCGCCCCGACGTAGAGAATGGCCGTTGAGACCTTCATCTTGCCGGTCATCGCCGCCGCGAACGTCACCGCCGGGTTGATATGGCCGCCTGAGATCCTCGCGATGGCGGCGACGAGCACGGCGATTGCCAGCCCGTGCGCCAGAGCGATCGTCAGGATCCCGGCGGCGGTCATCTTGTCATCGCCCAAAGTCGCCACGACGACGACGACGCTGGCCGTGCCGAGGAAAACGAAGAGCCCGGTGGCGATGAACTCCGCGGCCACCGCGCGCCACGTCTGCATCGTGAAGTCTTCTCGCTGGAAGCCCAGTTGGATGGTCATGGCGTGTAATCTCCTTCCGGTCTACGGCTCCGGCGATAGTTTCCCAGCCGAATCCATCCGGCATCCCTTTGGGCGCTATGCTATCAGAGATAGAATAAAGGGTCAATGCCCTTAATCAGTTTAGGCGAGAACAGAGTGTGGATTACAGAATCGTACGGGCGATTTGCGAATCGCCCTTACATTGTTGCGAGTTCGGACGTCGGGATATGCTAGCCGCTTCTTGGCCCGCCCTCCGCGGCAATTACGGTGTTCACGAGCAGCATCGCGCGCGTCATCGGCCCGACGCCGCCCGGCACCGGCGTAATCGCCGCTGCCTTCTCGCTCACCGCCTCGAAATCTACGTCGCCCACCAACCGCCGGCCGCTCTTCCTCGACGCGTCCGGTATCGAGTTCATGCCGACGTCGATCACCACCGCGCCGTCGCGCACCATATCGGCCGTGATCGTGCCCGCGCGGCCCATGGCGGCGACGAGGATGTCGGCCTGGCGCGTCAACTCGGCCAGGTCCCGCGTGCCGGTGTGGCAGACGGTGACGGTGGCGTTCGCGCCCTCGCGCTTCTGCATCAGCAGCGCCGCCAGCGGCTTGCCCACCAGGTTCGAGCGGCCGCAAACGACGACGCGCTTGCCGTCGGGCGCGTGGCCGCTGCGCAGCAGTAGCTGCTGCACACCGGCGGGCGTCGCGCCGATGTAGGTCGGCACGCCGCGCAGCAGCTTGCCCACGCTCTCCGGGTGGATGCCATCGACGTCCTTCGCCTGGTCGATGGACGCGATCACGGTCTCCTCATCCATGTGCTTTGGCAGCGGCAGTTGGACGATTTGGCCATGCCACTTGGGGTCGGCGTTGAGCTGCTGCACGAGGTCGATCACGTGCTCCTGAGACGTTGATACTGGCAGCCGGATCGTCTCGGACTCGATGCCCACCTCCGTGCAGTCCCTGGCTTTGCCCTTTACGTAGCTAATCGATGCCGGGTTCTCGCCCACGAGGACGAACGCCAGGCCTGGCTGGACGCCGCGCGCTCGCAGCGCCTCCACGCGCGGTATCAGCTCCGCCAGCACCTGCGCGGCGATCGCCTTGCCATCGATGATTTCGGCCGTCATCTCGCCTCCAACGTCAGTATGGAGGATGGACGGAAGACGGGGAAGGTGGGATGGAGGAGGCGGCGCGCACGTGCTACAATCGACTGTCCAAGTAGAGGAGGGCGACCAATGCTGAGGATAATACTGGCACTGGCGGTTCTGGCGCTGCTGGCACTCGCCACCGCTTCTTGTGAGGATGAAGGCGTTTCTGGCCCGCGCTGGCGGATTGTGCTGGAACCACAGGCTGACATCGAGGCCAGCGACCTGGACGAAGCTTTGGACGGGGTCCAGGAAGTAATCAGACGCCGTATCGAGATTACTGGAGCGATTCGATCCACTGTTGAGCGCACGGGCCAAAATCAAATCGTGGTGGAACTTGCCGGCTTTACGCCAGACGAGGCGACTGTTGGTACGATAGGGCTTACTGCGCTCCTCCAGTTCTGCCAGCCGATCATCGATAACGCCGGCAACGTCGCGATCCTCGAGCAAGGCGTCGTGGTCTACGAATCCCTCACCTGTGAACCTATGCGCGACGCAGGCGGCAACATTGTCGTCGAGGCGACCGAAGACTTCGACGGCAACATCGTCGAGCCGGGCGAGGTCGAGTTCGTGCCCTGGTTCGATGACTTTTCGCCGCAAGCGTCATCCAACCCGCTGAATCGTCAACTAGTCTGGGAGCCAGCGACGGCGGAGATCGACGGGCAGGTGCTCACCCTGGACGGAACGTATCTCAGTCCCGACACGTTCGTCACCTTTAGCGCCACGATCTTCGGCAACCAGCCATCCCTGGTTTTTAGCTGGCGCGGTGACGGGCCGGACATCTCTGAAGCGGTGACCACGCGCCTGGCGGAGAGAAGCTACCCGCTGTCGCCCTGGCTGGATGGAGAGCCGATCCTGAACTCCAACGGCCTCATTATCGCTCCACATGTACAGACTGTCATCATCTCCGGAGGCCAGATTACCGGTCTTGACGTTGAAACAGCGGAAGAACTGAGCACTATACTGAACACGGGTGCGTTTCCCGTACCGATGCGCATTGTAGATGCCCAAGAGGTGATAGAATAGGTCGCTCTGCGGTAGGCATCCAGCATCACCACTCTCATGGATCCGCGATCGCATATGCTTGGAGCCACCACCATGCCGATGAACAAGACGCTGATGAAGCTGATCGGAATCGCGCATACGTCGCTGTACAAGATGAGCGGCGGGAAGCTCGGCCGGAACATGCGCGGCTCGGAGGTCGTGCTGCTGACGACGACGGGGCGCAAGTCCGGCAAGCAGCGCACGACGCCGCTCTTCGGGCTGGCGGACGGCGAGAACTGGACGGTGATCGCATCGCAGGGCGGCCACCCAGAGCACCCGAACTGGTACCTGAACCTGCGTGACAACCCCGGCGTCGAGCTGCAGGTCGGCGGCGAAACGAAGCGCATGCGCGCGGAGACGGCCAAGGGAGAAGAGCGCGCACGGCTCTGGGCGAAGATGGCGGAGATGTACTCCGGCTACGACGAATACCAGACCTTGACGAAGCGAGTGATCCCCGTCGTCGTTCTCCGGCCCGCAGAAGCAACCTAACGCCGGCCTGCCGCATCCTCCAGCGAGGGGGACAGCGACGCCAAGTTCGCTACACTCTCTCTGCCATGCCCTACGCAGTCGGCATCGATATGATCGCCATCCCGCGCGTTCAAAAGGTACTAGACCGCCACGGCCAACGATTCCTCCAGCGCGTCTACACGCCGGAAGAGGCTGCGTTCTGTCGCGGCCGCGTGCCGGAGCTGGCCGTCCGCTTCGCCGCGAAGGAGGCGGTGATGAAGGCGCTCGGCACCGGTGTGCGTGGCGTCGGCTGGCGCGACATCGAGGTGCTGCCAGACCGGCGTGGCAAGCCGCTCGTC
>JADFKB010000152.1 GCA_022565155.1 Chloroflexota bacterium | reverse complement strand
GCCGCCACCTCCTCGAATCGTTCCTGTAGCCGGAGCGTCGTGCTGAGCGCGTCGCAGGCATCCTCGAACCAGAGCAGCAGCCCGTCGCCCAGCTCCTTCACGATCCGGGCGCGGGGCGGCAGCGCCTCGCGCACCAGCCGCTCTTGGACGGCGAGGAGCGCCAGCGCTTCGTCGTCCCCGCGCAGGGCGGTGAACTCCGTGAAGCCCACGATATCGGTGAACACCACGGTTCCCTCCGACCTCTCCGCCGGAGGCGGCCCCTCCTTCATCAGGAGGGCAGCACCTCGATCTTGCCGCTGAGGGAGCGCACTCTGATCTTGCAGTCGTCGCCTTCTTCGCAATCAAAGCGAGGCCGGCCGGAGAGGCTGCGCAGCTTCGGCGAAGGGTGCACTCCCGGCGGCACCTCGATCTTGACCGCGCCCGACATCGTCTGGGCGGTGACGTCGCCGCTGCCCTGCATACCCACCTCGATGCGGCCGCTGGCGCTCTGGGCGTGGACGTCACCTGTCACTTCGCCGAGATGAATGCGGCCGGAGAGTGTGGAGACCCGGGCGACGCCTGCGCGCTCGCAGAAGACGTGGCCGCTCTTGGTCCGCAGCCGGCAGCGCCCGGAGCAGCGCTGCACCTCGATGTTGCCGGAGACGCTGCGGGCGTCGACCAGCTCCGCGCGGTCGATCGTAATCGAGCCGCTGATCGTCGTGACGCGGACGGCGTCGAACTCGCCGCGCAACTCGACCGTGCCCGAGACGGTGCCGATCGATACGTCCGCGCCGAGGGGGCAGCGAATCTCCAGCCGGCCGGAGCCGCCGCGGCCGGACTTGATCGATACGCGCTCTGCCGGGTCGATCGAGATCTTGTCGTCACGGAGCGGCACATCCGATTCGATCAGGAAGTCTTCGCGGTCCTCGGCGGTAATCGTGACGCGGCCGGAGCGCGTGCTGACGTGCAGGTGCGCACGGAGCGAGATGGAAATCGTACGGCTCATGTCTGGCATGGCAGGCTCCATTCTGAGAGTGCTGTAGTATAGCATCCGCCGGCGGCATCCGTTGTGAGACGAAGTTCACACAGTGAGGCGCGCAGCTTGGCCAACGCACGCGCACGTTTCCCGCCTAGCTCTTGACTACGTGCCATTGAAGGCGTATGCTTCGATCCGAACTGTCCGGCCTCGATCCCTGCCAGCGGGAGAAGCTGGCGCCGGGCCCACGTCACTCCGAGATCATCGGAGCAGTGGGCTATTTTGTTGTGGGGTATGGCGAGGCTGGAACGCCTCGCCGACGGAGAGACGCAGAAGGCGACGTCATGTTCTACATCCACCAGCGGCTGGATCCGGCGTTCGAGGAGCTGCTCCAACGCGCGGTCTCCAGCGAAACGCTTACGCGCGAGGACGGGACGCGGCTGATCGCCGCACAGCGATCGGAGCTATCGGCGCTGATGCTGGCCGCCAGCACGGTGCGCGACCAGGGCAAGGGCCGCACGGTCACCTACTCTCGCAACGTCTTCATCCCGCTGACCAACCTCTGCCGCCAGAAGTGCGGCTACTGCACCTTCGCCCGCGGGCCTAAGGATGCGAAAGCGCACACGATGTCGCCGGACGAAGTGCTGATGGTAGCCGAGGCCGGCCGGCGGCAGGGCTGCAAGGAAGCGCTCTTCTCGCTGGGCGAGAAGCCCGAGGAGACGTACGAGTTCTATCGCGACGATCTGCGCCGCTTCGGCCACGAGACGACGATCTCCTACCTGCGGGAGCAGTGCGCCAGCGTCCTGACCGAAACCGGCCTGCTGCCGCACGCCAACCCCGGCATCATGTCGCGGGAGGAGGTCGCATCGCTGCGCGAGTGCAACGTCAGCATGGGGCTGATGCTAGAGACGACATCAGAGCGGCTGCACGCGAAGAGCGAGGCCCACTTCAACTGCCCGGGCAAGGTGCCGGAACTGCGCCTGGATACGATGCGCTACGCCGGCGAGCAAGGCATCGCGTTCACCACCGGCATCCTGATCGGCATCGGCGAGACGTGGGAGGAGCGGATCGACTCGCTCTTCGCGATCAAGCAGGTACACGAGGAGTACGGCAACATTCAGGAGGTGATCGTCCAGAACTTCCGGGTGAAGGACGACATCCCGATGCGGCATCGCGACGAGCCGAGCGTCTACGAGATGCTGCGCACCATCGCGGCGGCGCGGCTGATTCTCGGGCCTGGGATGAACATCCAAGCGCCGCCCAACCTGACGCCGGACGCCTACGGCCTCTACCTGATGGCCGGCATCAACGACTGGGGCGGCGTTTCGCCGATTACGAAGGACTACATCAGCCCGGAGGCGCCCTGGCCCAAGATCGTCGAGCTGCAGGAGGTGACGGAAGAGGCCGGCTTCGACCTGCGCGAGCGGCTGGCGATCTACCCGCAGTTCACGGCGCAAGAGCGGTTCGTGCGAGAGGCCTGCCGGCCGGCCATCGACCGCTGGACGGACGACACGGGCCTGGTGGCGAGCGAGGAGCGGACATCGTGAAAGATCGAGACGGCAACGGCCTTCCCCGTAGGCGAGGCTTTCCAGCCTCGCCGGAAGGAACGGCACCGCCGACTAAAGCCGATGGCTTGAACGCGAAACAAGAGGCGTCGCCGGACGCTCCCGACATCCGCACGCTGGAATCGCTGCTGGGCGGCCTATCGCCCGGCGTTGCTGCCGCCATCGACCGCGCCCTGAGCGGCGACGACCTGTCGATCGACGACGCCGTAACGCTGTTCGACTGCGCCGGGCCGGACCAGCAGGCGCTGGTGCTGGCCGCCGACTACCTGCGCCGCGAGCAGACCGGCGACCTGGTCACCTACGTTGTGAACCGCAACATCAACTTCACCAACGTCTGCATCAAAAAGTGCGGCTTCTGCGCCTTCAGTCGCGACCACCGGACGGAGGAGGGCTACCTGCTGCCCACGGACGAGATCGTGCGGCGGGCGAAGGAGGCGTGGGAGCTGGGGGCGACGGAGGTGTGCATCCAGGCCGGCCTGCCGCCCAAGATGGAGGGTGACCTCTACGAGCGCCTCTGTCGGGCGCTGAAGGCGGAGCTGCCGGAGCTGCACATCCACGGCTTCTCGCCAGAGGAGGTGCTCTACGGCTCGATTCGCTCCCGCTGCTCGATTCCGGAGATGCTGCGCCGGTTGAAGGACGCCGGCGTCGGCAGCCTGCCCGGCACTTCGGCGGAGATCCTGGTGCAGGAGGTGCGCGACCGCATCTCGCCCGGCCGCATCACCGTCGACCAGTGGGTGGAGGTGATCACCTCGGCGCACGAGCTAGGCATCCCGACCACCTCGACCATCATGTACGGCCACGTCGAGACGTCCGAGCACAAGGCGCGCCACCTGTCGCTGCTGCGCGACGTCCAGCGCCGCAGCGGCGGCATCACCGAGTTCGTGCCGCTCAGCTTCATCCACAGCGAGGCGCCGATGCACCAGAACGGCCTCGTTGAAGACGTCCGTGACGGCGCAACGCAGGCGGAGGTCGTGAAGATGTACGCCGTCTCCCGCCTCATGCTGGGCCGCGACATTAAGAACCTCCAGGTTTCGTGGGTGAAGGAAGGGCTGCAGGTGGCGCAGCAACTACTGGGCGCCGGGGCCAACGACTTCGGCGGCACGCTGATCAACGAGAGCATCTCGACTGCGGCGGGCGCGGAGCACGGGCAGTTGGTGCGGCCGGTGCAGTTCCGCACGCTGATCCGGGAGGCCGGCCGCATCCCGGCCGAACGGACGACAACCTACGGCATCCGCCACGTCTTCGCCGACCCGGCGGACGACCCGGTCCAGCCGCTGGACACCGTCGAGTACGACGAGCAGCGCTTCGGCACGTTCAACATACTGCTTCACCAGAAAGACAACCGCTTCCGGGACACGTTCGTAGGGGTGGGAGGCAAGGGCGGGAAGGGCTAGCGCCCCCACACTAGGCAGGCGATACCAGCAGACTCTCGACCAAGCCCGCCTCGAACTGCAGGATGAGCGCCGCGTCGATGCTATCTACCCTTCCATCATCATTTACGTCCGCCATGTCCTGACAGGCCAGTTCTTGGACAAGGTCAGCCGCGAACTGGAGGAGGAGGGCGGCGTCGATGGCGTTCGGATCCAAGTCGCAGTTCACATCCCCGGCCAAGAGCAATTCGATACGCTGTAGGCCCGGCTCCCAAACGAGCGCGGTTTCGCTCTCGAGACCGTCAACCAGGAACGAGACGATTGCGCCGGGGCGGCCGCAACCAGGGTCGATCTCCTCCGAAGGCACGATGAGCCGCGAGAAGCCCACGACCGCGAGTCCGCCGCGCGCAGACCTAATCCCCGCTCCACCGCAGTCCACACCATCGACGAAAGCGCGAACGTTGATGCTGTCAGCCGGAAGCTCACCACTACCCCTTTCAAACCAGTACCAAGCGTGATCCTGGATGGCGACTACGTGATGGGTCTCCACCGGGAACGAAGCAGCCGTGTACGGTACCCACTCATAACCTTCTGCTGCGGGAACATCTTCGAGCCGAAACTCGACAGTATCGCCAGGCACGGCGCAGCCAGTTCGTTCGCCGGCTCCAAGTACGTTGATAATGAAGTTGGTCTCGCGCCTGCTCCCCCAGGAGATCGTCGAGCCGCACTCCTGGCCGTTAACGTAGGCAACTATGCTGGCCCCCTGCGGCGCCACATCATCCTCTAGCAACGCGACGCCCGTGACCACAGCGACATCCGCCGGCTGGGTACCGAAGTTGATCTCGACAGTCATCCCGCTCTCTACACCTACCAGAACGGGGCTGCCGGAGTGCGCGCTTCGGGGAAGCGCAAAGTCTTGACAGTATCCCTGTTGCAACGGGCTGAAGGAGAAAGCCAAGGCAGGGCACGCGCCAATGTAGTCGTTAAAATCTGGATTCAGCGTATACTCACCCGGCTCCAAGCCATCAGCCACATACCTGCCCTCAGATTCAGTCGAAAGGTACCGGAGAAAGGCCCCGT
>JADFKB010000034.1 GCA_022565155.1 Chloroflexota bacterium | reverse complement strand
AGCAACCGGCCGTCGCTTCCGGCGGACCCCGTATTCGGCACCATCACTGGCAGAGCGGCATCGATTGCCTGCAACCCCGGCTTCCACGCCATCGACGCGATCACCGTGTCGCCGGAGCGGACTGTGACCGTCGCACCGTCATGACCGCAACCGGATGCCAGTTTATCTGACGGCACGATCAGCTCGCTGAAGCCCGCGCTCGGAGGATCCGCGTACACAGAGAGGCCCTCGCTGGTTCGTAGGACCGTCTCACCACAAATCGTGTCGCCTACCATCGCCTGCACCGGCGTGCCATCACCAGGCAAGCCAGCCGCGGGAACCTCCATCCAGTACCAGGCATGGTGCTCGATCGCCGCAAGATTATGGACGTCGATCTGGAGAAAGGTCTCCAGCTCAGCGTACGGAACCCAGGACGCTGTTTCGGTAGCCGGTACGCCGCCCACCCGGAAGCTCACGACATCTCCGCGGCTCGCGCAGCCCTCCCGCTCGCGTTCACCGAGCACGTTGATGACGTAGTCGACCTCGCTGTCAGCCAGCACAGTGCTCGTGCCACAGACGCGGTCGTTGACGAGCGCTTCGATTCGCGTTCCCGGTGGTGCCCGCTCAGTCTCAAGGGCAGCTCGGCCCACAATGACAGCCGCGTCGGTCGGTCGGGCACCGACGCTGATCGCGACCGTCTCCTCGTCCTCAACGGTAACCGGAATGACATAAGGCGTGGTGGCCGTCCAGGGAAGCGGCGCTCCAACGCAGAAGCTCCCGCCTAGAGGATAGAAGCTGAAGAACGTATCAACGCAGCCACCTTGTCTTTGATCCAACTCCACGGTCAGATCGTAGCTGCCTGGCGCCGCCTCGAGCGTGAACGTTCCGTCGGCACCAGTACTCGTGCTCTCACGCCTTTCGCCATCCTGGTTCAACAAGACAGCGCGGTGCGGAAGGCCCTCCTCCTCGGGGTCCAGCACCCCGTCCTCATCCCTATCGTGGAACACGACGCCGCGGACCTGTCCTGGGCGAGGCTGTGGGCCAGCCTGCGCAAAGTTTGAGTAGGGCGACTGACCGGACTCGTTGACCGCAGCGACGCGATACCAGTAATCCCCTTCCTGCTCAATGTCGTAGTCGAAGTACCAGCACGTGGTAGGCGGCACCCTGCACACTTCGGCCGTAGGCACGGTGGCCAGTGCGTCCCATGGCCCGTCTAGGCCCACAACCGACCGTTCCACGATGTACGTAGTCTCGTTGCTTGCGTTGTCCCGCCAGCTCAGGAAGGTGGCTGACGCAACCGCGTCATCGTAGGCGAGCAACTCGCTGGGAGCCGCGGGCGGTTCCTCCTGCGCGCCAGCCACCGCGATGGTCGATGGATTGTCGGCAGCGTGTTGAACCTGCGTGGGGAACAACGCAATTGACGCCGCCACGGCGAGCACCACAACTCCGGCTAACCGCCCCATAGTGGGCTTAGGTTACCGAAATCTCGACAGAACGTCCACTAGCCAGCGCCACACAATGCGTAGGGGCGCTCTCCCAAACGCCGGCGACGGCGGGCGCTTCGCGTAAGCTAAGGGTGCCGACGGCAATGAGGGGGATGATGAGAAACGGCCAGTAGTTGTTCATAGTCAGTCCTCGCCAGAGAGCTTTGGCGCAAGGAAACCGAATGACCACATCAATGATACGTGATGTTCCAACGATTCGCCACCGCGCGCAAAGAGGCCCGCACCTGTGGGTGCGGGCCTCTGGCTAACGTGAGTATGACCTCTCTACCGTCACTCCGCGACTGGCAGATTGGTGACCGGGGCGTCTGGAGCGGCATCGCCGTCGGAGACCTGCTGCGGGTTGCAGGAGAAGTCGGTGATGTAGCTCTGCGAGGCTAGCTCATCGAAGATGGCGTCGCAGAAGTTGGGCGCGTCCGTCTGCAGGTTCGCGACGCCGGTGGGCGGCCACGACTCCTGGACCAGGAACTCCAGATCGGCATCGAAGCCGCGGAGGAACTCGGCGGTCTCGTCCAGGTCCAGCTGCGTCACCGAGGTGTTGTAGCTCACCACCACCCGGTACTGTCCAGTGGCGTCCACCGGCAGCAATGAATCCTCGTCCAGCCGGTCGAGGTCGTCCTGATCGCAGACGCTGATGTTGTGGACGAAGTTGCACTCGTTCGGGTCGATGCCGCAGTCCGAGCGGAGCGGCACCTGATCGCACGAGGTGTCTTTGTCCCCAGCCGGGTTCACCAGAGGCAATGAATCTTCGCCCAGCCGGTCGAGGTCGTCCTGATCGCAGACGCTGATGTTGTGAACGAAGTTGCACTCGTCCGGGTCGATGCCGCAGTCCGAACGGAGCGGCACGGGCTCGCACGTGTCCGGCGTGTCGTCGCACTCTGAGGCGCCGAGTTCGCAGCCGAGCTGGGTCGTCCCGTCGTCCGAGCTCACCGGCGGCGAGTTTTCAAACGCCGACCCACGGTCTTTCTCGCCCGAGGCGAAAGCGCCGGCCGTGGCGCCTACAATCATCAGGGCTACGATCGCCACGGGAATTAGCCATCTCTTCATTTCTTTACGCTCCTTCATCCTTCTTACTCTCCACTGATGGTTCTGTCAGCAAGACGAAGAAGCGCGAGAGTTTGTTCCCAATAGCAGCATTGCCGGCCAAAGCCGGCGGTGCGCGCCAGTTGTCAGCAATTGGTAACACGCTCACGGGCCAGGCAGCGCTTCTGTGATCGAGCAGCCAGACGGCTGTCCCGCCGGTATACACTATAGACACATGGACGGCATCCTCAACATCCCGGAGCTGGTGCAGGAGTTCGTCACCCGCCGGGACTACATCGCGTTCTATCTGGGCTTCCTCGGGTTCTGGTGCTTCTGGCTGGGCGTCCGGGGCTTCTGGCTGGGCAGCACGAAGGCGTTCGGCTGGCGCGCCGTCGACGCCACGGGCGGAGCAGCCGTCGCCACCGGCCGGGCGTGGCTCGTCATCGCGAGCGGCCTGCTGGCAGCGGGTGCGACGCTCTGGTTCGCCGGCTAATCGCCGGTAGCGGCGATCACATCTACCTGCGGCAGCGCGGTATACCGTGGAGTATGATGGCAAAACGCGTCTTCAGCCTGTCATTCGGCACTGTGGCGAGCATGCTGCCAGTGCTGATGATCGTCGCCGTCGTCGTCTTCGCGCTCTTCTTCTTCGGCCAGCGCTTCCGGCTGTTCGGCCGCGACATCACGCTCGCGCCCACGTCGCTCGCCAACGAGCAGGCCGGTGTGCCGCGCGACGTCTCGCTCTACACGCTGCTGCCCAAGGACGGCATCCGTTCGATCGACGACCCGCGCTTCGTCCCGGCGGCGGAAGCGGGAGGCGACATGACGGACGGCGAGTTCGTCATCGGCGTCGACATCAACGGCGACGTGCGCGCCTACCCGATTAACGTGCTCAGCCGCCACGAGATCATTAACGACACCGTCGGCGGCAAGCCCATCGCCGTCACCTATTGCCCGCTCTGCTTCACCGGCATCGTCTACGACCGGAGCGTTGAGGGGGAGGTGTTGGAGTTCGGCGTTTCCGGCAAGCTGGTGATGAACGACCTGGTGATGTACGATCGCCAGACGGACAGCCTCTGGCAGCAGATCCTGGGCGAAGGCATCGACGGCCGCTACAAGGGCACGCGCCTGACGCCGGTCGCCGCCACCCAGACGACGTGGGCGCAGTGGCGGGATGCGCACCCGGAAACGCTCGTGCTAGACAAGCGCGGCGGCTACGGGAGCGATAGCTACGCCGGCTACTACCGATCCGGCGACAGCGGCGTGCTGGGTGGCTTCGGGTCCAACGACGCGCTGCCGGCGAAGGCGTTCGTGCTGGGGCTGGTGCTCAACGACGAACCGAAAGCGTATCCGTTCCGGGAGCTGCTCAGCCAGACGATCGTCAACGACCGGCTGGGCGGGCGTGACCTGGTGATCGTGTATGACGATCGGAGCGGCACGGCCATCGCCTTCGACCGGCGCATCGGCGGCCGGTCGCTCACGTTTGAACTTGTGGCGCTGACCAGCAGCAACATCGAGCTCCGCGACCTGGAGACGGGCAGCGTCTGGGCCGGCCTCTCCGGCACGGCGACGAGCGGGCCGCTGGCCGGCGAGGAGCTGGAGCAGCTCCCATCGTTCTACGCCTTCTGGTTCGCCTGGAGCGACTTCTACCTGAACACCGCCATCTATCAGGCCGAGGACGCTTGAGGCAGGCCGAGGACGCCTGAGGTGGCAGCTCGCCCACCGCCGGCCGTGTTGGCCGTTGGGGTCGTGCTGGCGGCGCTGCTCGCGTCCGCCTGCGGCGGTTCGCCCCCGCAGGAGCTCGTCGGGCGCGGGATACTGGGCGGCACAGACACCGACATACTGAGCGTGCCGCTGGAGGACGTCCACGTCGATACTTTCGTCGCCGGAACGGTCCCCCTGTCCGTGATCGAAGAGGAGCGACTGTTGGCGCTGCGAGATGCGATCCCGCCGCTGGACAGCCCGCTCTACGACCCGGCGGAGGACGGCGACTGGCTGCAGCCGGATGACCTGGTGCTGGGCTATGAAGCGGAGGACGGCCGGCCGTACGCCTATCCGATCAAGATCCTCAACCTGCACGAGATCGTGAACGATGAACTGGCCGGCCGGCCGGTGCTGATCACGTACTGCCCGCTCTGCCGCAGCGGCATCGTCTACGATCGAAATCTCGGTGGCCGGCTGCTCACGTTCGGCAACACCAGCGCGCTGTATGAGTCGGACCTCGTGATGTACGATAGGCAGACGCTGTCCTACTGGTTCCAGGTGGGCGGCGAGGCGATCATCGGCGAGCTGACGGGCGCGCGGCTCGAGCCGCTGCCGTCGCTCACGACCACCTGGAGCGCGTGGCGCGCGCTGCACCCGGACACGGTCGTGCTATCGCGCAACACCGGCTTCGCGCGCAACTACGACCGGGACGTAGGAGAAGGATTGCAAGACTTGGTCAACGACGGCCGCTTTCCCTTCCCCGTCACCGAGGCCGCCATCGACGGCCGGCTGCCGGCGGGAGCGCTCGTCCTCGGCGTGGCGTGGAACGGGGATCAGCGGGCCTATCCAATAGAGCAGTTGGCTGATGCGACGATCAACGAAACGCTGGGCGGTGAGGAGATCGTTGTCTTCAGTAGCGCACAAGGCCCGGCGGCGGCCGCATTCCTCGCCGAGGCGGATGGCCGCGCGCTGACGTTCCGGCTGCGCGACGGACGGTACGTGGACGTGGAGACGGAGAGCGAGTGGTCGCTGGCTGGCGAGGCGGTCGCCGGGCCGTTAACCGGTCAACGGCTGGAGGCCCTACCCGTAAGGTCAACGTTCTGGTTCGCCTACGTGGCTGCGTTCCCTGAGGCGGAGGTGTACGAACCTTAGCCGAAGGTGGAGACGGCGCGCAGGCTCTCCAGGTGGCGGTGGATGATCGTCTGCGGGCCTTCTTCCGTCATCGCGCTGTGGGGCGCGACCTTCCAGAAGAGCGGCCGGAAGCGCTCCCAGTCGCCGAGAATCTCGCGGCCACGCGCGCTCTCCGTGAGCTGAACGTGCCGCTCGATCAGCGCCTGGACGATCTCGATATCTTCCGCGACTGTCACGCGCTTGATCGCGATCAGCTCCGGGTTGAGCCTCGAGGCGAAGTGTCCGTGCTCGTCCAGCACGTAGGCGATGCCGTTCGACATGCCGGCGCCGAAGTTGCGGCCGGTCTCGCCAAGGATAACGACGATGCCTTCCGTCATGTACTCGCAGCCGTGGTCGCCGACACCTTCGACGACGGCCTTGCCGCCGCTGTTGCGCACGGCGAAGCGTTCGCCAGCCCTTCCCGCGACGAAGAGGCTGCCGCCGGTGGCGCCGTAGAGGACCGTGTTGCCGATGATCACGTTCTCATGGCTGATGAATCGGGCGTTCTCTGGCGGGCGCACGGCCACCTCGCCGCCGCCCATGCCCTTGCAAACGTAGTCGTTCGCCTCGCCCGTGAGCACCATGCGCAGGCCGGTGTGGCAGAACGCGCCGAAGCTCTGGCCGGCGCTGCCGGTAAAGCGTAAGTCTATAGTCCCCTCCGGCAGCCCCTCCTGCCGGTAGCGGTGGGCGATCTCGCCAGCGATGCGCGCGCCGACGGTGCGGTTCACGTTGCGAATCTCGTAGGAGCGTTGCACCGGCCCTTTGCCGTCCAGCGCGTCCGCAACGTCTTTCATGATCTGGTCGTCTAGAATCTCTTCGTCGCGGTCGTTGCGGTCCTGGGTACTGCGGATCGGCCGGTCGTCTTTCGGCATCCAGAGCAACGGGCTGACGTCGATCAGCTTAGCCCGCTCGTCGGCGACCTCCTGCACGGGCTGGAGCAGGTCCTGGCGGCCGATGACCTCGCTCAGGCTGCGGAAGCCGAGCCCGGCCAGGATCTCGCGCACCTCCTCAGCGACGTGGCCGAAGAAGCGCACGATGTCTTCCGGCGTGCCTTTGAACTTCTCCCGCAGGTCCTCCCGCTGGCTGGCGATGCCGACCGGGCAGGTGTTGAGGTGGCACTGGCGCGCCATCAGGCAGCCGATGGCGACGAGCGCCGCGGTGCCGAAGCCGAACTCCTCCGCGCCTAGCAGCGCGGCGACGACGACGTCCCGGCCGGTGCGCAGGCCGCCGTCCGTGCGCAACACGACGCGGCTTCGCAGGTCGTTCTGCACCAGCACCTGCTGCGTCTCCGCAAGGCCCAGCTCCCAGGGCAGGCCGGCGTTCTTGATCGAGCTGACCGGCGATGCGCCCGTGCCGCCGGAGTCGCCGGAGATCTGGATCACGTCCGCGTAGCCCTTGACAACGCCGGCCGCGATCGTCCCCACGCCCTCTTCCGCGACGAGCTTGACACAGACCCTGGCGCGCGGGTTGACCATCTTCAGGTCGTAGATGAGCTGCGCCAGGTCTTCGATGCTGTAGATATCGTGGTGCGGCGCCGGCGAGATCAGCGGCGTTCCCGGCAGCGTATGCCGGATCTTGGCGATGTAGGGCGATACCTTGTGGCCGGGGAGCTGGCCGCCTTCGCCGGGCTTGGAACCCTGCGCCATCTTGATCTCCAGCTCGCGCGCCTCCGCCAGGTACATCGGCGTGACACCGAAACGCCCGGAGGCGACCTGCTTGATCGCGCTGTTGGCGTTGTTGCCGTCACTGGTGTCATACATCCGGCGCAGATCTTCGCCACCTTCGCCGGTATCGCTCTTGCCGCCGATGCGGTTCATGCCTATGGCGAGCGTTTCGTGCGCCTCTGGACTGAGGGCGCCGAGCGACATGGCGCCGGTGGTGAAGCGCTTCATGATGTCACCGATCGGCTCCACGTCTTCGATAGGGATCGGCTGGCCCTTCTTGAATTCGAGGAGATCACGCAGGCTGGCCGGGCGCTCGCGCTCCGCGAGTAACTGGCGATATGCCTGGAGGTCCTCCTGCTCGCCGCCTTCGAGCGCCTTGTGGAGCGCGCGCACGGACTTGGGGTTGAAGTCGTGGTGGTCACCGTCGCGGCGGAACTTGTAGAAGCCGCCGTCGTCCAGGCGCAGGCCGTCCGAGGGCTGGAAGGCGCTGCAGTGGCGCGCCAGAGCATCCTCCGCGATCTCCCGCAGGCCGATACCGCCGACCCTGGAAGGCGTGCCGGCGAAGGCGAGATCGATCACGTCCTGAGAGATCCCCAGCGCCTCGAAGATCTGGCCGCCCTGGTACGAGGAGACGCAGGAGATACCCATCTTCGACATGATCTTCAGCACGCCGGCATCGATGGAACTCTCGTATTGCGCGAGCGCTTTGCTGATGTCCGGTATGTCCGCGAACGCGCCGGAGAAGAACATGCTGCTGATCGTCTCCAGCGCCAGGTACGGGTTGACGGCGCTGGCGCCGTAGCCGATGAGCAGGGCGATCTGGTGGACGTCGCGCGCCTCGCCCGTCTCGGCGATGATGCTGGCGCGCATCCGCTTGCCCTCGCGGATCAGGTGGTGATGGACGGCGCCCACCGCCAGCAGCATCGGAATCGGCGCGTTCGCCGCGTCGATGTTGCGGTCAGTGAGGATGAGGATGTTGTTGCCGGCGTCGATCGCGTCGGAAGCAGCGGCGCAGATGGCGCGCAGCGCCGGCTCCAATCCGGCCGGGCCATCGGCTACCGGGAAGTGGCAGGTCAGGTCGGCGGTGGAGAAGGGATGGCCCGTAATCGAACGGACAGCCTCCATCTCCTCGTTCACCATCAGCGGGCTGCGCAGACGGAGCATGCGGGCGTGCTCCGGCGTCTCCTCGAAGAGGCTGCGCCGCTGGCCGAGATAGACATCGAGTGACATGACCAGCTCCTCGCGGATCGAGTCGATCGCCGGGTTGGAGACTTGTGCGAACTTCTGCTTGAAGTAGTAGGAGAGCAAGCGCCGGCGCTGTTCGAAGACGGCGAGCGCCGTGTCGTCGCCCATGGAGCCGGTCGGCTCTCTCCCGTCCGAGACCATGGGCGTGATCACGTACTGCAGCTCTTCGCGCGTGTAGCCGAAGGCCATCTGCTGCTGCTGGAGGTTCTCCTCCGGCTGGGCGGCCTCGATCTGGCGCTCCTTGATGTGCTGGTCGAGATCGACGAGGTGCTCCCGTACCCAGTCGCCGTACGGCTGGGTGGTGACGACCTCGTCTCGAATGTCATCGCTGGTGAGCAGGCGTCCTCGCGCCGTATCGATGGCGATCATCTGGCCTGGGCCCAACCGTCCCTTCAGAACGATCGTGTCCTCTTCCAGCGGCACCATCCCCACCTCGGACCCCATGACGACGATGCCGTCGGCGGTGATCTGATAGCGGGCGGGGCGCAGGCCGTTGCGGTCGAGGGCGGCGCCCACAAGCACGCCGTCGCTGAAGACGACGCTGGCCGGGCCGTCCCAGGGCTCGCTGATGCAGGCGTGGTACTCGTAGAAGTCGCGGCGGGCCCTGGGCATGTTCGGCATGTTCTCCCAGGCCTCCGGAATCAGCATCATCAGCGCGTGTAGCGGGTTGCGGCCGGAGAGAACAACGGCCTCCAGGACGTTGTCCAGGTCCGACGAATCGCTGCCGCCCCGCTGGATAATCGGCTTGACGGCATCGATCTGCTCGCCCCATACAGACGAGTGCAGCTCCGGCTCCCTGGCGCGCATCCAGTTCCGGTTGCCCTGGCGAGTGTTGATCTCGCCGTTGTGCGCCAGCATGCGGAAAGGCTGGGCGAGGATCCAGTTTGGGAAGGTGTTCGTGCTGTAGCGCTGATGGAAGACCGCCAGCGCCGTCTCGAACTCTGGGTTTACCAGGTCCTGGTAGAACGACGAGAGCTGGTGCGCCACCAGCAGCCCCTTGTAGACGACCGTTCTGTGCGAGAGCGACGCCACGTAGATGCCTTCGACCTGCTCCCGCACGGCCCAGCGCTCGACGTCCTTCCGAACGACGAGAAGCGCGCGCTCGAAGTCGTCGTCAGCCAGTCCCGGCCGGCGTCCGACGAGAAGCTGCTCGATGCGCGGCTGGCTGCGCGCGGCGGCGTCGCCGAGGATCGAACTATCGACCGGCACCTCCCGCCAACCGAAGACAGTCAGCCCTTGCTCTTGAGACGCGCGCTCGAGCGCCTGGCGGCACTCGGGAGCCGAGCCGTCGTCCGGCAGGAAGACCATGCCGAGGCCCAAGTCCTCCGGCCGTTCTAGCGTGCCGTCCAGCTTCGCCGCCTCCGCCGCGAAGAAGTCCCGCGGTATCTGGAACAGCACCCCTGCGCCGTCGCCGGTCTTGGCGTCCGCGTCCAAGGCGCCCCGGTGCGTTAGGTTCGTGACACATTCCAGCGCCATCTCCAAAATGCGATGGCTGCGCGCGCCGGAGATGTCCGCAACAAAGCCGACGCCGCAAGCGTCGCGCTCTTGATCTGGATTGTAGAGATGTCCGTACTCGTTCATAGCTGGTTCACACACGTCCGGCGGTGGCAGACAGTGTACCATATTTCACAAAGTCTGCTTGGCGCTGCCCAACTGTCGCTGCGATCAGAGCGAGGGCTGCCGCCCCGGCGTCCCGACGGCCGCAGCTGATAGCGTGCGCGCATCATACGATGCCGCCCGAAATTTTGCAAGTCCTACCAGATGCCGAGCTGCATCTTCACTTCGTCGCTCGCCATCGTGGCCGGGTCCCAAGGCGGATTGAACGTCACCTCTGTACCGACCTCTTTCACTCCGGGCAGATCGTGCAGCATATCCTTGATCTGGCCATCGATCACGGGCCCGAGCGGACAAGCTTGCGACGTGAGCGTGTACAAAATCTTAATGTCGCCGTCGGTGACGTCGACCTCGTAGATCAGGCCCAGCTCCATGATGCTCATCCGCAACTCTGGATCCATGACGTCCTGCAGCTTCTCGCGAACGAGCTCTTCCGTTAACAGCTCCATGACGTTCCTCCTACTCCTCGTGGCGAGCCGTGTGGCCGCCCTCATCGTGTTGTTGTATTCCGTCCTCCAGTGTGTGCCAGGCCAGCGTTGCGCACTTTACGCGCACGGGGAACTTGGCGACACCCTGGAACGCTTCCAGGTCTCCCAGCTCCTCCGGAGGTTCGCCCTCCGGATCGGTCATCATCTTCGTGAAGAGGCCGGACAGGCTGCGTACCTCGTCCGCTCGCTTGCCGATGACAAGATCAGTCAGCATGGAGCCGGACGCTTGGCTGATGGAGCAGCCGCGACCGTCTACGCTCAGATCGCTGACCGTACCGTTGTCGAAGCTCAACCTGATCTCCACCTCATCGCCGCAGAGCGGGTTGTAGCCTTCCGCAACGACATCCGGCTTCGCCAGCGGCTCGCGGTGGCGCGGATTCCGGTAGTGATCCAGGATCAGCTCCCGATAGAGCTGATCGAACTCAGGCTCTGGTAGGGACTGGGGCACGGAACAACCTCGCTGCCGCTTCGATGCCCTCGACGAGGGCGTCCAACTCTTCTTCACTATTGTATACGTAGAAGCTCGCGCGCGCGGTGGCGACGACGTCCAACCGGCCCATGAGCGGCTGGGCGCAGTGGTGGCCGGCCCGGATCGCGACGCCGTGCTGGTCGAGGACGGTGGCGAGGTCGTGCGGGTGGACATCGTCCAGGTTGAACGCGACGACGCCGCCACGATCTTCTGGGTTCCTGGGCCCGTAGATCGTCACACCCTCGATCTGCGAGAGGCGGCGCATCGCCACCGTGACGAGATCGATCTCGTGGGCGCGCACGTTCTCCATGCCAAGGTCGCTCAGGTAGTCGAGCGAGGCGGAGAAGGCGCAGACATCGCCTATGTTGGGCGTGCCGGCCTCGAACTTCCAGGGCACGTCGTTCCAACTCGAATCCTCGTAGGTGACGCGCCGGATCATCTCGCCGCCGGTGAGGAACGGATCCATCTCCTCCAGCAGGTCGCGCGGGGCGTAGAGGACGCCGACTCCCGTGGGCCCGAGCATCTTGTGGGCGGAGAAGACGACAAAGTCCGCACCCAGCGCCTGGACATCGACCGGCATGTGCGGGATGCTCTGGGCCGCATCGACGAGCATCAGCGCGCCCTGCTGGTGCGCCAGCTCCGCGATCTGCTCCACCGGGTTGATCGTGCCGAGCACGTTCGACATCTGCGTGACGGCGACGAGCTTCGTCTTCTCGCCGATCAGCCGTTCGATGTCATCGGAGAGGAGCCGGCCTTCGTCGTCGATGCCGAGCACCCGCAGCCGCGCGCCGGTGGCCTGCGCCAGGAGCTGCCACGGCACGATGTCGCTGTGGTGCTCCATCGCCGACAGCACGATCTCGTCGCCCGGCTGAAGGTTTTTACGCCCCCAGGCGTGCGCGACAAGGTTGATCGATTCGGTAGTGTTGCGCGTGAAGACGATGCAGTCGGCGCTGGGCGCGCCGATGAAGTCGGCGACGCTCTGGCGCGTCGCTTCGTAGCGGGCCGTCGCCTCCTCCGCCAGCGCGTGGATGCCGCGGTGGATGTTGGCGTTGTACGTGGAGTAGTACTCGACGAGCGCGTCGATAACGGCCTGCGGCTTCTGCGTCGTTGCGGCGTTGTCGAAGTAGACGAGCGGCCGCCCGTGCACCTCCCGTTTCAGGATGGGGAAGTCTGCCCGGATGCGCTGGATGTCTAGTGCTGTCATAGTTTTTTCGTCCTAATCTCGCCTCTGCGTGTCGCGTCGGGCTGAAGCCCGACCCACAGAAATGGCACGTTCAGTCCTCCAACGCCGCCCGGATCTGCGCGAGGTGCTCCAGGCTGTGGCTCTCCTTTTCGACCATGCCCAAGAAGCCCTTAAAGATGAACGGCGGGTCTTCTTGGCGCAGATGCTCGTGCTCCTCGGTGAGCTGCGATAGCAGATCTTGTATCTCCTCTCCGGCCTCCTCAAGCTCGGCGATCAGCTCGTCGGGTGTACGACCCCGGCGCTCTTCGACGCCGCGCGCGTTCTCGCCGTCGGTATCGACGTCACGGAAGATCGCCGTATCGACGGGCCCACCGGCGACCACTTGGCGCAGAAGCTTCTGGAAGAGCTGGTCGTTGCCCTTGCCGATGTGGGCGAGGACGTCTTTCACCATCCAGCCGTCGAGTCCGCTGGGCCGCTCCCACGCGTCCGCAGGCAGCGCGCGAGCGAACGCGAGCACCTGCTCTGTATCCTCGCGTTGCTTCGCAGCGATGGGCGCCACCCAAGCAGCAAGTGTCCTAGTCGTCATCAATCTCCACCATGATATGGTCACCGTTCACCTGCACCGGATAGGAGCGCACGGGCGCCACGGCAGGCAGTGTGAGGGCGCGGCCCGTCTTCACGTCGAAGAGGGCGCCGTGGCGCGGGCACTCGATCTCGTCACCCAGCAACTCTCCCTGGTCGAGCGAACCGCCATCGTGGGTGCAGATATCATCGATGGCGTAGAACGTACCGTCGACGTTGCAGACGGCGATCTGCCGTCCCGCAACTTCGTAGACGCTCACCTTGCCCGGAGCGATATCACCCGTTGCCGCTACCTTGACGAAATCTGCCATCGTTAGCGGTTTCCCCTATCTCCCTAGCTTCGAATCGAGTACGGCGCGGACGCGCTTCTGCAGCCGTTGCGAGGGCACGCGCTCCAGCACCTCGGCGAAGAAGCCGTCGATGAGCAGCTCCTTCGCTTCGTCAGGTGCGATACCGCGCGTCTGCATGTAGAAGATCTGCTCCTCATCGACCGGCCCTACCGTCGCGCCGTGGCTGCAGCGGGCGACGTCATAGGCGGCGATCTCAAGGATCGGCGTCGGCGCGGCGCTCGCTTTGTCGCTGAGCAACAGGTTGCGGCTGGTCTGGTTCGCCGCCGACTGGCTGGCGGTCTTCTGAACATCGACGACGCCGTTCCAGGCCATGGCCGCCCGATCGGTCATCACCGCCTTGAAAAGCAGATCGCTCTCGGTGCGCGGGGCGATGTGATCCTGGCGGGTATAGTAGTCGAACGTCTGATCGCCGTCCCCGAAGAAGAGGCCGAGCAGCTCCGTGTTCGAGCCCTCGCCGTTCATCCGCACGTCCAGCCGTACCTTCGTCATCTCCCCGCCGAGACCGAGCAGGATGCCCTGGAACGAAGCGTCCTTATCGAGCAGCGCGCGCATTGTGGAGAAGTTCTGGACGCCGCTGTCCCAGCGCTGAACGTCGACGAAGCGCACGTGGGCGCCCTGGGCGGCGTGGACTTCCACCGCGCCGGAGACGAGGCCGCCGGACCCGGTGGAGACGCCTTCCTGGATCACCGTGACGCTGCTGTTCGGCTCCGCGACGATGAGCAAGTGCGGGAAGAGCGCGGCGCCTGGCGTCGCCATCGCCACCGCGTACTTGACCGGCAGCTCGACCTCGACGCCCTGCGGCACGTAGACGAAACAGCCGCCGCTCCAGAGCGCGCCGTGCAGTCCCAGGTACTTCCACTCGTCGGGCATGACGGCAGTGTGCAGCCGCTGGCGCACGATCTCTTCCTGCTCGCGAACGGCGGTGTGCAGATCGGTGACGATGACACCCTTGCCGGACAGTTCGTCACTCAGCGAGCGATGCACGACTCCGGAATCGAGCTGGATCAGCCGCGCCGCCAGCTCCTCGCCCTCGTCCCAGACGGGGCGCAGGCCGGACGGCAGCGCCTGTGGGGAGTCGACACCGTCCGGCGGCGACGGCGTGTACGGCGCGAGGCCGTCCAGCGTCAGCTTCGTCGCGTCGCTGTGGTGCCACTCTTCGGAGAGGGGATCCGGCATCGGCGCCGCCTCGAACGCGCGCCAAGCCTCCAGGCGGCGCTGGAGCAGCCAATCGGGCTCGCTGTAACGCGCGGAGAGCGCTGTTACCGCATCACGGTTGAGAGCGTCTCGAACGGTGGTCTCAGTCTGTGTCATCTACCTGCGTTCTTTCTACTGGCGCGAAGGCTACGAATCGTCTGTGGGCGCAGCGAACGCGTTTCAATTGCCATAGTCGGGCCACCTATCGTTGCCCTGGCTAAGAGCGCGAATGTGGTTGATCTCGCCGCCGTGGTAGAGATCGTGTTGGATCATGACGGTGATCAGCCAGCGCGTCTCGTACTCCTGGCCCCAGTTTGCGCGGCGCGGCCGTGTCAGTTCGCTATCGTCCGCTAGCGCCTCGACGCTGTCACGCAGCACGCGCTGCCCCACTCGCAGCCAGGCGATGACCTCATCGCGTGGAGCGGCGCTGTCGATGCTCGGTATCGTTTCCGGCTTCGTCCAGCGCATCGATCCGTCACCGAACGCATGGTCTTCGTAGACGTACTTGCACTCGCCTATGTGCTGGACATGCTCGAAGATCGAGCGGCCGCCGCCCGCGGGCAGCCATGTCCAATCGTCGTCTCCCACGGAGCGCAGGTTCGAGAGCAGCGAGTGGTCATCGTTGCCATCGAACGACTGATCCATGACGTACAGTAGCTGCTCCAATCCGGCTCTCGTCATCGAATCATCATCTTTGGTCGCTGGTTAGCGGACAGACCCCCGCCTGCCGTCGGGCAGGTGAAGGTCTGTCTCTACATCACGAATGGAGCCGATTCGGCGCTTACCCCACCGAACCTGCTTCTCTTATTTTGGTTCCGGCCTTCGGTCCGGTGATCCAACTCAAAGGCCGCTCTTCTTCCCTGCAATGTGTACTTGTTTCTCTTCGATTCGGCCCCTACCCCACCGAACCTTCCATTTGTAGTTCGATCAGGCGGTTCAGCTCTACGGCGTACTCCATCGGCAGCTCTTTGACGATCGGCTCCACGAAGCCGTTGACGATCATCTTCGCCGACTCCGCCTCTGTCATCCCGCGGCTCATCAGGTAGAAAAGCTGCTCTTCGCCCAGCTTGCTGACGGACGCCTCATGACCGATCGTCACGTCTTGCTCATCGATCTCCATCAGCGGGTAGGTGTCCGCGCGCGACTCTTCGTCGAGTAGCAGCGCGTCGCAGCGCACCGTCGACTTGACGCCTTTCGCGCCGGGGTAGACCTTGATCTGGCCGCGATAGCTGGTGCGGCCGCCGCCCTTGCTCACAGACTTAGAGTTGATCACAGACGTCGTGTACGGTGCGGCGTGGATGCACTTGCCACCGGCGTCCTGATGCTGGCCCGGCCCGGCCATGGCCAGCGAGAGGATCTCGCCGTGGGCGCCCGGCTCTAGCAGGTACGTGCTGGGATACTTCATCGTCAGCTTGGAGCCGAGGTTGCCGTCGATCCACTCGCCGACAGCCTCGCCGTAGACGGCCATCCGCTTGGTCACCAGGTTGAAGACGTTGTCCGACCAGTTCTGGATAGTGGTGTAGCGCACATGCGCGCCCTTCTTGACGATGATCTCGACGACGGCGCTGTGCAGCGAGTCGCTCGAGTAGGTCGGCGCGGTGCAGCCCTCGACGTAGTGAATGTCGGAGCCTTCGTCCGCGATGATCATCGTCCGCTCAAACTGGCCCATGCTCTCCGTGTTGATGCGGAAGTATGCCTGAAGCGGCATCGGCACCTTGACGCCCTTCGGCACGTAGATGAAGCTGCCGCCGGACCAGACGGCGCTATTCAGCGAGGCGAACTTGTTGTCGTTAGGCGGAATTATCTTGCCGAAGTACTCGCGCACCAGGTCCGGGTAATCGCGCAGGGCGCTGTCCATATCGGTGAAGATGACGCCGAGCTTCTCCAGGTCCTCGCGGATGTTGTGGTAGACGACCTCCGAGTCGTACTGCGCCTCGACGCCGGAGAGGAACTTGCGCTCCGCTTCAGGGATGCCCAGCTTATCGAAGGTGCGCTTGATCTCTTCCGGTATGTCGTCCCACGTCTTGCCCTGCTCCGCCACGGGCTTCACGTAGTAGTAGATGTCGTTGAAATCGAGCGAGTAGTTCTGGATGTTTCCGCCCCAGAAGCCCGTTGGCATCGGCCGTTCCAGCCAGTGGCCGTACGCCTTCAGCCGGAAGTCGCGCATCCATGCCGGCTCGCCCTTCATATCCGAGATGCCGGCGACGACTTTCTCGCTTAGGCCCTTCTGCGGCTTGTTGACCGCCTTGAACTCGGGGTCGTTCCAGCCGAACTTATAGTTGCGGTCGCCCGCGACGTCCTGTACTTTGGTGACCATTACGCCTCTCCTCCTGCCCCACTGGCAGCTAGCGCGCCGACAGCTTCCGGCGCGAACTCCTTGATGATCCAGTCGTAACCTTGCTTCTCCAACTCGCCGGCCAGTTCCGGGCCGCCGGTCTTGACGATGCGGCCGTCGTAGAGCACGTGAACGATGTCCGGCTTCACGTAGTTGAGGATGCGCTGGTAGTGCGTAATCAGCAGCACGCTTAGCTCCGGGCCACGCAGGGCGTTGATCCCCTCCGCCACCGTCTTCAGCGCATCGATGTCGAGGCCGGAGTCGGTCTCGTCGAGAATGGCCAGGTCCGGCTTCAGCAGCGCCATCTGGAGCACTTCCGCGCGCTTCTTCTCGCCGCCGGAGAAGCCATCGTTGACGTAGCGGCGGACGAACTCGGGGTCTATCTTCAGCAGGTCGAGCGTCTCGTCCAGCAGCTTGCGAAACTCGCGCACGGGCAGGTCTTCGCCGCGGCGCGCCTTCATGGCAGAGCGGAGGAAGTTGCCCATGACGACGCCTGGAATGCTGATCGGGTACTGGAATGCGAGGAAGAGGCCATCACGGGCGCGTTGGTCCGGCGTCAGCTTCCGCACGTCCTGCCCTCGCAGCAGGATGCGGCCTTGCGTCACCTTGTAGCGAGGGTGGCCCATGATCGCGTTCGCGAGGGTGCTCTTGCCGGAGCCGTTCGGCCCCATCAGCGCATGGACCTCGCCCTGGTTGACGACGAGGTCGACGCCCTTGAGGATCGGCTTGTCCTCCACGCTGACGTGCAGGTCTTCGACAACGAAGATGGGCTGCGTACCGGTACCGTCTGTCATATCGCTCCTGTTCTACTCTCTTCTCTTCGCAGTCGCGTGAAGCTTATGTCTTGTTCCCATCGCCGGTGGCAGCGACGACGTATTCGCAGGACTGTTGGCCGTCGACGATGCGGCTCACCTGGCGAACGGGCGCGTCCACCAGCAGTTCGATCGTCCGGCGGTCCAGCTCGCAGGGGCCGTGGCTGACGTCGGCCGCCTGACGGTACGGGCAGGCGCAATTCGTCAGCCGATAGCCGTCCGCAGTCTTCGTCCAGCTATCGACGATCCCTTCCTGGTGCAGTGCGACGCTGGTCTGCGCCACACGGCCTTCGAGCGATGTCGCATCTACCTCAGAACCGTGGTCCTTCGCCACCTGCTCCGCTACGTCCTCGAAGACGGCGCGCATCACCTGGGTGCCGTCGCGGCCGCGCACCTGGCGGGTGTCTAGCGAACGAAGGCCGCCGTAGATTCGTGAGAGCAACCGCGAGTAGCCAGCGGGAGTACGCTCCTCGCCTTCCTCTGTCGGATAGAAGACGAACGCCGGGCGGCCGACGCCGTGGCGGTCGACGCGGACATCGGCCAGCCCCTCGACGCGCAGGTGGTCGAGGTGGCGGCGCACGGACGCCTGGCCAACTTCGAGCGCCTCAGCCAGCGTGGCGACTGTAGCGCCACCGCTGGACTGCAATAGGTGCAGCAGCTGCTCCTTCGTGCTTTCCATCACGACTTCAGGATAGCGAGCGAGCGGCGAATAGTCAAGATATATGGACTTAAAATGAATTATTAGTGATAAACTATGCTAAGAATCCCGGAGTTTGAATCTGGAGGCTGCCTGGCTCTAGGTGGAGGGTCGAGGGTCAAGGGTGGCGGCGGGCGCTACATACAGTCGTGTCTGTACTGCTGGAGCACGCCCAGGATGTCGTTCAGCAGGTCGATAACCCCGTCCGGGGCGGTCATGTTCCAGGCGTTAGGGCCGGCCGTCGGCCCGCGGTCGTAGTGAACGTCGTACGGTGGGTTGCCATCCGGCGAGTAGTGCTGGATAACGCCCAGAATGTCAAATAAGAGGTCGATGACGCCGTCCGGCGTTGCGCCCGACAGCCCCGCCACGTCGTAGAAGTCCCAGGGGTTGTGCGGGTCACGTAGGCCGCCGAGCGTTTCGTCTAGGCCGAGCTCCTGGACGTTGGTGCAGCCGTCCGCGTCCGGGTCTTCTGCGCCGTCTGATATGCCGTCTCCATCACTGTCTGGATTGAGATAGTTGGTACCGAATGTGAGGACCTCCTCAAAGTCCAGCAGGCCATCGTCATCGCTATCGGGTCCAAGGAAGATCACGTCTGTGTCGGAGAGTCCAGAGCTGTCAACTACGGTCAAGCGGAATTCCAGGTAGTAGACTTCATCCCCCTGATCAGGGGCCAGCAAGGTTCCTCCCAGGCCAGCCATTTCGATGTATGAATGCGTATGACAATTACCAGAGACAGGTTCGCAGTGGTGAAGGAGTATCGTCCACTGCACGGCCCCTGCGGCTATGTCGCCGTCTTCTGGGTCAACGCCGTATCCCGAGAAGGCGATGACGTCCCATGCCTGATACACGGTTCTCGGGTCCGGCGTGGAAATGGTTGCCTTTGGCGGTTCGTTGGTGATGATG
Source organism: Chloroflexota bacterium (assembly GCA_022565155.1). GTDB lineage: Bacteria > Chloroflexota > Dehalococcoidia > DSTF01 > RBG-16-68-14 > JADFKB01. Next base: position 3,541 of record JADFKB010000034.1, on the reverse strand, counting down.
AGTGTCAAGGTGACGCTGTCGCTATTGCCAGCTTCGTCCGTCACCGTGAGACCGACATCGTACTCTCCGTTCGTATCGAAGGTGTGTACGGGGTGTTCGGCAATTGAATTCGTACCGTCATCGAAATCCCAGAAGAACGTCAGGGCGCCGCCCTCTGGGTCGTAGGAGCCATCGCTACTGAATTGGACGGTTAGGGGGGCAAGCCCGCCCATTGGCGACGCAGAAGCCTGCGCCACGGGCGATTGATCTGTGTCAGTAAAGGCGATGTGGCGAAGTTCTCCGAAGCTCGTTACCCGAGGCCAGGCCAGGTAGTAGATCTCTCCATCCGGGCCTGTGGCGAAGGCAACCGGCGCGCTGGCGTTCGTTAAAAATTCGTGGCCGCTCTCAGGGAGTAGCGCTCCATTCCCATCTGTCTTAAGCGTGTAGATCGTGTTTCGAACCCAGTCGCCGAAGAAGTAGGCGTTCTGAAACTCTTCCGGATAGCTGGTCGTCTGCGAGAACGAGCCGCCGATCACCGCGGCTCCGGGGGAGCGACTGTAGCTATAGAGCGGCTCGGTCGTAACCGTCTCGCTGGCGAACAAGGCCTGGCAGAAGGGCAGCGCCGCGTTGTCCGGATGCTGCGTATAGCCTTCATAGCACGGCCAGCCGAAGTTTGACCCTGCTTCCCCTACGTTGATCTCCTCCCAGTAGCGCGAACCCACGTCACCGATGAATGGCCGTCCCGTCATGGGACTAATCCCAATTCGAAGCGGCTGTCTGAGTCCATACGACCAAACTTTTGATCGGTTCGCTGACGGGTCTCCTGTGTACAGGGGGTTGTCGGTAGGCGCGCTTCCATCCGGATTGATCCTGATGAGCTTGCCAGCGAGGCTGTCCAGGTTCTGTGATCGCAGCTTCAATTCGTCCCAGTTCACCGTGTTCCATGCCGCGTCGCCTGTGGCCAGGAGCAGTTTGCCATCCGGCGCGAATCTTAGCCCGCCGCCAGTATGGCTCAGACTATCTGCCGGTATGCAATCAGTGCCAGCTGGAAAATCCTCGCACGAAGGCTGTGACGGCGTTCCAACTTCACTTCCGAGGATGACCAACTCGCTTCCTGGTACTGCGACGTCTCCATCAGCAGTAACTCGGATCAGACGCGCGGTCTTTGGACCTTGAAGATCTAATGGGTTGTTCTCGTACGTAAAGAACAGATAGACGTACCCGTTGGTGGCGAAACCCGGGTCGAGCGCTAACCCCATGAGCCCTCGCTGTCCGGTCGAGTTCACCTGCAGCAGCTGTGTGAAGGGCGTAGCGAGCAGCACCCCGTCCTTAACGATCCACACACTGCCGCCCAGTGATGCGATGAAGATTCGTCCGTCAGGCGCGAACGCCAGATCCATGGGACGCAGAAGCGAGTCGACGACGATCTCGCTGACGAAGCCATCGGGAGAGTGTGCTGCCGCCCTTTCGCTGTGGTCGTGAGACTCCGGCACGAAATACAGCAGTGCGCCGGCCGTCACTAGCACAGCCAGAAGGCGAAGGACGGCAGTCTTCGTGTCGCTCATCAGAACGCTTGAAACGCGGGGGTTCACGTAGTATAGCAGGCGTGGTGGTCAGTCGCACAACACTGTAGTGGGTCAAGCCGGCCGCCGGCCCTTCGACAGGCTCCGCCGTAGGCGGGCAGGTGCCGTTGCCCCTTCGAGCTGGTCTTCAGCACGAACCCCTTTCCCTGAGCGAGAGGGGTCGCCTGTCCACGATAGGCAGAGCGTGTCTGCCAGAGGCGGGATCATCGGGCAGAGGGGGTTTACGGCACCGCCGATTATGTGCCAGAGACGGATCCGCATCCGGCAGGCAATCGGCGGCATGGCGGCGGGCGCTACCGGCAGTCGTGGCCGTGCTGGGCGATGACGCCTAAGATGTCGTTCAGCAGATCTATCACCCCATCCGGCGCGGTCATGTTCCAGGCGTTGGGGCCGGCCGTTGGCCCGCGGTCGTAGTGGGCATCGTACGGCGGAGCTCCAGTTGGCGAGTAGTGCTGGATAACGCCGAGCACGTCGAACAGCAGGTCGATGACGCCGTCCGGCGTAGGGCCGCTGAGGCCAGCAACGTCGTAGAAGTCCCAGGGGTTGAGATAGTCGCGCAGGCCGCCCAGGGTCTCGTCCGGGCCATTCTCGCGCACGTCAGAGCAGCCGTCGCCGTCGGTATCCCCTGGGTCGGGCTGCTTGGTGGGCGTAACGGTAGGCGTAGGCGTGAACGTGGACGTGGGCGTGACGGTGGGTGTGGGCGTGTCGGTAGGCGTAGGCGTGGACGTGGCTGTCGGGGCGGCTGTTGGCTTGGGTTGCAGCAGGTCGAACACATATACCGCGCCAGCGTTGCCGCCCCCGGCATCCTCTTCCCATGCGCCGACGAAGGCCGTGTCAGCTCTGACCGCCACGCTTTGGCCGAAGTAGTCGACGGCCTGGGCATCGGAGGCAGTGAGTTTCTTCACCTCGCCCCAGTTGCCCACGCCGCCCTGGTCGCGCTGGAACACATATGCCGCTCCGGCGTCGCTGCCCCCGGCATCCTCTTGCCATGCGCCGACGACGGCGGTGTCGCCGTTGACCGCCACGCCGATGCCGAGCTGGTCGCCGGCCTGGGCGTCGGAGGCGGTGAGCTTCTTCACCTCGCCCCAGTTGTCCGCGCCGCCCTGGTTGCGTTGGTACACATATGCTGCGCCGGCCCTGTCGCCCCCGGCATCCTCGCCGCGTGCCCCCACGACGACGGTATCGCCGCCGACCGCCACGCCCCAGCCGAGGAGGTCGCCGTCCTGAGCGTCGGAGGCGGTGAGCTTCTTTACCTCGCCCCAGTTGTCCGCGCCGCCCTGGTCGCGCTGGAAGACATATGCCGCGCCGGCGGCGCTGCCCCCGGCATCCTCAAGGTATGCACCCACGACGGCGGTGTCGCCGCTGACCGCCACGCCGATACCGAAGAAGTCCAAGGCTTGGGCGTCGGAGGCGGTGAGCTTCTTCACCTCGCCCCAGTTGTCTGCGCCTCCCTGGTTGCGCTGAAAGACATATGCCGAGCCGGACCGGTCGCCGCCGGCATCCTCGAGAGGTGCCCCGACGATGGCACTGTCGCCGCTGACCGCCACGCTGACGCCGAACTGGTCGCCGGCCTGGGCGTCGGAGGCGGGGAGCTTCTTCACCTCGAACAACGGCGCTGCTGCACCACCGCCCGACAACGCCAGAGCCAGCGCTAGTTACGACAGGGCAGCAGATTAGCCAATCATTTTTAAGTAGGAGGTTTTGATATGTGGGCATACTCAGACAAGCCGATAGATAGCAACCTAATAGCAGGTAAGCGCTACAAAATAAACGACCACTATACGCTTGGGGCGCATTTCTATTTTTGCGTCATTAATGACAGGGGCAAATCGTGCTTATACGCGGCCAAAGCAAGTTGGGCTAGCCACTGGCGAATAGTATTAAAGCCACGTATAAGGCGCATGGGGGTTATAGGATGATTAAGTTTGTTGTGGGGTTTGTAGGAACCGTGGTCGTTTTGTATTTTATCGTGTCCTTAG
>JADFKB010000151.1 GCA_022565155.1 Chloroflexota bacterium | reverse complement strand
CCAAGTGACTTTCGGGCAAGCTTTCCTCTGCGAAGGTTCGGCATCACATGGCCTCGGTGAACTCGCTGCTACCATGCGCCGCTGGGACGATGCCGAGCGACACTTCGAAGATGCAATCTTGTTCAACCAGCGCGTAGGCAGTCCACCATGGCTGGCCCGCGCGCAGTTCGTGTATGCCGAAATGCTCCATGAACGAGACAAGCCTGGCGACGCCGAGAAGGCGCAGACGTTAGTGAACAAGGCGCTCGCGACCTTCGAGGAGCTGGGCATGGCCAAGTACGTCGAACGCGCGCTCGCTCTAAAGATGGAGCTACAGGGCATAGACTACAAGAGCTTCAACACGTCGATCGAAGCCGTCGCCGCGACGGTGCAAGCTGAACAGCCCGACCTGCGCTCCCACGCCGCACCCGACGGCACCGTCACGATCCTCTTCAGCGACATCGAAGGCCACACGGCGATTAACGAGCGCCTTGGCGATCAGCGCTGGATGGAGCTGCTCCGCGAACACAACGTCCTAATACGCGAGCAGATACAGTCGCACGACGGCTACGAGGTGAAGACCGAAGGCGACGGCTTCATGGTGGCGTTCGGTAGCGCCCGTAAGGCCGTGCAGTGCGCAATCGCCATGCAGCGTGCCTTCGCCAAGCGCAACGATGACGCCGACGAGCCTGTGCTCGTGCGAATCGGCCTCCACACCGGGGAGCCAGTGAAAGAGAACAACGACTTTTACGGAACGCAGGTGACGCAGGCAGCACGTATCGCAAACGAAGCGAACGGTGGCGAGATCCTGGTGTCGGCGTTGCTCAAGGAGTTGACCGATGCGAGCGGCGACATCGACTTCGGTGAAGGTCGCGAGGTTGAGCTGAAGGGCCTGGGAACGCAGCACGTCTTCGCCATTAGCTGGTAGGTACCTCGCGAAACGGCGGCAGGGCCGTTGCTAATGGATTTGCTAACGAACCGCCCATAACCATCTGACACAAGGTAGCACCGACACACCACCGGAAGGTCAGACTCGTAGCCATAACGCTACAGCGTATGATGGGGTAGCACAGGCCAGCACACTCGGCTCCTGATTTGGGAACAAGAGGCCCTCGGTTCGAATCCGAGCACACCGACTACGCGCCGTGCCAAGGTATCAGAGCTGCCTATCACGCTCCCGGTGAAGCCGTCGACAGCCGATAACACCCCGCTCTAGTGCTCGCTGTCCTAGCTACGGTGCTCTAGTGTCCACAGCGTCCTGCTTGCAAAGCAGGTGCTCTCCCAGCTGAGCTACAGCCGCGTGACTGGTTGCCGGCCCGAGGCCGGCCGTTGAGGTTAGCAATCAGATAATCGTCCGGCAGGAAGCTGCCGTTTGGCCAGCCCGGTGCGAGCGGACTTCAGACCGCCGTCAATCACCGAGGAAATCGTTGAGCCGGCGCAACGCTCGATACAGGGGCCGGTCTAGCTGTTCGTAGACGGCGTCCTCGGTGAGCTGCGCCAGGCCGGTGGAGAACGTGGGGTAGACCTGGATCAGATCCCTGAACGCCGGTATCAGCTTGATCCCCTGCGCCATCGCCAGCGTAAACTGGCCGATCATCTCGCCGGCCGGGGGCGCGAGGATGTGCGCGCCCAGGATCTTGTGCGACGTGTCCGCGACGACGATGACTCTGCCCGGCGGAGCGCTCTCGGCGCGGCCCCGATCAGATAGGCCGATGTCCCGCTCGTATACACGCACCTGATCCTCACCGCGAGCCGCCCGCGCTTCGTCCGAGGTCATTCCGACGTGGGCGAGCTCAGGGTCCGTAAACGTCGTCCACGGGACGATCTCGGGGGCGTCCTGCGTTCCTGGGTAGAACATGTTTCGCAGCGCGGCAGCCGTCTCGGCGCCGGCAGTGTGGGTGAAGAGGAAACGCCCGGCGCAGTCGCCGACGGCGTAGACCGACTTGACGCTGCTGCGCAACTTCTTGTCGACGATGATGCCGCGCGGCCCCACCCGTACGCCCGCGTCATCGAGTCTGAGCGAGTCGATGTTCGGCGTCCGACCCGCAGTGACGAGGATCTCCGCCGCGGACCAACTGCGCTCCTCTCCCGCCAACGTTCCTTGCAGCACCTTGCCTCCGTTGTCGAGGCTTGCCCGCAGCAGCTGAACGTTCGTCTGCACCTCGACGCCTTCGTCGCGCAGCACCTCTGTCAGGAGGGCGGTGAGGGTTGGTTCGTCTCGCGCCAGGATGCCGCCGGCCATTTCCAGTAGCGTGACCTTCACGCCCAGACGATTCATCGCCTGTGCCATCTCGACGCCTATCGGGCCGCCGCCGACGATGAGGAGCGATTCCGGCGCGCGCTCCTGCTGGAAAAGGTTCTCGCTGGAGAGGAAGCCCACGTCCTGGAGGCCATCGATGGGCGGGGTGGCGGGGCGGGAGCCAGTGCAGATAAGGATGTATCTGGCTGTGAGCGTCCGTTCACCAACACGGACGGTGTGCGCATCCGCAAGCGTCGCCTCTCCGAAGATGACGTCGGCCCCGCCTTCGCGGACGGTCTCCGGGTTGTCCTCGCCGGCGGCGATCGATTCCTGAATATCGCGGATGCGCCGCCAGACCGCTGCGGTATCGATCTTCGGCTCGTGGGCCGGCAGGTCATACTTGCCGGCGTTGCGCAGGATGTGCGCGGCCTTGGCGCTGGCGAGCAGCGCCTTACTCGGCACGCAGCCCGTCCAGAGGCAGTCACCGCCCAGCCGCGACCGTTCGATCAGCGCGGCGCGCAGGCCGAGCTTCGGCGCCACTTGGGCGGCGAGCAGCCCGGCGGAGCCGCCGCCGATGATGGCCAGATCGAATTCCCGCTTCACGCTCAGGAAACCGCCACCTTGCTCGAGACGTCGCCCAGCTTCCGAAGGTACTGGCGCACCATGATCAGCGCTGTGACGCCTTCTCCGGTGGCACTCGCCAGCTGCTTGGTGCTGCCGCTCCGCAGGTCGCCTGCGGCGTAGACGCCGGGCATGGAGCTCTGGAACGTCTCATCCGTCTTGATGAACCCCCACTTGTCCAGTTCCAATGTGCCGTCCAAGAAGCCTGTGTTCGGCGTCAAGCCGATGAAGATGAAGGCGCCTTTTGGATGAAACTCCAACGTCTCGCCGGTCGCGCGGTTCTTGGCGAGGACAGTCTTCAGTTTGCCGCCTTCACTCTGGAACTCCGTTACCTGCGTGTTCGTGAGAATCTGCATCTTCGGGTGCGACCGTGCATGCTCCTGCAGGAGCGCGCTTGCGGCTAGCTCTTCGTTGAACTCCAGCAGCGTCACGCGGTCCGTGAACTCGGTCAAAAAGAGGCCCTCCTCAACGCCGGAGTTGCCGCCGCCGACGACGAGCAGCTCGCTCGAGCCTTTGTAGAACGGGCCGTCGCATGTCGCGCAGAAGTGGATGCCCGCGCCGATCAGATCCTCTTCTCCTGGCACGTCCAGCCGCCTGTACGTCGAGCCGGTGGCGACGATGACGGAGCGGGCGCAGTACTCGTCGCCCGCGTCCGTCCCGACGAGCAGTTGCCCGTTCGATCGCGCGATCGACCGGACGCCCACGGCCGAAAGCAGCTCGACGTCGTAGCGGCGCGCCTGCTCGATGATGCGTTCGGCAAGCTCGGCGCCGCCGATGCCTTCCGGGAAGCCCGGGTAGTTATCGATGCGCACCGTGACGCCGGCCTGTCCGCCCAGCGCGCTCTTCTCGATGACGAGGCAATCGATGCCTTCGCGGGCGCCGTAGATCGCCGCCGTCAGGCCGGCCGGCCCGCCGCCGATGATGATCAGATCGTAGTACGTTCGCTCGGCTTTCATCGTCAGGCCCAGCTTGCGCGCCAGCTCGTCGTTGCTCGGCTCCGTCAACACCGAGCCGTCCTCGAAGATGATCGTTGGGATGATCTGCTTGCCATCGTTCTTCTCGCGCACGTACTCGGCGGCCTTCGCGTCCTCGTCGATATCGATCCAGTCGTACGGCACTCGCATCTCGCCGAGAAACTGTTTGGAGCGCCGGCAGTCGGGGCACCAGGGGGCGCCGTACACCTTCAGGTCTGTCATCGTTCCGTCCTCTCAGAGGCTTCGTTTCAGAAGCCGTACGCTGATCTAGCTCTATCGTCGCTGATCGTGTAGGCAGAGGCTGGTGATCAACATTACCACAGGGTGCCTTCACTGCGAAATTGCGATGGCAAAAATTGCGGTGGCGTAGAAGTATGGCGGGTGTGCTGGTGGGCCATGGTGGACTCGAACCACCGACCTCGGTCTTATCAGGACCGCGCTCTAACCAGCTGAGCTAATGGCCCAATGGTTCCTTAGTGTAGTGTATCACCGATGCGCGTTGGATTCGAACCACCGGCTTGTCGCCGTAGGCGACCGCTCTAACCAACTGAGCTAATGGCCCGCTGTTCGAAGTTCAAAACTCGAAGGCCGAGCCTCGAGAGCCTCACCAGCTAAAGAACGACAGGAAGTCCTGCGAGGAGCAGGTGCTCAGACAGGCTCTGAGCGGGCCTAACGGTGGCTGCTGACGAATCAACGAGCGCACCGATTGACCTAAGGAGGGCTGGAGCTTGAAGCGAGAGGCCGGTTGCGGGGCCCACACCGCGGGTTGCCTGCACCTGCATCTCTATTCTCGCTCAGTGCCCAAACTCTCCCTAGAAAGGAGGTGATCCAGCCGCACGTTCCCGTACGGCTACCTTGTTACGACTTCGTCCCAGTTACCGATTTCACCCTAGACGCCTGCCTCCCGAAGGTTGGCGCGGCGGTTTTAGGTGCTGCCGATTTCCATGACGTGACGGGCGGTGTGTACAAGGCCCGGGAACGTATTCACCGCCGTATGCTGACCGGCGGTTACTAGCAACTCCGGCTTCATGCAGGCGAGTTGCAGCCTGCAATCCGAACTGGGGCCGGCTTTGTGGGATTAGCTCCGGCTCGCGCCTTGGCGACCCGTTGTACCGGCCATTGTAGCGTGTGTGTAGCCCAGGACGTAAGGGCCATGCGGACTTGACGTCATCCCCGCCTTCCTCCGGGTTGCTCCCGGCAGTCTCGCTAGAAAAATCCAACTAGCGACAGGGGTTGCGCTCGTTGCGGGACTTAACCCAACACCTCACGG
>JADFKB010000033.1 GCA_022565155.1 Chloroflexota bacterium | reverse complement strand
ACGGGCACGTCGCCCGGGCGGAGACGGCCGGCGTCGGCCAGCGTCGGCACGATGCGCACCGGCCCGCGGGCGATGCCGCCGGAGCTGCCGTTGCCCGTTAGCTCGTTGCCCTGCATCTCCGTCGCGCGCGACGGCTCGGGGTCCTCATCGGTGATGCGCCCTCGCTCTTCGGCTGACAGCGGCGCGCCGATGCTGCGCGGCGGCGTCACCGTCTTCCAGTGCGCATACTCCTGGATGCGCGTGGTGACGGTTTCGCGGACGGCCGAGAGTTCTCCGCGCAGCACGTCGACCAGCTCCTGTCCGCGCAGGTAGAAGACATCGGCCTCGTCCGCAAGCTCATCCTTGCCGACGAGGCGTCGGCCGGCGGCGAGCACGAGCCGGCGTGGCAGCATGTAGAGGCGCTGGTCCATCCAGTAGTTGTGGTCCTCCATCAGCCGCGCCACGCTGCGTGCCGCGTCGAGCACGTCCTCGAGTTTGCTGCGCGCCTCGGAATCGAGCTGCGACATCGCCTCTTCGGTCGCGGCCTCTCGCTCTTCGACGAGGCGGCGCTGCTCCTCTACGGGGTCGTAGCCCTCGGTCTGCATGTAGGCCCGTATCAGCAGGAGCGGCGTCGCGGGCGCTTCCGCCCAGGTGGGCGCCGAGAACTCGCCGCTGGATCGCCAGCCGAACTCGTCGAGGTACGACTCGAACGCAGCGAGGAACGGCGCGGCTTCGGGCGTGGACGCGAAGTCGTCCAGCACGCTCTGGTCGAGGTCGTCGCGGAGCAGGGCGTCGCGGACAGTTGGGATCGTCTTTGCCAGCTCGCTCACGCCCCACAGCGCCTCGCCGGCCTCGACGCTCTTGTTGCCGTAGCCCTGCACCAGCCGGAGCGCCTCGAGGTCGCTGCCGCCGATCAGGTCCTTGTACGTTCTGATCAACAGGTTCATCGCGATCCAGGCCGGCATCGTCACCTGCGTGTGCTGGCGGCCGGTGCGGCGCCGCAGCTCCGGCAGTCTCTCCACCTCGTCTGCCAGCTCGGCGTCCGTCATCGAGTCGAAATCGGTGTTGCGATAGAAGTCGATCTTCTCTTGCACTTCAGGCAGGATCTTCTCCAGCCAGCGGCTGGCGCCGGAACGGAGGCGGTCGGTGGCGTCGGCGGACGCAGGCGCGTCGCCGGGGGAGGGCAGCGCCACGTAGGGGTAGTAGATGTAGTAGTTCATCTGGATCGGGTCATGCGGCATCCAGCCGAAGCCCGCCACGAAGGGCTTCGAAGCAAGATCGAACGCGAGCGGGAGCGTAGCATTCGGGGCGTGCACACGGTCATACTCCCAGGAGACCTTGGCGTGATCCGGGTCTTCCCAGGTAATGGGAAAGTCGTCCGCTTGTTCTGCGTCTGGCGTCACGACGCCTACTCTCCCGCGTAGCCCGCGATCAGGTCGCCAACCTCCGAGGTGCTCATGCCCATGCGGCCGGCGGCGAGCGATTTGATCTTGCCGGACGCCAGCGCGCGCTCGACAGCACCCTCGATACGAGCCGACGTCTCCTCCTCGCCCAGCGTCTCCATCATCATCTGGACGGCGGAGATCGCCGCGATGGGGCAGACGACGTTCTGGCCGGTGTACTTCGGCGCTGAGCCGCCGATCGGCTCGAACATGGAGACGCCGTTCGGGTTGATGTTGCCGCCCGCCGCGACGCCCAGACCGCCCTGAATCATCGCGCCCAGGTCCGTGATGATGTCGCCGAACATGTTCTCCGTGACGATGACATCGAACCACTCCGGGTTCTTCACCATCCACATCGTCGTCGCGTCCACGTGCGCGTAGTCGCGCTCGATGTCCGGGTAGTCGGCCTCGCCCACCTCGTGGAAGGCGCGGAACCAGGTGTCGTGGACATAGGTGAGCACGTTCGTCTTTGCGCAGAGCAGCAGCTTCTTGTCGCGGTTGCGCTTCCGGCAGAGGTCGAAGGCGTAGCGGATCGCCCGCTCAGCGCCGAATCGCGTCGTCATGTGCACCTGCGTCGAGACCTCTTGCGGCGTGCCCTTGTACTGGATGCCGCCCATGCCGCTGTAGAGCCCTTCCGTGTTCTCACGGACGACGACGAAATCGATCTCGTCCGGCCCCTTGTTCGCCAGCGGCGTCTCGACGCCGGGGTAGAGCTTCACCGGCCGCAGGTTGATGTACTGGTCCAGCTCGAATCGAATACGCAGCAGCAGGTTCTTCTCTAATATGCCGGGCGCCACCTCCGGATGGCCGACCGCGCCCAGGTAGATCGCGTCGAAGCCGCGCAGCTCCTCGAGCACGGAGTCTGGCAGCTCCTCGCCGGTGCGCAGGTAGCGATCGCCGCCCAGGTCGTAATGCTCCAGCTCGTACTTGACGCCGGTGCGAGCGGCGGTGGCCTCCAGCACCTTCAGGCCCTCCTGCACCACCTCGGGGCCGATGCCATCGCCTCCGATTACCGCGATTCGATACATGCTCTCCTCCGTTCACCCTCTATCATTCTGACGCTCACTCTCTGTCATTCTGAGCGCTAGCGAAGAATCTCGGTTTCTCAGCGAGATTCACATGGTTTACAGAATCGTCTTTTGCTATGCGCAGGGTGACAGTATAGCGAGAGGCTGCGCTACGCAGCGCGCGAGCAGCTCACGATACGCCATGCTGAGCCCGTCGAAGCGCGAAGCTGCGGACTTCTTGCCCTACACCACCGCGCTGGCGCTGCCGGCGATGACCTTTGTGCCGTCCGCCTTCTCCGCCCAGATCTCGCAGTGGGCACGGCGTTGCGATCCCGCCTGCGTGAACTCGCGCACCACGCCGCGACAGGTGACGCCGGCGTCGTCGCCCCAGAGGACGTTCACCAGGTTGACGGACATCCGGCCGCCTGCGTACCAGCCCTGGCCGAACCGGAGCGTCATCAGCTCGGAAAGGAAGCAGACCGCCATCATCCCCTGAACGACGATGTCTGGAAAGCCCAGCTTCGCCGCCGCCTCTCGATCGTTGTGATAGGTGGTGCCCGGCGAGAACGCCTTGCACATCTCGATCGTCACCGCCTTCTCTAGCGCCGGTAGCTCCTCTTCAACGTCGCCTTCGCCGACCTCGAAACGGCGCTTTGATGACTTCTCGCGGTTCTTATCGACGGCCAGCCCCTGCCTCGATTCGTCCAGGACGAAGCTCTGGTGGGTCCGTCCGCGGCTGAGCAGCGAGCCGGACTGGCCGAAGACCTGCACTTCGTTGACTACGTAGTCGCGGCCGCGCTTGATGTAACGATCGATGATCGTCGAGTGCGTCGTCACCGTGTCGCCGATCATCATCGGCGCGAAGAGGTCCCATTCCTGGCGGGCGTGCAGGTTGCCCCAGACGTTCGGCAGGTACCAGCCGCCGAAGCGATAGACCTCCGAGTGCAGGATCAGCGCCGGCGCCACCGGCCCGCCGAACGGCGAATCGCCTGCGTACCAGGGATTGGCATCGTCGACTCCGGCGGTGTAGCCGGCCGCTAAATCCGGCGTGATCTCGTACTCGTGCCCGCCGACGTCTAAGCCGACCTGTATCTCGCCCTTAGCTACGGAAACCATGCGCCCTCCTCATCTTCTACGCCGCCGATCGTAGCATACCTAATACTCCTCGCGGGTCGGGTTTCAACCCGACCGACGACAGCCACCACGCGACAGGCTAAAGCCTGTCCCACATGAGAAGAACGAAGAAATGTAGTGGCGCCCTTCAGGTCGCCACCAGCGTTCATTATAGGATCTGAGGGTTGAAACCCCCGCCTGTCTAAACATCGTCTCCACCATCAGCTTCCGGCTCATCCCCGTCCGGCTCATCTCGCTGCGGCAGAAACAGGCCGCGCACCGTTTGTCGCACCGTCTCCCGCAGTGGTGGCCCGCCCGCCGTCGCCTCCTGCTCATCGTAGTCGCCGCGCAGCACGCGCGGGTACTCCGACGCCAGCTCCGCGCCGATGAGCAGGATGTTTGAAGTCAGATACGTCCAGAGCAGAAAGAGCAGGATGCCGCCCAGCGCGCCGTACGCGCCGGAGTAGTTGCTGAAGTTGGCGATGTAGAGCGCGAAGAGGTTCTTCAGCACCTCGAAGAGGACGGTCGCCAGCACCGCGCCGGGCCAGACGTCGCGGAATGGCGACTTCACGTTCGGCACGTAGCGATACAGGAGCATGAAGACCGTAAACGTGAAGATCGCCGGCAGGAAGAGCGGCAGCACCGTCCAGAAGAAGCCTGTGCCTTCCGATAGCGGGCCCAGGTTGTCGTCGCTTAGCGCCTGCAGCGTCCGCAGCGCACCGGTGCTGGCGACCGATAGCCCCATCAGCACGCCGAGGCCGAGCACCATGCCAAGATCGATCAGCTTCTGCTGGACGACGGGCCGACGGGTGTCAGTGTCCCAGGCGATATTGAGCGACTTGCGGATCGCGCCGAACATCGCCGAAGCAGCCCAGGCCATGCCAACAAGCCCGACCAGCGTCAGCGGCGCGCTCACGCCCGACACTCCCTTAATCACATCGGTGACGGCGTTGTCGCTGCGCACGGTTAGCTCGTCCGAGCTGAGCATCCGTCCGGCAACGGTGACGGTGTCGCCGGCGTCCAGCTCCGCAGCCAACTGCTCGGCCTCCGCGTCCGAGAGCCGTTCGAGTGCCTGCTCAACTTCTGCCAGCGCACCCGCGCCGTAGCGCTCCTGGATCGCCTGTTCGTCGGCCTCGAACACCGGCACGCCCGCCTCGACGTTGAGGAAGTCGACGATCTCGTCCGCCACGTCTTGCTGCAGGTCCGCATCGCGCACCACCAGGCCGAAGATCGAGACGGTGAAGATCGCCAGCGGAATGATCGAGAAGAGGACGTAGTAGGAGATGGCCGCCGCCATGTGCGAGCAGTTATCGTCGCCGTACTCCTGCACCGTGCGCCGGATCAGCAGCCAGAGCGTCTTCATGTTGCGGCCTCCTGCGCTACAGTGTCGCAAGGCGGCGCGGCGCTGTCAAAAGGCGTAAACAAACCCGACAGTCCGAGGCGCATCGCCCCGGCCTGTCGGGTATCGCCTTTCGTGAAGGCTATCCTTAGCTGCTGCCCGCGCCGACGGCGAACTGCGTATCGATCTTGGCCGAAGCGTCGAAGAAGTGCTGGAGGCTCTGGTTGAAGCGGTGGAACGTGTCCAGCCGGTAGCCATCGAACGAGCGAGCGAAGCCGTCCGGCGTGTTGAGGTCGATCGTATTGAGCGTGTGCTGCAAGTCGGCCGCGCCGTTCTGCTTGATGTTCTCCAGCAGCTCCTGCCAGCCCTCCGGCGGCAGCTCCAGCCAAAAATCGACGTCGCGCAGATCGCTCTCGCTGATCTCCTTCGCGCCGACGCACTCGAACGCCTCGAACGTTATCTGGAACACCTGGTCACCGTACTTAACGCCGACGCTGGTATCGATTGTGCCCAGGCGCCTGAACTCGTCATCGTTGTTCACCAGGTCGCGGACCGCTTCAATCCACTCAACGGATGGGAACGTCGGCATTGGAACCTCCTATGATCGCTCGTTCTGTTCCTACGTGCAGAGATGAACGCTTACGCAGGCGCCTCTTCCGGCGTCTGGATGTATGATCGCAGCGTCGGATTGAGTTTCTCCTCCCGCTCGATCGTGGCCCAGCGCAGCCGGCCCAGGTACTGGCGCACCTGGTGCGTGCGCATCATACCGTACATCTCTAGCCCCTGCTGGATCTTTTCGCTGCTGCCGGCCAGCAAGATCGCAAACGCTTCGCGGGTCGCGACGTCCTTGTCGTCCGCGACCAGCATCGCCTCGCCTTTGTCCAGGTAGTGCTCCAGCTCCCCTCGCCGCTCGGCCTTGTGCAACAGCACGTACTTCAGGTGGGCGATGCCGTAGGCGATGTGGCGCGCCTTGTCCTGCATCGCCAGGCGGAAGATCCGCTTCTCAGCAGCAGAGGGCGCGTACGCCTCGCCAAACTGGTACTGGCCCAGCGTAAAGCTGTCCTGCACCACCATCTGAATCAGCACCATCTCCGTGAAGTTACGAGCGTCCGTAACGGAGCGGAAGCCCCAGCCGGTGCTCTGCAGCCCCAGGCCGCCGCCGTTGGAGAGCGCCCGCTTGCGGAACACCTCAGCGTGGCGGGCGCCTTCAAAGATCACGGTGGAGAGGTAGAGCTTTATCTCGTGGTAGCCGTAGCTCAGCTCCGGCTCCCAGCCAGCCAGGACATCCGCCTCTAACTGCGCCTTCTCGCTCAGGTGGGTGCAGATCTGGCAGATCGCGCGCTCCAGATCATCTGGCAACGGCTGGATCGAGGCCCAATCGATGTCGGTGGCCGGACGCCAGCGTCGTTGGATCGCCTCTTCGTAGAGCTGGGCGGCGTTGTCCGCCCACAGCTCCTGCTTCTCGTAGACCGTGTAGCCCATCGATTCGACGCCGGCGACCGGCACGGCGCCGCGCGGCATCTCTGAATGGTACTCCCAGACGTCAGGGACATCGCCGTACTTGCCGATGTTGATCGCGTCTAGGGTGAGGCCGTGCTTCGTCGGCTTGGCGTGAATGCCCCACTCGGTCGGAACGTTCATCCAGGCCAGAGTGAGCTGCGGCCCTGCCGGCCCGCCGCCTTCTCCCTGGGCGCCGATAAACTGGCGCACCTGTAGCTCCGTGACACCCATGCTCATGTAACGCATGAGATCGGCCGGCGAAGCTCCGTTCTGGAGCAGCTCCAGCACCAAGTCCTCCGGCCAACCAGCCGCTTTCGCCGGTGCTGCCAGCTCGGGCGGCATCTCGACTGGCGGCGCTGCGGAATCCTCAGCCATGGCGCAAACTCCTTAGTAAGCGTTCGCTCAAATTTGGCAACGATACTCTACAGTCGACTGCACATCCTGAGGTGCGAAAGCATGGTGCCGGATCGGGCGGGGTTACGTCAAGGTTGAAGCTGGCTGCGACGGCACACAATCTAGAATAGCTTGCCGTATAGCAAAAGGTCACGCCAAGCTTCTGGTTAGGATGCGCCGTCTGGCGACTTGACTAATTATTCTAGAAGCCAGTACCGTAGACGGCGTATGGCTGTTGCACCCGAACCCCAGCGCTCCCTGCCAGGCTGGCCGTCATCCCTTACCCCGCTTCTCACCCGCGCCGACCTGCCGTGGCTGGCCTTCGCGCTCTTGGTCGCCGTTGGGCTCCGGATCGCCTGGGTCGTCTACCTCAACATCGACCCCAACGACGGCAGGTTCGATGACAGCGTTTTCTATCACAATGTAGCCAACCTACTGTCGATGGGCGTCGGTTACCATGATCCATGGGGCCATGGCGAAACTGCGCAGTGGCCTCCCGCCTACCCAATGACATTGGCGGTGCTTTACAAGTTGTTTGGGTGGCACTTATTCCTTGCCAAAGGCCTGAACATCGTCATCGCCAGCGCCACGGTGATACTCGTGTACATCGTCTCGAAACGTCTATTCGACTGGCGAACGGCCTTTGCAGCCGCCATGGTGTTGGCTGCCTTTCCCGGTCAAATCTTCTTCGCCACGTTAGTCTATACAGAAACAATGTTCGCCATGATGTTCATGCTCGTGCTGCTACTCACACTGATCTGGACCATCCAGCAGCCCGATAGCAGGTGGTGGCAGGTGCTGTTGATCGGCTTCATGGCAGGAGTAGTAACGATGGTCCGGGCGGAGGGCGTCTTCCTCGCGATCGTGATGGTGGTGATCTGGCTGCTGATGGTGCGCCCCTGGCGCACGGTAGCGCGCTACTCAGCGTTGATGGTGGTAGGAGTCGTCCTCGCGATCACGCCATGGACGGTGCGCAACGCCATCCAGTTTCACGAGTTCATTCCTCTGCGGTCTAACGCCTCAGACCTCATCGCCCGCCAGCTGGACCCTGATGCTGGCACGCAAGGCGAAAGTAGAACGATACGCCGTGGCATCCAATACCATATCACCCATTTCTGGGAGATCCCGGGCTTTTTAGCGGGGCCGACGCGTGACCTATACGCGGAGGATGCCGACGCCATCGTATTGATGCAGAAACACCCGGCCCCGGGGCAAACACTGGAATCCCCCCAGCCGCTGACGGACGATACTGCACGGCGCTGGAGTGGACTGGCGAACCGTTACTTCCGGGTGATCAGTCTCATGGCGCTGGCCGGGGCAGGACTTTGCCTACTGCGCCGAAACCGCGGCAGCCTGGTACTTATCGTCGCGGCGTTAGGCTGGACGTTGCTCTATGCCAACTTCAACCCGCTTCCTCGCTACCACTTCCCTGTTGGGCAGATCATCGCGATATTTGCAGCGGTGTTCTTCATCTTCGCCTGGGATACCGCGCGACAGTACATCGCACGGGTGGCAGGCAAACGAACAACGCGCGCCTCAAATGCATCTGGTGACGGCCCTCTGTAGCTGGTATTACGAGTCGTTGCCATGCAGTCACGCAAACAGCCGCCCGGCGTTGACGCCGGACGGCTGTGGTTCGATCGCTACTGAGAGAACCTACGCCTTCACCTCTTCCTTAGGCGCAAACTGGTTGGTGAGACCCTTTGTCACCTGCTCCGGCAGGTCTTTCGAGAGCTGGTCCAGGTCCCAGACGCCCTCGCCGCGGATGCTGGCGACGATCTCCGGTTCGCTGTAGAGGCCGATCTGCGTGCCGCCGACAAGGAAGGTGCGGCCGTTCACGTCCGACGCTTCGTCAGAGCAGAGCCAGACGACGAGCGGCGCGACCGCCTCGGGCGGGTTTGCCTTCGCGAAGGCCTCCAGCGCCGACACCTGCATGCCCGCCGCGCCGCCCTTTTCGGCGGCCGCGCGCATGTCGTCGCTGATCGTCAGTCGCGTGCCGGCGCGAGGCCGGATGGCGTTGCAGCGAACGCCGTAGCGTCCCATGTCGCGGGCGGTGGTGCGCGTCAGCCCGACGATGCCCTCTTTGGCGGCAGCGTAGTTCGCCTGGCCCATGTTCCCCAGACCGGACTCCGATGAGGTGTTGACGATGACGCCGGAGCGCTGCTGTCGAAAGACGACGCAGGCTGCGCGCGTCAGGTTGAAGTGGCCCTTCAGGTGGACGGCGAGCACCGAGTCCCATTCGGCCTCAGTCATGTTGAAGACCATGCGGTCGCGCAGAATCCCCGCGTTGTTGACGACGATGTCCAGCCGGCCGAACGTATCGACCGCTTGCTTCACCAGCTCTTCGCCCGTGTTGTATTCGGCGATGTTGCCGTAGTTCGCCGCCGCCTTGCCGCCGGCCGCCTCGATCTCCGCGACGACCTCATCGGCAGGGCTCTGCTCGCCGCCCTCGCCGGTCGAGCTGCCGCCGAAGTCATTGATCACAACCGCCGCGCCTTCTGCTGCCAGCAGCAGCGCCTCGCCCCGGCCGATGCCCCGGCCGGCGCCGGTCACGATCGCCACGCGATCCCGTAATCTATTGCCCATTAGACTCCTCCTCGTAGCTGCTATATTGCATAACCCAGCCTGTACAACGATAACGCCACCCCGCCTTCGGGGGCGCGAGGCTATTGATAGCCAATGTGGCAGGGCGGCGCAAGTGGCTAGTAGCGCCAGCCGTAGAGGCGAGCCACGTCTTCTTTGAGCTGTGGCTGGCAATCCGGGTGGGCGACGGCGAGCAGCTCGCCGATGCGCTGGCGGATCGTCTTGCCGCGCAGCGTGGCGATGCCCCATTCCGTGACGACGTTATCGACTGCGCTGCGCGGCACCGTCACCGGCGCGCCTTCGTCGAGCGAGAGGACGATGCGAGAGCGGCGCTCGCCGTCGCGCAGGTAGGACGAGGGCAGCACGATGACGCTGCGGCCGTCCTCAGAGTGAGCCGCGGCCGTTGCGAACGCCGTTTGGCCGCCGGGGCCGGTGTAGGGCCAGGGCCCGACGGCTTCGCTGTTGACCTGGCCGGTCAGGTCGACCTGCATCGCGTTGTTCACCGCCACCAGGCGCGGCTCCTGATTGAGCAAGTCCGAGTCATCGGTGTAAGTGAAGTCGTACAGCTCAAACGTCGGGTTGCCATCGATGTAGTCCAGCTCCTCGCGCGGGATCAGCGCCGCGCCGGTCGCGACGACCTTGCCCGGATGCGTCACCTTGTGCTCGCCCGTGACGACGCCCTGTTCGACAAGCTCCGTCAACCCGCCGGGCAGCAGCTCGGTATGGATGCCCAACTCCCTGCGATGCGCCAGGTACGGAGCGAGCGCCGCCGAGATCGCGCCGGCGCCGATCTGGACGGTGTCGCCGTCGCGCACCAGCTCCAAGCCCACCAGAGTGCAGATCACCTCTGCCGCGGCGGTCTCCTCCTCCGTGCGATCTTGGGCGCGGGTCATCGCGGCGCGCACCTTAGCGCTGATTGTAGGGTCGGGGTCCACCAGCCGCTCGATGCGGTCGACGTGGATGCGATTCCCGCCGGCCGTGCGGATCGCTCGTTCGTCCACCTCCGCGATGATGACACGGCTGTTGTCGGCGAACGTCGGGTTCATCCAGACGGAGCTGCCGAACGAGCACCAGCCGTCGGCGTCCGGCGGCGAGACGATACAGAGGTGGTAGTCGAACGGCCCGGCGCCGTAAGGCAGGCGACCGCTGCGCCACATCGCGGCCGGCAGGTACTCGACCGCGCCCTCGCGCACGGCGGCGCGGTCGACGTTGGTCGTGAACGGCGTAATCTGGCGAAACGAACGGCCTTCGTTGAAGCTGAACCAGGCGTAGGCGCCGACGAAGTGGAAGACGCTGACGTCCTCCAGCTCGGCCGCTCGATTGCTCAGCGCGCGGCAGACGGACGGCGGCATGCCGTCCAGCATCCCGACCGTGATCGCCTGGCCGGAGGCGACGTCCGCGACGGCCTCTTCGGGCGTCCTCAGCTTATCGGCGTATCGTTTGCGCCAGTCCACAACTCGTGCAGCATACGGGGTACTGGAGGAGCGGGCAAGAGGAGAAGGAAAATGTTAGTCATGCTCAAGCAAGAATGCGGTTGGGCGATGCGTAAGTGCCTCCGTAACACCCATGAGGGCGTAAATATATATCTCATCGTTGCCGGACTCTTCTCGAAAGCGCTGACAGGCCTCCCGTGCCGCCTCCAATGTTCGATAGTACGCACCATGGCCGTCGTCTAAAGTTTGATAAGGGTTCACCATCGCCGCATCCACGTTCAGCACTACAAAACCGCCAGGATCTTGTCCTTCAAGGTCCGTCTCAACGTAAGCCGCTTGCTGCACCATGATTACCTCCTTAGCAAGTCTACGGTTTGGCCCGCTCGAGGCCCACAACATCGATCATTTTCAAACTCTTGTGGAGCTGAAGGAGCAAAATGAAGCGAATCCCGTCCGGCGTGAGATACAGCGCATCACCTGAGCGGCCAAGGAGCCCCAATTCTATGGCGTAGTTTGAATACATCCGCGTGCCATGATAGGCTGTCTTCTCCGCCGACCACTCGAACAGCTTGCCAGTCACTTCCCGATAGTGCGAGGTGACCAACTCGCGAGGAACGGGGTAGCCGTTTCGCGCGAGGTTGAAGATAACTTCGACCATTGAGAAAATGCCGAAGATTGTCGGGCTGGCAAACGGGTCTTTTACGATAAAGCCCCGCAATACCGCCGCTTGCGTCTCTGACAGATACTCCACTGGCATGTCGTGGTTACGAGCGTCCACGTATTCGCTTCCGAGTTCACTCAAACCGAATCGGGTGCCTTCCCGCTCAACGAGCTTCAGTTGCAGTGCAAAACTCAGATGATTAGCGACGGTCTTGTCTGACAAATCGATCTTCGGGGCGATCGCCTTCGCCGTCTTCGCAGACGTCAACTCGTACAGAGCTCTGTGGATCAAGTGGATGTTCCACACACCAAGGTCGATTGGACGAAGCTCGATCAGTTCTGCAAGCGGCCGCAACGACCTGAAGTACTCAGCAAGCACGTCGTCCGGCGAATAAGTGGTCGCCTGAACGCCTGCGGCTGCACATGCTCGGATGGCGTCGCGCCGGAAGGCTGGGCAGAGCAGAACGAGATCGATTGGAGCTGCTACGAGTTTAGCCTGGGCCTGAAGGCCTTTCAGATCATTAGCATAGCGATAGATCTGCTCGACGAATTCTGATGTTGCTTTCTCTACCTTCAACTCCACCAGTGTCAGCGTTTGCCCCGTGGCGTACAGCAGATCGAGTCGGCCCGATGGAACAATCATCTGGCGCGCAACAAGTTGAGGAGATTCACTTAACCCGAGCGTGCGCTGGGCAATGGGAGGAAACGAGGCGAGAACATCCTCGATCTGCGATTCTCGGACTACGGCAGAGGCCGCCATGACAGATAGGAGTATAACCTCGTTGAAGAAGTGCGGCTACTACCCCGCCCCCACCGCCTCCACGCTGCCGGCGGCTGCGAGCAGATCGGTGAGCAGCGACGTGAGCTCCGGGCAGACGCGGACGCGCACCTTGCCCAGCACGGCGGAGTGCGAACCCCCGTCCGGCGTCTCGATCGTCAGGCGCACCTCGTCATCGCCGGGGAAGTCGCGCAGGGTGGCGAGCATGCGCTCCAGCCGGTCGCGGTCGGCGTCTTCGTCGTCCGTCTCCCGCAGCGAGATGCGCAGGGAGGCGCGGGTCGCGGTGGCCACGGCGGGCGGGGGTGCAGGTTCGGGGTTCGAGGTTCGAGGTTCGAGGTTCGAGGAATCAGAGACGGAAGACTCGTCCGCAGGCCTGTTGGTCTGAGAGCGTGGAGCGCCGTTCTCTGGCGTTGCCTGAGGACCATCCCCTGGTTCCCCCTTCCTGCCCGTTTGTTCCCCGTTCCCGGTTCCTTGTTCCTGCGCCTTCGTCAGCCAGGCGGGCGGGACGAACCTGACGGACGCATCATCGTCGGACGAACCGGTCAGCGGCTGGTACCGTTCCACCTTCTGGACGGAGACCTGCAGCCGACCGTTGCGGTCTTTGATGCGCACCTCCAGCAGGACGATGTTGCCCTCGATCCAGATGTCCTGCGTGCGCTCGAACAGCTCCGGCCAGACGGTGACCTCTGCCATGCCGGAGAGGTCTTCGATCTCTGCCGCGCAGAACGGGCGGCTATCGCGAGTGTAGAGGCGGCGGGTGTTGCCGACCATGCCGGCCAGCGTCGCCAACCGGCCTTTGGGCGGCAGGCCGTTCATCAGCGGCGAGCCGTTCGCCGTGTCACCGTCACCGTCCGCCTCGCCACTACGCGCCCCGCCACCGTAAGACTGTGATGACAGCTCGCCGGCGAGCTCCGCGCAGACCGCCGTCACGTGCGGCGAGAGCACGGAGGCCGCCGCCTGGAACGGGTGCTCGGACACATACACGCCCAGCAGCTCCTTCTCCCAGGCCAACTCCTCCGCGCGATCCACCGCCATCTCGTCCAGCTGCAACGCCGGCATCGGCGTCGCCACCTCGTCGCCAAAGAGATCGAACATCGTCGATTGCCCGGTCTCCCGCATCTTCTGCTCGCGCTGCGCCAGCGACACCAGCCGGTCCAGGTTCGCGAGCAGCGTACCCCGATCGCCGAACGCGTCCAGCGCGCCCGACTTCGAGAGGCTCTCCAGCGCCCGCTTGTTCACGGCTTTGACATCGATGCGCCGGCAGAAGTCCTCGATCGACGCGAACGGCCCGTTCTCCTCGCGCTCGGCGACGACGCTCTCCGCCGCTGCTGCGCCGACGTTCTTGATCTGCTGGAGGCCGAATCGGATCGACGGTCTATCCTTGACACGGTCGCCCGGCGCGAAGTTCGGACGGCTCTCGTTTACGGATGGCGGCAGGACGGCGATGCCGAGCCTTGCGCACTCGGCGTTGGCCGCAGCGATGCGCGACTGGCTGCCCGCCGGGTGGCTGCCCGCCAGCGCGAGCACGGCCACCATGTACTCGGCCGGGTAGTGCGCCTTCAGGTAGGCCGTCTGGTAGGCGATCGTCGCGTAGCAGACGGCGTGCGCCTTGTTGAACGCATACCCCGCAAACGGCAAGATCAGCTCGAAGATCTCCTGCGCCTCGCCTTCGGAGTAGCCGTTGCGCTTGGCGCCCCTGACAAAGTGCTCGCGCTCGGCGTGCATCACCTCCGGGATCTTCTTGCCCATCGCCTTGCGCATGACGTCCGCCTCGCCCAGCGTATAGTTGGCGAACTTCTGCGCGATCAGCAGCACCTGGTCTTGGTAGGTGATGACGCCGTACGTCTCGTCCAGCAGCTCGGCCAGGTCGGCGTGGGGGTAGACGATCTTCTGCAGGCCGTTCTTGGCGCGGCAGAACGTCGGGATGTGCTGCATCGGCCCGGGGCGGTAGAGTGCGACCATCGCCGCCAGGTCGGCGATGGTCGTCGGCTTTAGCTCCTGGATCGAGCGGCGCATGCCGGCCGACTCAAGCTGGAATACGCCGAACGTCTCGCCCGCCGAGAGCATCTCGAACGTCTTGGCGTCGCCGTCTGGTAGTTGCTGTAAATCGATTCCGACGCCATGCGTTTCGCGAATCAGCGCCACCGCTCGTTCCAAGATGGTCAGATTCGACAACCCCAGCAGGTCGAGCTTCAGCAGGCCGATCTCCGCCAACTGGTTCATCGCGAACTGCGTCGTCGGCACGGCGACGGTCTGATCGCTGTCGGCGCGCGGCGGCCGCTGCAACGGCACGTTCTCCACTAGCGGCTCGCGCGAGATGACGAGGCCGGCGGCGTGGGTGCTGGCGTGGCGGGCGACGCCCTCCAGCCGACGTGCCGTATCGACCAATCGACGCACCTGCTCGTCCGTCTCGTACGCCGCGTTCAACTCCGGGTTTTCGTCCAGCGCCTTTTCGATGCTCATGCCGAGCGCGCTGGGTATCATCCGCGCGATGCGGTCGGTGTCGCCGTAGCTCATGCCGAGCGCGCGGCCGACGTCGCGCACGGCCGCCTTCGCGCCCAGCGTTCCGAAGGTGATGATCTGGGCGACACGATCCGTCCCGTACTTCTCGGCGGCGAAGCGGAACACCTCGTCGCGCCGGTCGTCGGCGAAATCGAAGTCGACATCCGGCATCTCCCGCCGCTCAACGTTAAGAAAGCGTTCGAAGACGAGGCCATAGGCGAGCGGGTCGACGCTCGTCACGTCGAGGCAGTAGAGGATGAGGCTGGCGGCGGCCGAGCCGCGCACGCCCATGGCGATGCGGGCTTGCCTGGCGAACTGGGCGACCTCATTGACGACGAGGAAGTAGTTGGTGAAGCCGGTCTCCCGCACCACGTCCAGCTCGTACTGGAGGCGGCGGCGCGCATCTTCTGTCACCGGCTGGTAGCGCCGCTCCAG
Source organism: Chloroflexota bacterium (assembly GCA_022565155.1). Classification (GTDB taxonomy): domain Bacteria; phylum Chloroflexota; class Dehalococcoidia; order DSTF01; family RBG-16-68-14; genus JADFKB01. Next base: position 7,423 of record JADFKB010000033.1, on the reverse strand, counting down.
ACCTGCCGTAGCGAGGTTCGCCAGGTGCTCGTCGGCGCTGACGCCCTCCGGCAGGTCTGCGTCCGGCAGGTGCAGCCGGCCGAACTCCAATGTCACGTCGCACGCCTCCGCGATGCGCTGGGTGTTATCGACCGCCTCCGGCAGCTCCGCGAAGCGCGCCCGCACCTCAGCCTCCGACTGCACGTAGTAGACCGGGGCGTTCATGCGCATGCGTTTCTCGTCCAGCACCGACGTGTTCGTGCCGATGCAGAGGAGGACATCGTGGTCGGGCGCGTCATCCGGATAGATGTAGTGGCTATCGACGGTGGCAACGAGCGGTATCGCCGTCTCGCGCGACAGCTCGACGAGCTGCTTGTTCACCGCTGTCACGTCCGGCAGGCCGTTCTCCATAATCTCGAAGTAGTAGCCGTCGAAGACTTCACGGCTCCAGCTCGCCAGCTCCAGAGCATCGTCGCGGCGACCGTCCATGAGCAGCCTGTGCATCTCGCCGGAGTTGCAGCCGGAGAGCGCGATGATCCCTTCGCCGTACTGCTCCAGCAACTCCCGATCCATGCGCGGCTTGTAGTAGTGGCCCTCCAGATGCGCCTTCGTCGCCAACTGCAGCAGGTTGCTGTAGCCCTGCCGGTTCCGCGCCAGCAGCGTCAGATGGTAGGGCGATTTGTCTTTCGGGTCGCGCGAACGGCGGTCGCCGCGCGTGGTATAGGCTTCAATTCCGATGATCGGCCGCATATCACGCTTCCGCGCCTCCTGGTAGAAGTCGATGACGCCGTAGAGCGCGCCGTGGTCGGTGATGGCGCAGGCCTCCTGTCCCAGCTCCTTCGCCCGATCGAGAAGTCGCGGGATGCGGGAGAGCCCGTCCAGCAGGCTGTATTCCGTATGAAGGTGAAGGTGAGTAAACATCTGCTCAATAATGACGATAGAGGCACCGCTATTATAGCAGCGCCGGAGGTGCTAGTGGCCAGCGCTTATGTCCAATCTAGGACAATATGCCGCGCTGCGGCCCGAATTTCTTCCAATAGCTGCGCTTGATGGCTACCGGCCGGAACCCCATCGCCGCGTACATCTGCTTCGGCGTACCGTCCGGATCGCATACGATGACGACCGGCCCGGCGCCACGAGACCGGCAGTCGGCGACGCAGTGGTGGATCAACGCGGTGGCGAGGCCGCGATGGCGGAACTCCGGCTGCGTATATAGATCCTCCACCTGGCCAACGCCGTCCAGCCCCTCCCACGATGCGAGGTAGGCGGTCGGCCCGCCGTCGACGTGTGCCAGCCAGTAGCGCATCGGCGGCGATTTCGCGCGGCGCGAGCGGAACATCGCCTCGCCTGCCGCGCCCGGGTCTGCCTCGCCCGCCGCCTCCCGATAGGCAATCCAGCCGGCCATGTGCAGCGTTCGGTACGCCTGCCAGCTATCTTCGCCCCCGACGAGGCGAATGTCATGGTCTTTCACCTCGCCAGCTAAGTCGCCTTCCAGGAGCATGACGAGCGCATCGTTCCGCTCATAGCCCTCCAATGCTAACCGCGCCTCGATCGCGGGTGGGGTATCGCTGTAGATGTGGTAGGCGCGGTGCGGGATATCCGCGAACTCACGCTCGACGCGGACGAGCAGTCGGTCGATCTCGGCGGGAGACGACGCGGTGATACGCGTCACGTGGTTTGAGTCACGGATCTCCGGCACCTCGCGGTTGCGCACGAAGCTGCCGCCGTGCGCATCGAACTGTTCGTTGCCAAGCGACAGGTAGGCCTGGTTGACATCGAGAGCGCGGCGGATGAGATCGTTCACGGAGACATGGTAGCGAATGGACAGACGTTGAGACTCCTTGCCGCGCGTGATACCCTGCAGACACGATGACTAAGACAGTGAAGCAATCGGCGGACTCCTCGATCGAAGAGCTGGAGACGCGAGTCGACCAGGTCCTCGATGAGATGCGCCCCTACGTCCACTCCCACGGCGGTGAGGTGAACGTGCTGGAGGTGACGGACGAGAAGATCGCCCGCATCCAGATGCTCGGCTCGTGCAACGGCTGCCCCATGAGCATGCTCACCATGCGCCTCGGCATCGAACGGCTGCTGGCGGAAAAGGTGCCCGAACTCAAAGGCGCCGAGGCCGTCTTCGTCGACGACTTCGAGTGGCCGGAGATCGCCCCCGACGAGTAGCCGCGCGCCCTGTTGTTCGGGTCTCAGACGTTCCCTATGCTATAGTTGGAATGCGAATCGGGCCGCTCTATGCAGCCCGAAGGAGGCCCCGCAGTGACGCTCCAGCAGACGTCAAGTCAGAAAGACACAGACGCCGGCGAACCGCCGCGTAGCGGCCTGGCACTGCTCTTCCCCGGGCAGGGCTCGCAGCACGAAGGTATGGGCAAGCGCATCGCCCAGCTATCGAAGGCCGCCCGCCAGATCTTCTCGGACGCCGACGACGTGCTCGATACCGATGTCTCCCGCCTCTGCTTTGAAGGCAGCGAGGAGGAGCTGGAGGACACGGTCAACACCCAGCCGGCGATGTTGACGACCAGCATCGCTCACCTCGCCTACCTGCGGGAGCGGCTGGAGGAGCTGGGACGCCGGCTATGGCCGTCGCTCATCGCCGGCCATAGCCTCGGCCAGTACTCGGCCGCTGTCGCCGCCGATGCGCTCGACTTCAGCGACGGTCTGCGACTGGTGCAGAAGCGCGGCCGGATCATGGCGGACTGGGCGAAGGATCGACCGGGCGGCCTGGCGGCGGTGCTCGGCCTGCAGGACGACGACGTCGATCAGATCTGCCGCGAGGCGAGTTCCGAGGGCACGGTTGCCATCGCCGTGCATAACTGCCCCGGCCAGGTGGTGATCTCCGGCGACACGGCCTCGCTGGAGAACGCCATGTCAGCCGCCAAAGAACGCGGCGGCCGCGTGCGGCGGCTGCCGATCAGCGTTCCCAGCCATACGCCGCTCATGCGCGACGCCGCTCGCGAGCTGGCGCGCTTCAGCGAACGGCTCTCCTTCCGCAACCCCAGCCCGCCCCTCGTCTCGAACATCTCAGCCAAGCTGCTGACGACGGCCGAAGAGGTGCGCGAAGAGCTCTCCAACCAGATCTGCGCCGCCGTCCAGTGGGCGCGCTGCGTCATCGCCATGGCAAACGAGGGCGCCGGCCCGTTCGTCGAAGTCGGGCCGGGGCAGGCGCTGACCAACCTGCTGCGGCGCATCAAGGGCGACACGGAAGGGCTGGCAACCGAAAACGCTTCCGACGCTTCTCTGCGCAGCCTGGCGGAGACGCTCCCGCACGCCGTGCCGGTGGAGGCGGCGCCGCGACGACAGAACGGAACCTGAACGCCGTGAACGGCGCGCTCCGTCGACGCCGCGACCGACATAGATCGCCAAGGCGCCGCCTGCGCAGCGCTGCCGTTCGCAGCGCGCGCCCGGTCGCAAGACCGGCCACCGGCACAGCGCCATGACTGGTTCGTATCCCCCGTTCTCCTCACTGCCGGACGAACAGCGCGTCGTCGTTACTGGTCTCGGCACCGTCTGCCCCGCCGGCAACGACGTTGCGACCGCATGGGCGGCGATTTCGAGCGGGCGCTCCGGCATCGCGCTCCTGACGAAGTTCGACACCACTCCGTTCGAGGTGAAGATTGGCGGAGAAGTGCGCGACTTTCACCCGGAGGAAGTGATCCCCAGCAAGGAGCTGCGGCGAATGGCCGTCCCGTCCCGTTACGCCGTCGTAGCGGCGCTGGAAGCCACTGCCGACGCCGAGCTAGTGGTTGACGAATCGAACGCCGACGACGTGGGGGTGATCTTCGGCTCCGCCGGCGGCGGCTACCACCTGATCCTGGAGCAGGAGCGGGTTCTCAGAGACCGCGGCCCGCGCCGGGTCACCCCGTTCCTCATCTCCCACATGCTGCCGGACGCCGCATCGGGCCACATCGCGATCACGCTCGGCGCGCGCGGCCCCAACCTCTGCCCCACCTCGGCATGCTCAACCGGCACCGCCGCCGTCGGCGAGGCGATGGAGACGATACGGCGCGGCGACGCGCGCGTCGTCATCAGCGGCGGCAGCGACGAGCCGATCCTGCCCGTACACTTGGCAGGCTTCCAGGCGCTGCGCGGCCTGGCGAATCACGAAGACCCGGCGAAGGCCTGCAAACCGTTCGACGCCAATCGCAACGGCTTCGTCGTCGGCGAGGGCGCGGCCGCGCTCGTGCTGGAGAGCCTCGCCTCCGCCCGCGAGCGCGGCGTCCGCTGCTACGCGGAGGTGATCGGCTACGGCTCCAGCAATGACGCCCACGACATGGAGGCGCCACACCCGTCGTCGCGCGGGCCCGCCCTCGCGCTGGCGATGGCTCTGCGCAAGAGCGGCCTGCCTGCGGAAGAGTACGACTACATCAACGCCCACGGTACCGGCACGCCGCTCAACGACAAGGTGGAAACAGCGGCGATCAAGGCCGTCTTCGGCGAGCACGCCTACCGGCTCGCCGTCAGCTCAACGAAGTCGATGGTCGGGCACCTGATGGGCGGCGCGGGCGCGCTGGAGGCGCTGGTGACGGTGAAAGCGATCCACGAAGGCGTCATTCCGCCCACGATCAACTACGAAACGCCCGACCCCGACTGCGACCTGGACTACGTGCCAAACATTGCGCGGAAGGTGGAGGTGCGGGCGGCGATGTCGAACTCTATAGGGCTGGGCGGCCACAACGCGACCGTAGCCTTCCGGCGGCTGGACGAGTAGACTGAGGAGCGGCTTCGTGACCAAGCCAACGCCGCCACTCACCCAGCAGCGAACGCAGAGAAAGGGAACCTACCTTGACCACACGTGACGAACTCATCGACGGCTTCCGCATGATCATCCGCGAGGGACAGCGGACGACTGCGAACTTCGGCCCGGACGACTGGGGTTACACCGTTCACGACGAGGAGGGCGGCTGGACCGTCCGCCAGCTCTACGCCCACGTGACCGGCGTGGCAGAGGTGATGCCCGGGCTCGTCGGCGCGCTTGCGCAATCCGCGGAAGGCCAGAACGTTGTCGCCAGCGTCAACATCGATGACCTGAACGCGCAGTCCGTCGCGGCGAAAGCAGACCTGAGCGAATCGGACTTGATGGAGGCGTTCAAGACGGCGCACGAAGCGGCGGTGAAGTTCATCCAGGAGCTGCCAGAAGATCAGCTCCAGCAGCAGCGACGATTCGGCCAGATCGAGGCGCCGGTGGCCGATCTGCTGGATACGTTCTTTATCATCCACGCCATCTCCCACATCTACCACGCCACATCCCGCCCTCTGAACTAACTGTAGCCTGATGGCAAGTAGCACTACTGTCACGACGACACCAGCCAAGCGCTGGCGCGTGTGCGAGGAACCGGAAAATACACCGGCCGGCGACTGGCCGCCCCTGATCGGCCGGCTGCTGGCGTATCGCGGCGTGACGACGGCCGAGGCGGCGCAGGCGTTCTTCCAGGCTGCGCCCGCAACAACGCCGATCCCGCTGCCTGACCTCGAGATCGCCGCCGAGCGCCTAGCCCAGGCCTGCCGCGCCGGCGAGACCGTCGCCGTCTTCGGTGACTTCGATGTCGATGGCGTCACCGCCGCTGCCCTGCTCACGGAGAGCCTGACGGCGCTCGGCGCGCGGCCGATCCCCTACATCCCGCATCGCGATAGCGAGGGCTACGGTCTCAACAACGACGCTGTCGAATCGCTCCACGGGCTGGGCGCGACGCTGCTCGTCACCGCCGACTGCGGCACCAGCTCTCGCGATGAGATCGCCACCGCTCGCGGCCACGGCATGGACGTCATCGTCCTCGACCACCACACCGTGCCGGAGACGCTGCCCGGCGCGAACGCAATCGTCAACCCGAAGCGCGACCCCGCCGTGATCGAAGAGCCGGCTGCCTGTGGCGTCGCCTACTACGTCCTGCTGGCGCTGCATGAGGCGCTGGATCGGCCCGCCGATACGCAGGCGATGCTGGAGCTCGTCGCGCTCGCCACCGTTTGCGACCTGGCGCCGCTGACGCCCGGCAACCGCGCGCTGCTCCGTGATGGCCTCTCCGCCATCGCGCGGACGAAGCGGCCAGGCCTGCGCGCGCTGCTCGCAATTTCCGGCAGCGACCCCGCGCACGTCGATACGGAGACGATCGGCTTTACTATCGGGCCGCGGTTGAACGCCGCTGGCCGCATGGCTCACGCGCGCCTTGCATTCGACCTACTGGTCAGCCGCGACGAAGACGAAGCGCAGGAGCTGGCCAGCCAACTCCATAGTCTGAATCGAGAGCGCCAGCAGGCGACCGAAGCTGCGATGGCGCTGGCCAACGAACTGATCGCGGACGATGCCGACGCGCCGCTGCTCATGCTCGGCCACGAAGAGCTGCCCGCCGGCATCGTCGGGCTCGTCGCCGCCCGGCTCGCGGACGCCTATCATCGGCCGGCGGTCATCTACCAGCGCAGCGAGACAGAGAGCCGCGCCAGCGCCCGCAGCATCACGGGCTTCGACATCACAGCGGCGTTGCGCGCGTGCCCGAAAAACCTGTTCGTACGCTTCGGCGGCCACCGGATGGCGGCCGGCTTCACGGCGAAGAACGAACATCTCCCTGCGATCAAGCAGTGTCTGCAGTCCCGCGCCCAAGAAGAGCTGGCTGGTAGAGATCTCACGCCCGAGATCGTCATCGACGCTGAGCTGCCGCTATCGGAGCTGCGCAGCGAGGAGATCCGCTGGCTGGCGAAGCTGGCCCCTCACGGCGTGGGCAACCCGCAGCCGGTGTTTCTCAGCCGCGGCGTGCTGGTGACGGAGCGGCGCGAGGTCGGCCGGGGTGGCGCGCACCTACGGCTGAAGCTGCGCGATGGGCCAGTGATCTGGCAAGCGATCGCGTTTGGCCAGCGCGGCGAGGGCATCGAAGCGGGAGGCCGCGCCGACCTCGTCTACACCCTCTCCGCCGATAATCGGGGTGGCCTGGAGCTTCGCGTGTTAGACTTGCGGCCGGGGGAGTAGCAAGAGAGACGACGCCATGATCAAGGTTGGCGGCCCCACTCTGATTAGCGCAGTGCTGGCGCTCGCCTTCGCGGCCTGCGGGGGCGGTGAATCAGCGCCGAAGGCCACACAAAGCCCTTCCCAGACCCAGCCCGCCGCTGGGACGATCGCGTTCTCTATCGCAGGCAGCATCTACACCGTGAGGCCGGACGGGACAGACCTCCGGCAACTACTCGTCGCCGGCGTTGAGCAGTACGCCGCGCCGGCGCTCTCCCCTGACGGCCAACGCCTCGCCTACACCGTCGACCGCAAGCGGGTAGTGATCACGGACGCCTCGGACGTCGCCAGCGTCCTCTCCGATACCGACCTCTTCGTCGATCGCACGCCGCCGACGCCGATCGCGTCGAATATGTCAATGGGCCCGATCGCCATCCATTGGTCGCCGGACGGCGAGACGCTGCTGGTCACGCGGCAGCGGCTGGGCGGCAGCGGCGTATC
>JADFKB010000150.1 GCA_022565155.1 Chloroflexota bacterium | reverse complement strand
CCCACGCGGCGTTGCTGCGTCAGGCTTTCGCCCATTGCGCAAAATTCCTTGCTGCTGCCTCCCGTAGGAGTCGGGGCCGTGTCTCAGTCCCCGTGTGGCTGGCCGTCCTCTCAGACCAGCTACCGATAGTTGCCTTGGTGAGCCGTTACCCCACCAACTAGCTAATCGGCCGCACGCCCCTCCCAGAGCGCCCGAAGGCTTTGGTCAACCGTGTTCCACCGGCCGACCATATGCGGTATTAGCCCCGCTTTCGCGGGGTTATTCCCCACTTCGGGATAGGTTACGTACGTGTTACTCACCCGTCCGCCACTGGTCTAGAGCCGAAGCCCTAGACCTCGTTCGACTTGCATGCATAAGGCACGCCGCCAGCGTTTATCCTGAGCCAGGATCAAACTCTCCGTTCAATTCACCAAACACCCGTTTCCGGGTATAGGTTCATTACGGGTTCCCCGTCACTTCCTGTCGTTCTTCAACTGGTAAGGTCCAAGCCTCAAGAGATGAGGCAAACCGAAGTGCGCACACCATTACCCGCCCTGTCAACGCTTTGCTACAGCGCGGGTCTGGTTGTACCTAATCCGGCGGAGCGGACGTCTGTCCGTCCAGCAGTACGGTAGCGCGAGTCGACGCCGGTGTCAAGGTGGCGACAGCGTCGCGCGGATACGGAGCACACGCTTCGTCTTCGCCGTCACCTTCGCCCACTCCGCCGGCCGCTGCGTCACCACCCAGGCGATTCCCTGGTCGCCGCAGACGAGCGGAATGGCGTCGCGCTCCGCTCTCGGGACGTGCGCGTCGATGAAGAAGTCCTGCAGCTTCTTTGGCACTGGCATCCCGAGCGGATGGAAGCGATCGCCCCGTTTGCGCCTGCGCAGTTCGAGTGACGGACCGCAGGCACTGGCATCGAGCAGCGCGACGTTTGCGCCCCCCGCCTTCGCCTTCGCCGTCGCTTTCGATAGATCGCCAGCGGGACGCCGCGTTAGCTGGGCCTGGAATCGCCAGGGGCCGAAGCGGGCGCTGCCCGGCACGGCCAGCGTTACCACGCCTTCCGGCAGCGGCTCGGGCGCGGACGGCTCGTCGGTCGAGAGTACGACCGACGAGCGCGTCACCTGCGCACGGAGGCCGCGCGGCAGGTCGAGCTGCGTGCCCGTCGGCCCAGCGGCGGCGCGCAGGATCGCCCGCACATGGCGATCGCTTAGCCCGCGAGCATCACCGAGGGCGCGGGCGACGGCGAGGCGGACGGCGTGGCGCCGGAGCGATTCCGGCAGCGCAGCCAGCCGCTTCCTGGCAATGCGAATCGGGCCGGTCGTCCTCTCATCCGGTGTCAGTGCATCGGCGGCCAACGACTCGAGCAGCTCGATGTCCGCCGCTGCTGATTCCGCCAGGCGGGCGAGCGCGTCATCGATGCGTGGGTTGTAACGACGCAGCAGCGGCGTCAACTCGCTGCGGATACGGTTCCGCAAGTGGGCGCGCGAGCGGTTGGAAGGATCCTGCATCGGTTCGATCGCCGCCTGCCGGCAGCAGGCTTCGGTCTCCTCGCGAGTAACTGCGAGCAGCGGCCGAATCAGCCGCGGCGGATCGGTAGCGCGCAGCGGCCACGGCGACGAGGGCGACATGGCGGCGAGGCCACGCAGCCCGCTGCCGCGCACCAGATGCAGCAGCACCGTCTCCGCCTGGTCGTCTTTCGTGTGGCCGGTGGCAACCGCGCCGCAGCAGGCGTCGGCGGCGACGCCGGCGAAGAAGCGATAGCGCAACTCGCGCGCCGCCTCCTCGATAGAGCGGCGCTTCGAGGCGGCGTGGGCGCGCACATCACCCGATCCGCAGTGCAGCGGCACGTTCAGAGCGTCGCTGAGGTTGCGGACGAAGCGCTCTTCGCGGGCGGCGGCGCGCTTGCCGCGCAGCCCGTGGTCGAAGTAGGCCGCATGGAGGTCGATGCCCAACGAGCGTTGGAGCGCCGCCAGCGTCACCAGCAGGCAGGTGGAATCAGGGCCGCCGGAGACGCCGACGAGCACGCGCTCGCCAGCCGCGACCAACTGACGTTCGACGATGAAGCGTCGCACTCGCATCTGCAGCGAGCGGCCTGGCTTATGCAGAGACGCTGCGGCTGGTTTGCTGGCCATGAGATGGAGCGGAAGCCAGCCCTTCTGTTCTTACTGCACTAAGGCCCGTAAAGCTGTTCCCACCACGTGCGATAGGGTATTTCAGCGTCGTCTTCGGCAGCGGGAGTGGGCGTGACGCTGGATGAAACGATGACGAGCGTCTCGCCCTCTCGGACGAGGCCCAGCAGCCTGCGCGCCGCGCCTTCGATGTACTCGTCAGTGTAGAGGTAATCACGTATGGCCTCCAGCCTTGCCCTGTCGGTGCGCAGTTCGGCGACCTCCCGCTGCAACTCCTGCTCGTCTCGATCCACACGCTGGGAGAAGACCGTGTCGCCAACAGCCGCAAGGGTGAAATAGCCGGCGAGTAGGAGAGCGAGCGCGATGAGGAGCTTGGACAGAGGCAGACGCGACAGCTTTGGCACTGCTTCCCTTTCCTGCTCAGCCCACCACCACGTCTGGCGCTACCCTAACATAACAGGGAATCCCTAGCAAGAGCGCCGCCGCCGCTTTGACAGCGCAGCGCCGGCTGCGTATGATCCTCAGTAGGCTCCGGCACGGGCCGAATCGGTTCGGCCTCAAGGCCAAGGTGTGATCGCCGTACTATCAACACTGCCCGCCCCAATCCTCTTGCTCCTCCTGCAGGCAGGTGACGCTGAAGGCGGGCTGAACGCGCCCCTGAACGTGCCGTGGAGCCTGGTGCTGCTCGCCGGCAGCGTTGCTGGCTATGCGCTGGTGAACACAGTCGAGATCGCCATCGTCGGCGCCAGCCGCATCCGCATTCGCCACCTGGCCGGGGAAGGGAACAAGAGCGCCCAGGCGCTGGAGCGCATCCGCGCCCGCGACGATCGCTTCTTTGCCAGTATCGTCCTGCTGCAAAACCTCTTCGTCGTCGTCGCCTCCAGCACCGCCGGGCTACTCGCGGTCGACCTGGCTGGCGGCTGGGGCCTCGTCTTCGCCACGGTCATCGTCACCGGCGGCATTGCGCTCTTCGGTGAGGTGACGCCCAAAGTCCTGGCGGCGAAGGAGGCGGATCGCATCGCCCTCGTCATCGCGCGGCCGACGGAGCTGTTCACGTTTGCAGTGCGGCCGGTGGCGATCGCCTTCGCGGCCTTCCCGAACATGCTGTCGCATCTGCTGCTGCGTAGCGACGCGGAGGTCTCACCCACCGTCACGGAGGCGGAGCTGCGTATGCTCGTCGATATCGGCGCAGAGGAGGGCGCGGTGAGCGAGGAGGAGGCGGCGCTGGTGGAGCGGGTGTTCCGCTTCTACGATCGGCGCGTCAACGAGTTGATGGTACCGCGCACCGAGGTGGTGTGGCTGGAGGAGGGCGCGACCATCGCTGACTTCTACCGAACCTTCAACGAGACGCCGCACACCCGCTTTCCCGTCTACCGTGAGTCGTTCGATACCGTCGTCGGCGTCATCTATATCAAGGACGTGCTGCGGGCGGTGGCTCAGGGACGCGCCGGTCCGGAAACGCCTATCGATGGGCTGATGCGGCCGGCGAACTTCGTGCCGGAGACCAAGCTCGCCGGCGAGCTGTTCGTGGAGATGCGGGAGCGCCGCCAGCAGCTGGCCATCATCGCCGATGAGTACGCCGGCACGGCTGGCATCGTCACGCTCGAGCTGCTGCTCGAAGAGATGGTGGGCCCGGTCGTAGACGAGCTGGGCCAGCCCGAGCGTGAATTCGAAACGATCGACGATAGGACGTTCCGCGTCGATGGCGGCATGGGTGTCCATGAGGCCCGGGATGATCTGGGATTGGCTATTCCAGAAGGTGACTATGAGACCATCGCCGGCTACGTGCTGAGCCTGCTCGGCCACCTGCCGGAGGCCGGCGAGAAGGTTGCGCGTGATGGCTTCCATATCACCGTGTTGGCGGTAACCGACCGCAAGATCGACCAGGTCGTCATCACGAGAACAGCTGTCGATGAGGAGACTGGCTTGTGACCGATGTTCAGTCCGGCGCGCCGGAGCGTTCGGAGAAGGCGCAGCGGCTGCGGCTGCGTTTCGCGCGCGGGCCGGAGGCGGCAGAGATCGGTCACCTGGATCTGAGCCGCATCTGGACCGAGGCGTTCCAGGCCGCCGGCGCAGCCGTATCGTACTCGCAAGGCAACCGGCCTCACCCGCGCCTGACGCTGGCGGCGGGTCTGCCGATGGGCATGACGAGCGAGGCCGAACTGCTGGACGTCGTGCTGGCGCGCCGGATGGATCCCGATGACATGGTGACGAACGTACAGCCGCACCTACCGCCCGGACTGGAGGCGCTGGAGTGCCGCGAAGTGGGCATCGGCTTGCCGTCTCTGCCGTCGGCGATCCGCTGGGCGGAGTACGGGGTCGACGTTTCGATTGCCGAAGGCGCGCCGGCTGTCCTGGCTACCGAAGATGCCGTCAGCTCATTCCTCCGTCTGGATAGCTTGCCGTGGGAGGACCATCGAGGCGAGAAGACGCGCCGCTATGACCTGCGGCCGCTGGTGCAGGAGCTTCGCGTCGAAGAGCAGTGCGGCGATACAGTTCGGCTATCGATGCGCCTGCGCTGCGACGCGACGGGCGTTGGCCGGCCGGACCAGGTGGTGAAGGCGCTCGGCATGGGCGAGGCGGCTCGCATTCACCGGCGCAGGCTGGTGCTGGCCGGCGGCTCGCCAGCACGGGTGGCCTGGCGGACGCGCGGAAGGTTCCAGGTGTAGCGTGCGCCTGCTCCTGATCCGCCACGGCGAGACCGACCGCAACGCGGAGCGGATCGCGCTCGGCCGGGAGGACGTGCCGCTGAACGAGCGCGGCCGCGCCCAGGCGCAGGCGCTGGCTGCCGGTCTCGCTGCCGACAGGACTGACGGTATTATCGCCGCCGTCTACTCCAGCCCGCTCCAGCGCGCGCTGGCGACCGCGCAGCCGCTGGCACAGGCGCTCGCTCTGGAAGTACAGACCGAGGACGGGCTAATCGAGATGGACGTTGGTGAGGCTGAAGGGCGGGCGCTTAGCGAGCTACAGGAGCGCTTTCCCGACTTCCTGCGCGCCTGGCGCTCCGATCAGGTGGCCGACGTGCCGATGCCCGGCGGCGAGTCGCTGCGCCAGGTGCAGGAGCGCGCCTGGGGCGCC
>JADFKB010000149.1 GCA_022565155.1 Chloroflexota bacterium | reverse complement strand
ACCCCGGTGGCGACTTGAAGGTCGCCGCTACGCGCGGGGATTCCAGCCGGCTACTGGCCGCGCATGAGCTTGCGGGCGAAGGGCGGCATGAGCGCGTGGAGGATCTCCGGCGGCTCCGAGATTTCGTTGATCTCCACGCCCTGCGGCACGTAGCGCCAAGTGCGGAAGCCGTAGACATCGATGCCCAGCTTCTTGCAGATACGCTTGGCGGCGGCGCCATAGCCAACTGGGACGTAGAGGTAGAAGGCGGCTTCGGGCAGCTTCGAGAACGGCAGCCAGGTCTCTTTCGCGGTCTCTTCGGTGACGGTTTCGCCTGTTTCGACATGCGCCAGGATCTTGAGGATATTGCCCGGCGTGTCGACGACGACGATGTCCGGCTTCAGCTCGTCGCCCGTTTCACTCGTCACAGGCAGCGTCGCTTCCGGCACGTTGACGTAGGTGCGATACGACGCCAGCTCCGGCGTCGGAAACTCGAAACGCGCCTGGGCGATGTCCTGGACAGCGCGCTCGTGCAGCTCCTCGTGGCTCTTGGGAGCCGGTTGCAGCATCTTGTCGACGTCTGTCCAGCGGGTATCGCTACTCACGGTGCACCTCCGCACTCCGGTATACGTGAACTCATGCACAATGCCCAAACTCAATAATAGAGCATCGGCGGCGCTATCGTCCAGAGGAGACGTCCCTCCACCCTGAGCGGCGGTGGCGGGCGGCGCCGTCTGCTACAATTGCCTCGCTCATCATGCATTCGAGAAGCCGGGCGATGACTCGGCAACGATAGAGAGAGGTTTATCGATGGACTCCGAGCAGATCCTATACGAGACGTCGGACGGTATCGCGACGATCACCCTGAACCGGCCGGAGCGTATGAACGCCTTCACGCCCACCATGATCCAGGAGTGGGCACAGGCCTTGGAGGACGCGCGGCTGGATTCGGCCGTGAGCGCGGTCATCGTCACCGGCGCGGGCAAGGGCTTCTGCTCCGGCGCCGACCTGCGCGGCGGCGAAGGCGCAGAGACAGAGGGCGCAGACCGTCCAACGACCGCCGCCGATTTCCGCCACTGGCTGCGCGATAGCGTCCACTACGTGCCGCGCGCCGTCGCGCTGCTGGACAAGCCGTACATCGCGGCGGTGAACGGCGCGGCCGTCGGCGCGGGCATGGATATGTGCAGCATGGCCGACATACGCATCGTCTCGGAGACGGCGCGCTTCGCCATGGCGTATGTGAAGGTCGGCCTGGTACCGGGCGACGGCGGCTGCTACTACCTGCCGCGCATCGTCGGGCTGGCGAAAGCACTGGAGCTGATCTGGACCGGCGACTTCTTCGACGCCGAGGAAGCGGTGCGCATCGGCTACGCGTCGAAGGCTGTCCCTGCCGGCGAGCTGCTGCCGGCGGCGCGGGAGCTGGCGCAGCGCATCGTCGAGGGACCAGCGGTGGCGATCCAGCTCGCCAAGCAACTGGTCTATCGCAGCTACGACAGCACCGTCGAGGAGGCGCTGGAGGCCGCGAACCAGGCGATGGCCATCGTACGCTCGACCGAGGATTCGCGGGAGGGGCCGCGCGCCTTCGCGGAGAAGCGCCCGCCGCAGTTCAAGGGGCGGTAGCCGCTAGGACGCCTGCTCTGCCGGCAGCGGCGGGGTAGCGGAGACGACGCCGGGACGCAGCCGGCCGCGGCTATCGAAGCACTGTTCTGCGAACTGCTCGGCGAGCGTTTCGCCCAGCTCCAGCAGTCGCGTCGCCTGGCTGAGGTCGCCGACGCCGTGGCCTTCGCGGATCTCGGGCTGGATCAGCGTGATCCGCGCCTTGCGCCGGAGCCGGGCCATGTCGCGCTCGACGTGATCGCGCATCACGATGTCGACGGTGCGGCTGATCACGCCGATAGCGCTCTTGGGCTCCGTCTCCTCGAAGCAATGCGACAGATCGATAGCAAGGATCTCCTTGCTGCCCTCGTCTACCGCCGTGTCCAAGTCGAGATGCGCTACGACTCCGCCGTCGATATAGCTCTCACCGTCGATCTCGATCGGGGCGAAGACGCCGGGGATGGCCGTGGAGGCGAGCACGGCCTGGGAGATCGGGCCTTCGCTGAACACGCGCTTCTTGCCGGTAGTTAAGTTAGTCGCCGTCACGTGGAGCGGCACGCGGGCGGCGGCGAAGTCGTCTTCGACCATATGCTCAGCGATCAGCTCCCCCAGGAAGTCGTTGCTGAAGAGGCAGCGCTGGCGAGAGGCGAGGCGGTAGGCGACGCGCACCGGGTTGGCGCGGATGTAGCGTTCGTTCCCCAGCGCGCGCCACGCCTGGGCCAGCCGCTCCAACCCCTCTTCGCCCGGATGGAAGGCGAGGAAGGCGCCGTTCAGGGCACCCACGCTGGTACCGACGATGCGGGATGGTTGCAGCCCGCGCGCAATCAGCACGCGCAGGATGCCGGCCTGGAGCGCGCCCATAGAGCCGCCGCCGCTAAGGACGAGCGCCGGGCCGCTTCGATGTCCGTTTCTTCCAAACAACATCTGCTATCTTAAACGAATCGCCGCGAGAAACGTTCCGGTAGCAACGCCGGTGGCGACCTGAAGGTCGCCTCTACGTCCGCATTCGAGGGCCGACGACGTATCCGCTTCAGAACCCGCTTTCGATGGGGAAGTCGCCGTTACGGGACTGCGCCGGCAGTTCTTGACAGGCTGCCGGCGAGCCGTTACCATAGTTGTATACCCCTACCCAGGGGGTATGGGTAAGGAGCAAGCAATGCAAGCCACCACGAGCAAGGAGGCGCTGAAACGCCTCAACTACATCGAAGGGCACCTGGGCGGCATCCGACGCATGATCGAAGAGGACACCTACTGCGTCGATGTGCTGAAGCAGACGTACGCCGTCCGCCGCGCTATCGAGAAGCTAGAGAGGCTGCTGCTGGACGGCCACCTCCACACCTGCGTCATCGAGGGCGTCAAGGACGGCCGGGACGAGCAGGTGATCGGTGAGCTGCTAGAGCTGTACCAGCTGGCGAACAAGTAGCGATCATCTGCTCTCAGAACATAGGGGCGTAGACACCATGAAGCAGCTCAAGACCGGGACTGGTAAGCATGAGAGCCAACTAGGCTTTAGGGTCATCTTAAGCACGCTGTATGTACTGGTCGTGCTCGTCCGCTCGTACTACATGCGGCGGGGTGGCCAGTCAGATCAAACGATCTCAAGAACCCGGGAAGAGCGGTTCGCGTTGCCTCTGCTAGCGTTTATCAATGTGCTGGGGACGATCGCGGGGTTCGTCTACGTCTTTGCGCCCCAGCGGACGAGGTGGGCTACGTTGCCAACGCCCACATGGTCACGCTGGGTTGGCGTTGGGCTGGGCGCCGCCAGTCTACCTCTGTTCCTCTGGACTCATCATGCGCTGGGGAAGAACTGGTCCCTGGCGCTGGTGACCAAAGAAGAGCACACGCTAGTTTCCAGCGGACCCTATCACTCGGTTCGACACCCGATGTACACCGCGATCTTTCTACAGTCACTCGCCTCCTTTCTTCTGTCGGCTAACTGGGTCATTGGACTGGCCGGGCTGGGAACCAGCATATTGTGTGTCGCCAGAGTCGGCGAGGAAGAGGCGCTCATGGTGGACGAATTTGGCGACCAGTACCGGGCCTATATGGAGCGCACGGGGCGGTTTCTCCCGCTCGTGAACGCACAGGCGTATGTATTCGGGCCGCTGATAGAAGGAGCGACGCCGTGAAGTACACATACCGGTTCCGGGTTGAAGCTCCGGTGGAGGCCGTTTATGAGATCCTGTCCGCTTCTGACAGGTGGCTATCATTCGTCCCCTTTTATCGACGGCTAGAATCTGCCGATCCTAGCTGGCCCGAGGAGGGGTCTTCCATCGTTGTCCGCTTCGGCCTAGGCCCATTGACGGCCCCGATCAACGTAACGGTGGTCGAGCACGAGCCCGGCAGTCGTTTCTGCCCGCATGAGGACGCGTACTCAGGGTTGTATATCGATAAGGTCGATGTGACGTTTGAGGGAGAGAATGGAGTTACTAACGTCACCATGATTAGAGATCTCAGATCCAAATTCGCTCCGATCCGCCTGCTGATCCTCCTGGCGTTTCCCATAAGTAGGTGGCTGATGCCTCGCCTGGTCATCCCGAGGGTCAAGGCAATGATCGAGAGGTCTGAGTCTTCTTAGCCGTTTCTTTCTCAATGTAACCTAAGACTTATACTTGAAGGGCCAGGAGAGGACAGAAGGCAACGATGGCGATGGACCCAGTCTGCAATATGTATGTGGATGAGCGGCAGCCAGCGGCAACCGCTTGGGTGAGGGGCCGCACGTACTACTTCTGTGCGCTTGCCTGCAAGCAGGCGTTCCTCGAACTGGGCATAGGAGATGAGGCTGACGCGCCGCCATCGCAACTTGTCGATAGCCGGGGGAACCCCGCTGCAGCCCAGGCCATCCCGACAGGGAGCGTAACGATCCTCTTCACAGATGTTCAGGACTCGACGCAACTAATCGGACAGATTGGCGAAGAATCGGCACAGGCGGTGATGCTGACCGAGCTCGGCCGGCAACAGCAACTCGTCCAGCGTCACGCTGGCTACGCCGTAAAACGGCTTGGTGACGGGGTGATGGCGGCCTTTGCCGAGCCCGGGCCCGCGCTCGCCTGCGCTGTAGACATACAGTCCTCTGACGATGACGATACCGACGCGAAGCTGCCTGTTCGCATTGGGCTGCACGCAGGCGAAGTGATCGTGGAGGATGCCGACTACTATGGCCAAACGGTGATCATGGCTGCCCGGATTATGGGGCGTGCGGACGGCGGTGAGATCGCTGTGTCTGAGGAGTTTCGATCTCTCCTCGACCCGCCAGCCGGCTGGCGATTCGGGCCTTCGCGAAAGGTTCGGCTCAAGGGCTTTTCCGGCTGGCAACGCATCCTCACTGTGGAACGAGGCGAGGCTGCTAACAGCGCTAGGAATGAGGAACGATGAGTTGGTACGACATCATCTCGCCGCTCTATGACGTTGGGTCCGCCGGATCCGGCAGTGCTCGCAGGGAGGCGGTTGCGCAGCTGCGGCTCAGCCCCGGCGATGTCGTATTCGACCTCGCTTGCGGAACCGGGCTGAACTTCCCGTACATTCACGAGGGCATCAGCCCTCAGGGCCTCCTCATCGGCCTGGATTATTCACAGGGCATGCTGGCGAAGGCGCGGAGAAAGGCGCAGCGCCGCGGCTGGGATAACGTTACGCTGATCCAGGCCGACGCCGGAACTC